>JBMNNN010000119.1:0-6542 GCA_050942555.1 Christensenellales bacterium
CAAAATATGCGAGAATGGCGGAATAGGCAGACGCGCTAGGTTCAGGACCTAGTGATGGCGACATCGTGCAGGTTCAAGTCCTGTTTCTCGCACCAAACGGAAGCGCCCCCCTTGCGGGGGTGCTTCCGTTTAGTGCCAAATAGGTAGCGAAGAACCTGCGGGCCAAACCCGGAGCGTATACCCCACGATCTGCGAAGCAAGGAAACGCTAATGCCTGCGCGGGACGGCGGCGCTGGTGTACACCACATTCAAGTCCTGTTTCTCGCACCAGCACATAAGCCCTCCATATCGGGGGCTTATTTTCAATTCTACCGTTCTGGAGGGCTTATTATTGGTACGATTGCATTACAGATTATATTCTAAGCCTGCCGGATAAACAGCAGGCGATATCTCACCCGGGGTAAACCATAAGGCACGGGCGACGACCTTAGTCTTTCGAGATGAACTCCTGATGATCAGCCTGCCAGCATTCGAGCTCAGGATTGTGCGCGAAATGCTTGAGCATGACGATGGACTCGGTTTTTGACCGGTTCACGATAGTGACACCGGCTCGCGCCGCGTCCTCTGTGACAAAGAACTCGTCATTGGTGAGGGCCCCGTAGCGAATAAGCGTCGGCGTCGCGATCTCCCATCGTCCCATCGTCCCGTAACCCTGCAGCAGGATCATCCCGTATGCCGCCTTGTCGGTGACCAGAGCGGTCCGGCCGGGATACACGATCAGACGCTTGGCGCACGGGATCTGGGCGCGGTAGCAGATCCACTCCTCACAGCAGGTGTCGTCCTTGCGGATGACCTGGGGTTTCATCAGCCTGTTGGCGGTGAAATCCGGGTCCGTATTCAATTCCCAGTCGATCACTTCCATCAGGTAGTCGAAGTTCCCCTTTTCCTCCTCGGGACAGTTTTTCCACAGAAGCTCCTCGGGAACGGTATGGTCGAAGTACAGCACCGACTGGTACATGGCGTACACATCGCTGGCGAACTGCGGCTCATAGGTGCACAGGCTGCCGGGCGCGTGAAGCAGCCCGGGCGGTACGTCCCAGCCGGTGTCCAGCTGCAGCTTGTATGCCCGCGACAGCTCCAGCAGGCGGTTGTCGCCCTTGGTGAAGTCTTTGAGCGCCTGCTTCACCTCATCCTTTCCGACTTCAGGATTGATGCCGAAGAATGTGAAGGGAAACTCTCCGCCGTGGTTGTTCATCTGGGAAGGGAAGAAATACATCTCGGGTTTACCGCTCATGCCCACGCGGGCCGCATGGGCATCGTCATGGTGGATGTGATGGGGCAGCGGGCCCAGGTTGTCAAAAAACTTCGAATAAACCGGCCAGCGTCCGTATCTCTCCCATAGCGCTTTACCAATGAGGTCGCTCCGTAATTGATCGACCGCGTCCCGGAGCAGCATCCGCTCGCTCCCGTCGTCAGAAACGATGTAGCTTAGCCCCTCGTCCGGGGGCGTCATCGGGCCGTTGTCGGCGGGGGTTGTAGAAGAAAGCCAGCGCTCGTCGATACCGCCGCGTGTGAGTCCCAGCGCATAGTAATCGTCGGGATGCAGTTTGATGCGCCTGCCGGGGCGGCAAAAAGAACGTGGCACCCATGTCGGCGCCAGGCGCAGAATGCCTTCCCCCTGCGTGAGCAATCGTTGGGCTAGTGACATTATGTTTCCTCCTTTATTTCATACATATCAAACCGGCTCAGTTGCCGTGTACGAAAGGAAAGAAATCCTCCGTCCTGCTCGAATGGAATCGGCGATCCGTCGGGAAGAAGCGCGACGGATCGTATATTTCGCTCGGTGCGGATGCGGACGGTGAAAGGCGCAAGCGCAACCGCACTTTCCTCCTGAGAAAGGTCCACCGCACTCACGCGCAGCGTATTCCCGTCCCGGAATGTGACGAGTTCCACCGACGGGGGCGCATCCGACTGCACAGAACTGCGCAGCCCCGCCTGGCTTAGCAAATTGACGAGGATACGCCGGTATACGGCGATGGATTCCTTTTCGATGGGCAAGGCCGACCAGATAACCTGGCCTTTTCCAAGTCTGCGCCTTACGACGGCAGGGATGTCGGTGGCCACGCCGGGCGGATCGGAATGTATCGAAGCAAACCGCCGCTCGCTGCGGGTCGTATAGGGCACAGTGACAGTCGCCAGTACGTTCTCCCGGGAGACCCCGGCTAGTATCGGCGCGCTCGTATCAAAGGGCAGCGGATATGCGGCGTTAAAGCCCTCGAACAGCGCTTCGTGCTCCTCCCCCGGCGCCAGGTATGTGACGGTGTGCTCCGTATATCCCTCGCAGTGCGCCCCCAGCAGCCTTTCGATGAGCGCGGGCTCCTCGGCGCCCGACAGATAGAGACAGCCGCCTTCCTCTACATACCGGATCAGTTCGTCGGTCTCCTGCGCCGTCAGGTCATGCAGATAGGGCGCGATCACCGCCGGGTACTGGCTCAGCGTGTCAATTCTGCGGGACGTTATGACACCCACCGGGGTATGGCGGCGTATCATCGTGCGGACTGACTGCAGCGCGCAGTCGTGATTGGAAAAGCCTCGCTTGTATCGTATCACCTTGCTGGGAAGGTGATACATTACGCCCACATCCGCGACAAGTTCACCGCGCAGGAACGGCTCATAGGGAATCTCATGCTCAAAAACCTCGCCGATCAGGTCATACACGCGGGAATCCATCGTGCCGACCGGATCGATCGCGTCGATCAGTAGCGTCGCGCCGTGATGCGCGCAGGTCAGCATCACCGCTTTTGTAAGCTCGTCCCGCGATTTGGTGATCGTATGCTTGCTGAGGTTGGGGTCGCACCGTCCCGTCATGTACTCGAAGGGCTGATTCCGGCTTGCGTTCATGTAATACTTACAGGTAAACGACTGCTCTAAGAAGCCTCCGTATAAGTCTCCCCCGGTATAGTCGCAGGCATCGTTGATCTCGTCTCCGACGCTGCGCTCCGCGTTGGGGCTTGCGGCGCTGGAAAAGTTATGCTCAACCGTGACGCCGGGACACAGTTCCCTGGTCTTGTCGGTAACCACCTGCGCAAACTCGCCCATCCATGCGCGACGGCGCGCCAGCAGCATCTCCCAGCGCTCGTCACCGGGCGATTCCGGAATCTCGCCGCCGACCTCGTCAGCCCACCGCTTTTTACAGGATTCGCAGTAGCACACATGCGGCCAGAAGAGCATGTCGTAGAACATGCCCTCGACGGTGAAGTACTCCATCATTTCCCGGATCTGTTCAAAGACGAAAGCCCGGTAATCCATATTGTTGGGACAGCACAGTCCGTACCTGTAGATATCATTCTCGCGCTTTGATTTTCCGTTGTGCTGCACCATGCGCCACTGGGGATGTGCGTCGTGGGCCCATGTGTTGTATATGAGGCTGTAGTAGCCGACCACAGCCATTCCGTTTGCGTGGCACAGGTCCACCAGCCTGCGCATCCGGCCTGGCTCCCGCTCGAAGGCTTTGTGGATACGGGCGCATCGCGTGGGAAAATAACAATACCCCACATGCGACTGAAAATAAATCATGGGCGTATGGATTTTCGCTCTGATGAGGTTGTCCACATAGGTTTGCGGATCGAATCTGCTCAGGAATTCGTCGTTCCAGTCTTCAATATGCATGTCCAGAAGATGCCGACGGAAGCGATTCGTGTGCCAAACCATATTCCAATCGTCCCCTTTCCGCCATACATCATATCACAGAAACCGCTGGGTTTAAATAGGAATCAAAAAAACCTGTCCGCACAACCGCCATGCTGTTCCAACCTTATTAATTTGGGTTCATGCCTGTCTGAAAGTAAAAAAAGGCTCTGGGCAAAATCGTGTGAATCGTATGTCAAGCAAACACGCAACAAACGGGTTGCTATACAGGCACATACGCGCTTTCCCGCCGGGCGGGCTTATGCTTATTTGACGGACTCTTCTATTTGTCCGCTTCCATCCCCTACCTGAAAAACTCCATCTGCGCCATTACGGAGCTTCCCACCACGGCCCCGCGCCAATCCATTTTCGCCTTCCGGACTTCGAGATCGCGCAGCACCGGAACCAGTACCCGCTCCCGGATGGTGCGCCCGATAATATCCAGCATGCCCGGGAACAGCTCTATGACGCTGCCGCCCAGTATCACCAGGCCGGGGTTGATGACGTTGAGCAGGTTGGACAGCGCGATACCCGTGTGGCGGCCCGCCGTCTCCACCGCCTCGTAGCACAGCTTGTCGCCCTCCTCGATGGCCTGCCCGATGATTTGCGGTGTGATATCCTTTTCGCTCCAGTCCTGCGGAAGCAGGCGAAGCAGCGGCGAGTATCCCTGTACGCCTTTCAACCGGCGGCTGATTCCGACCACGATCATCTTAAGGGTGGATGAAAGCTCTAGGCAGTCGTAATTTCCGCAGGTGCAGCGCACGCCCCTGTTGGAGCTCATCACATGGCCGATTTCCCCGGCGAATCCCGAATACCCGCGGTACAGCGAGCCGTTCATGATAAGCGCCGATCCGATGCCGTAGTAGCCAAGCGACACGAAAACCTGATCCCGGACGCCGGTCCCGGCTCCGTATCGCTGCTCGGCCAGCGCCATGCAGCGCGCGCTGGTGTCCACGAAAGCAGGGAGGCCAAAGGAAGCGGTGAGCAGATCTGCCAGATTCACGTCGTCCCAGCCGCTGAGATTCGGGCAGAAAACCACCGTTCCCTTTTCGTGATCGACCATGCCGCTGATACCCACGCATATAGCCATGAACCTATCCCGGCCATATTTCTTAAAGATGCGGGCGATAAATCGTATGAGCCCATCGGGTTCCATGCTGGTGACCGGGACTTTATCCTCAAGCGGGCGGATGAACCAGTCCTCGACGATGCTGCCGTCCATCCTGACCACGCCCAGCTTTGCCGCGTATCCGCCGATATCCGCGCCCAGTATGTAGGCATATTCGGGATTGATGCCCAGCAGGTTGGGTTTGCGGCCGACTGCGGATTCCATCGCGCCGCACTCGATGATGATCCCTTCGCCCAGAAGACTCCCGACGTACTTCGTAACCGACGTCAGACCCATCCCGAGTATCTCGGTCAGCTCTCCGCGCGAAACCTGACCGCGTTCGTATATGGTCTGCAGCACCTTTTTCTTCAGTGTGGCATCGTCGCGATACCGATGTATGTCGATCATGCATGTTCCCCTTCGTCATATTCCGGCACAGTCATTATACCCACACCGCCACCATCAATCAAGGACGCGCGGGTCGCAGGGACACGTCAGCGCTCAGCAATCCCTCCCATCCCCGAGTCGCGCAGGAGCGACAGGAAATTACCCGACAGGATCTTTCGCTTGACGCCGTCGGGGAGAGGCGAAAACACAACCCGCCCGAAATCGTAGCGTGGATCCAGGTTAATAAGGTCGCTGCCGTATATGACGCGGTCCTCCCCCGCTATCGCCACCAAATCCTCTATGGCCAGTGGGTTTGACAGCGAGCCGCAGATCTCCATATACAGGTTGGGGTAGCTCGCCATGATCTGGGAAAGGCTGCGGGACAGGTCCGCCGAGCCGCCGCCCTGGTGCGCGCACAGCAGCTTCATGCTGGGGTGCATTTGGGCTAGCTCTTCCACCTCATTGAGGGGAGGGCTGTTCCCCCAGGTATGGGTGAGCACCACGCATCTCCTGTCGTTGGCGAACCCGGCGGCGTACCGATATTCGGGCTGCGTGAGCGAGCCGTGATAGCCCGGCAGGAACTTTAGCCCCAGGAAGCCCGGATGATCTGCGTACAGACCGATCTGCTCCCTGACCGCTTCCATGCCTTCGCCGGGACAGACGCAGATATACCCGTAGATCCGGCCGGGAAAGTCGCTGATAGCCGCGGCCGTCGTTTCGTTGGCGACAGCCATCATGCCCATGACAAGCGGATGGGGCGCCGTGACGATGCAGTCGATGCCCAGCCGGTCCATGCTGCGGACGATGGCCCCGGTCGTGGTTTCCTGCGGCGACTGATACCAGCCGCTCATATAGTATGGGCCGATATGGGTATGGGCGTCCACGACGAAAGCGGATACCGGTTTCCCCTGGAACGCTTCATCCCTTATCGTCATAGCGTATCCCTCCCTGCAGGCGCTCCCAGTTCGCGTGCAATATATTATGCTTATGCGCATCCTCGATCGGTGAATAGAACACCATCGAAAGACCGCCCGCCGGGACATGCTCGGGCAGGCCGCTTCCCAGCAGCAGCTTTTCGCTTAAGGAACGCTCGTTTACGAGCTCCTCCAGATACCCCGTGTCGATGATGATGTTCATGTCGATATACAGGTTGGAAAGCTTTGTGATGAGCGGGGTCAGCGCCCTGGAACAGTTAAAGTAACGGCGCAGTATTACGATAGGGATATTTGGAAAATCACGCGCCAGCGGCGGGATATCCTCAAAGGCAGGCGCTTCGCCGGCGTCCAGCAGCAGCGGGAGGCGCAGCTCGTCGAGCGTCCCCAGTATATGGTCGCAGAAAAACGCATTGAGCGGGTATCTCTGTGTCCTGGGCAGCATGCGCACCGCCGCCGGGCGGTTTGCCCGCAGCCTTTCTGCAAGC
>JBMNNN010000120.1:0-6481 GCA_050942555.1 Christensenellales bacterium
AATACAGAGGCTTTTGCAAGGTCTACTAAATTTTGAATTTCCCCTTCTGATTTAATGAAGGGTCCTAAGAGTAAATCCAAAAGGAATCTCTTCAAGTTCTCCCTGGCAACCCCTGATATTCCTCCATTACTTAGTACTTTTAGCCCGATGCGCGCCAAATCCTTGTGCGAAACAGCTTTCCAGTTTGGTGAATTTGGTGACGTCTTTCCTGACGGAGTAATAAATATTCGAACTTGCTTTTTTCCATTAAACTCCTCGTTGCGTTTAATTGCTTTGTCATATCGACACAACTGAGTTTCTTTACTGTTTTTATTCTGGCTTTCACCGCTATTAATTTTTTGCTCTATGAATATCACATGGTGATCGCAAGAAATAACATTGTCGCAGTAACATTCTACAGACCCCGATAAGTCAAGCGCACTCCCGATCCACTTTTCCGTCTCTGCTTTCGCATTAAAAGTATCGACCTTTTCATCCGTAACTAATTTCAATAGTTCATCTAAATATCGATACCCTAAACCATGAGATTTTGATCCATCTAAAAAATAGCCCAGATATTTGCTGTATCTTATTTCCTGGGTTCCTCTGCCGCAGATTGATAGGACCGGTAAGGGCATCCCTGCCCATGTCCTGGCAAGGAAGTTTTGAGCAAATTCAAGCTTCTCCTTTACCCATTCACGATGATATGCCTCAGAAATCTTAGTTACCAAACTCGAAAAGTCTTGTGTGGAAACAATTTCCCGATCAGATCGAGTAAAATTGAGATTATTCTCTTTTTCTCTAAGCGAGACTATTTGTGGAATTATGCTCATAAGTCCTATTTCCAAAAAATGTACCTCCTTTAAGGATTAGTTTTACCAATACGTGGAATCTGATTTATTTTGCTGTATAATGTAAACTCTTTCCCGGACGTATACACCCCCCAACAATGGATTGTCCAGCTCGTTATGACGCTCGTTCGGGTAGTAAGAGGTAGACAGCTTATGGCATAAGATACAGCCAATTACTATGACAATTTCGCAGCAGTCTTACCTTTTCTCCAAACTTCATATTAACTCGAGAAATATTCGCCCATTATTTACCTTTATTATTGACTGTTTTGAGCCTTTTGTCAATGGGCATAGGTTAATTAGCATAATAGCAAGCACAGCAAGTATATGTACACTTGCAAAAACCCACGTTTTAGCGTCCCGTCTGGCTTGCTTGACAGCAATCACGTCCGTTGTTGTCACACACGACGATTTTTCATCATTGGGATATCTATTAACGATTACAGGGCAAATCGTTAAAAGATGCACACCTCCAGAGGTCTAATCGTTAAAAATAAGCACTTGGCAGCTACAGGTTCGTGTCAAGTATCCTCCGAAAACGGCTACTCTAAAACACCAACTATTGCTACAAAGCAAAAAGCGCAAAGCCCGAAAGCGGCTTAAATCAAGCACTTTCGGGCAAACAAAAAACCACCCACCGATAGATGTCATTCTACCAATAGATGGTACTATTTCTGGTGGAGGCGAGGGGAATCGAACCCCTGTCCGAAAATGCGATCCCAGTGTTTTCTCCGAGCGCAGCCGGTGTTTTCAATTCCCCTTGCCGGACCCCCATCGGCCGGGTTCCGGGTCGGGTAGCTTCATATAATCCGGTCAGCCGCAAAGCTTAGGCTGATTCGTTCCCCGCATGATTGATGCCGCTTTTCCCTATGCGGGTCTCAGGAGAGCGACACGTCGCGGGCTATTAGGCCGCGACGGGAAGAGTATGTTCGTTGCGAGTTAAGTTTAGGTTTCCGTTTTTAATGCGGACGAGCCCGCAGCTCGCTTACGCTGCTCTCGCATCCCCGTCGAAATCCATATACGCCCCCATGATCGTTCAGGAGATGCCTACGCTTATTATTATATCGGAACGGCCGGCAATATGCAATGGCTCATTTTCACCGGACAACCGTTCTATTCCTGCCGACTGCGCGCCAAAGCGCGCTCCATATCGCGGCGGACGGTCTGCCCGGCTTTCGCTTCACGCTTGTCGTAAAGCTTTTTGCCGCGGGCCAGCGCCAGCTCGATTTTCACCCTGCCGGCTTTCAGGTACATCCGCAGCGGTATGAGCGTCAGTCCCTTCAGCTTCACCTTCGCCTGCAAACTGCGGATCTCGCGCTTGTGCGCCAGCAGACGACGGTCCCGGGTCGGGTTGAGAGCCCACGAACCGCTTTTTTCGTAGGGACTGATATGAGCGCCCAGCAGCCACAGCTCTCCGTCGCGGATCGCGCAGTAACTTTCCTTCAGGTTGGCCTGTCCCATACGGATGGATTTTACCTCGGAGCCATGGAGGGCAATGCCGACTTCCAGCGTCTCCTCGATATAATAATCATGATGAGCGCGCCGGTTCTGAACCAGCGTTTTTTGCGTTTTTTCTCCGGCGGCCATCCAAGCGTCCCCTTTATGGAAAATAACCCCATCCGCCTGGATGGAGCGGATCGATTATAGCATATATTTGCGCTGTAAGCAAACAGGAGGGTGCAAACGGATGTTGTCAAGTTGTTCTGGGTAAAAGATCAGGCCGGAAGCAACAGTATCATGGACGGTGCTCAAGCCCTTGCAGCACTTGTGGCTGCGGATCCCCTGCTTTCATATTCTTCCTCTGGTATTTATCGTTATTTTCTCAGTGCGTTTTACATTGACATGCCCGCTCGCTCGCCGGTAAAATCAAAACTGGGATGATTTGGTTCAGGCGCGATTGGAGGGACACCGGACGATGAAACAGGAAACGAGGCGCCATATCGCTCCCGACGGCAGCGTGACCCAAACCGATTTCCTGGAGCGCAGACTGTAGCGATCCGCATCCGAAGCGGACGCCCGGCTCAGCGGTGGGTCAGGTTGTATTTCTTTTCCACGTGCGCGATCGCCAGATACATAATCGCCGCTACCACCGCCAGGATCAGTATGCTCGCCATCACGAGATCCAGCTTGAATACCTGCCCGCCGTACACAATGAGGTATCCAAGCCCCGCCCGCGACACCAGATACTCCCCGACGATGACGCCCACCCATGTCATTCCGACGTTGATTTTCAGCGTCGATATCATCGCGGGGATGCTGGCCGGAAGCACCACCAGCCTGAGTATCTGGGCTCTGGTCGCGCCGAACGTCCTCACGAGCAGTATTTTTTCCTCGCTGACCTCAAGAAACGCGTTGAGCACATTGAGCACCGTGACGATCACCGATATGAGCAACGCCATCGTGATGATCGCGCCGGCGCCGGCGCCCACCCATACGATGATGACCGGCCCCAGCGCGATCTTGGGCAGGCTGTTGAGCACCACCAGATACGGGTCCAGCACCTGCGCCGCGGCGGGCAGCCACCAGAGCAGCACCGCGATACCGATCCCCAGCAGCGTGCCCAGCACGAATCCCGCCGCCGTTTCCCAGAGCGTAACGCCGATATGCATGAAAAGATCGCCCGAGCGGTACAGCGACGCGATGGTCCTCACGATCCGGGAGGGCGAGCTCATGATGAATGGATCGATCCACTGCATATGGGCGGCCAGCTCCCACAGGCCTATGATGATGAGCGCCAGACTGATGCGGGAAGCCATGATGAACCGGTTCCTGCGCCGGATCTGTTTCCAGTACCGCGCATGCTCCTCGGATATCGGCGCGGCTTTCGCTGTCGCTGCGTTATTGGACATGAACGGCCAGCTCCTTCCATAATAAATCGAAGTATCCCTGAAACCTCGGGTCCTGACGTTTCCGGATCGGAGTGGCGCTCTCATTTTGCAGCTTTATATCAACGCTCAACTTAATGGAAGCGGGTCTTTCGGTTAGTAGCATCACCCGGTCGGACATCGATATTGCCTCGGCAATATCATGGGTCACGAGTATCGCCGTTTTTCCTTCCTGCCGGATAATCTGAGCGATTTCATCGGAAAGCGCCAGTCGCGTCTGGTAATCGAGCGATGAAAAGGGCTCGTCGAGCAGCAGGAGTTCGGGATCGACAGCCAGTGTCCGGATGAGCGCCACTCTCTGCCGCATGCCTCCCGACAGCTGCTGCGGGTGATAGCGGGAGAAGTCCTTGAGTCCGTATTTGTCCAGTAGGGCCAGCGCTCTGGCCCGCGTTTCCTTTGAGCATTTTCCGCGTATCTGAAGTCCCAGCAATATATTCTCCTCGATCGTGCGCCACTCGAACAGATGGTCTCTCTGCAGCATATAGGCGGCCAACTCGCTGGTACCGTTCACAGGTTCCCCGTGGATGCGTATCTCGCCCCCGGAGGGTTCCACGAGCCCCGCGATCATCGACAGTATCGTCGTCTTTCCGCACCCGCTGGGCCCGACGATGCTGACGAATTCGCCCGGGCTGACCGAAAAGGAAAGATCCCTGACTACATCGATTTCGCCGTTTATCGAGTGATATCTCTTGTCCACATTCTTCACACTGACCAGTTCCATCAGAATCAATCATCCTCTTGCGCCTTGCGACTGTTTTGTATCTCCGGATCATCGTCATTCGCGATTGGTTGCTCCACCAGCCTCTACCCAATATAGGAGGAAGCCCCAAGCCGCCCCCTGAGGCTTCCGGGTCCGGCCAGGTTCAGCGACGCTCGCCGATGATTTCCTGGGCGTAGGCGTTATCGACCACCTGCGCGAAGGGAACCGGCTCGTCAAATACACCGGCCTGGATAATGATTTCCTGCAGACGGTTAAAAGCCTCTTCCTTCATGACGGGCGTATCCATCCAGGCGTCAATTTCCCGGTACGATTTGGCGACCAGTACCAGCGAATCGACCGACGTATCGGGGAAGAAACCCGCGATCGTCTCGGCGACCTCGCGGTCGGAGGCGCTCATGATCCACTGCTGCGCCTTGTAGATGGCCCGCAGGAAGCTCCTGATGATGTCGGGATTTTTCTCGATATAGCTCTTCTTGGCCATGAACGCCGTATAGGGCACCTCGCCGCTTTCCGCGCCCACCGCGTCCATTATGTAGCCCTTCCCCTCCTGCTCAAACATGGAGGCTGTCGGCTCAAACAGCGTGACGTAGTCGCCCATACCGCCCTCAAACGCGCCGCCCATCAGATTGAACTGGACGCTGGTGATGACCTCCACGTCGACGCCGGGCTCCAGCCCGTTTTTGCGCAGCACGTACTCGAGCGTCATTTCCGGAACGCCGCCCGCGCGGCCGCCGATTATGGTCTTGCCACGCAAATCGCTCCACTGAAAGTCCTCCGCAGGCTCTCTGCCCACCAGGAAAGATCCGTCCCGCTTGGTAAGCTGTCCAAATACGATCGCGCTGTCTTCCTTGCCTTCCCTGAATACATAGATAGCCGCCTCGGGGCCCATAAGCCCAATCTGCGCCTGATCCGACAGGATGGCCGTCATCGATTTGTCCGCCCCCCCACCGTTCACAAGGTCGATCGTAAGCCCCTCCTCATCGAAGTAACCCAGCGAAATCGCTGCATACAGCGGAGCATAGAACACCGAGTGGGTCACCTCATTGAGTACGATTCGTTCCGGCTCCTGCTTTGCGCATCCGATCACGATGGATACCAAAAGCAAACATACCACTACTGCAGCCAACCGTTTGAACATATAGATTCCCTCCCTCAAATACACGCTAGTTTCATCATATTCATCCGGGACAACAAGGTTCAAACGCTTTTATGAGAGAGGGCCGCCCAGCAGGAATTTGGGCCGCGGGGAACGAATCCTTGCGCGGAGTCATGTCATGAAGCGGAGGAAGACGATGCTCGAAGTAGGACTGTACGGGCAAAACGGCCATCAGCTAAACCACGAGGGTCATTACGGCGGAAAGATACGGATCGTCTCCGTCTGCGGGGTAGACGTCTCCCGGATACCGCCCAAAATGCTGGTCGGCAACGCGAGGGAGTACGCGACGCTTCACGACATGCTGCGCGACCCGCGGGTGCGGATGGTATCGCTGTGCTCGCCAAGGCGCAGCGATCAGGCGGCTGACGCGCTGCGCGTCATGCGTTCGGGCAAGCACGCGCTGTGCGAAAAGCCCTGCGCGCTGACCGAGCACGATCTTGATATGCTGATCCGGGAATCGGAACGCTGCGGCGTCATACTGCGCGAGATGTGCGAGACGGTGTACGAACAGCCCTGGTGGACGCTGCGTTCACTCATACGCTCGGGCGTGCTGGGCGATGTGGCGCAGGTGTTCGTGCAGAAATCCTATCCGATGCACGGCGGACGCCCGCAGGACGACGAGACCGACGGCGGGCTTATCCGGTGGGTCGGTGTGCACGCGCTGCGGTACGTCGAGCACACGACCGGACTTGCGATACGCAAAATACGCGCCGCGCGGACCGGGCTCGGAAACCCGGTGCCCGGCGGCGGGCTCGCCACAGCCGCGACGCTCAGCTTCACGCTTGCAAACGGCGGCCTTGGCGTCGCCACGCTCAATTATCTCAATCCGAAGGGCTTCGGCTCGTGGGGCAACGAGCACCTGCGCGTATTCGGCACGCGGGGCATGGCC
>JBMNNN010000121.1:0-6419 GCA_050942555.1 Christensenellales bacterium
TAGCCCGCTTCCTGCGCCACATCGTATATGCCCGACATGATCTGCTGGGTGACGAACTCGGTCATCTGCCAAAAGGACACAAACGCGATCATATTGCTACGGCCAAGACGCATTGACTGGGCGATCCGGTTGGGCGTATACCGCAACGCAGCGGCGGCCTCGCGTACCCGCTGCGCAGTCTCCCAGCTGATGGATTTGCCCGGCGTCTCGTTGAGCACGTAGCTAACGACCGATATGCTGACATCGGCCATCTTTGCCACATCGCGTATGGTACTTCTGCGGTTTGTCACGGCGTCTCTCTCAATATAAACGTTTCTATTGATATTATAACACAAACCGGTCGGGCCTGTCAATGTTTTTCGAACCGTTTGTGCTGTTATCTTGTGATATTGTCTCTGTATATTATCTTGATAAAATGTCTCTATGGAAAAGATAGCAATGACGAGAAAACAGCTAAAACGGCATACTGTAATCACCCAAGTGATCGATGGACTGATAACGCGAGAAAAAGCGGCAGAGCTCCTTGAACTTTCAGTGCGGCAAATCGACCGAATAAAAAAGAGCTATCTACAAGAAGGGGTAGAAAGCCTGAGCACTCTCGAAAAATGGATAGCGCAGGATCTTTTTCGATTAACAGAAAATCCTTTAAGGTCGTTGACAAGGGATTCCCGATCATTCCAAGAAAAGCTGATGTTTCCGTGTTGATCAGTACGCGCAAGGCCATTCGGGTATCCTACAAAGGTATAATCTATGATACCGTCCAATACATAAAACCCGACAGACCGCCACGTGTTCCGGGTGATCATTCCAAGGTTGTGAAATCAACGAAGCCTCACCTCATACATGGAAGCGACGAATGGAAAAGTATTTGGCACTATGAAAGCTATAACGATACGCTCAAATTCCTGTACGGGCTATTTCTGAAAGATTGTTCGTAACCATTCTTAGCGTTTATGCCGCGAAAGCCGCTTGATAATGAGACGGACATGTTAGGCTTTTTGCCAGGGCAGCCCCTCCCGTAGGAGCTGCCCTCTTGCTGCCCTTCAACATGTCCGGAGAGGCTCGTTGTCAAGCGGTCGTGGAATAAATGCGGCGACTTTTCGCACTTTCTCGGCTGAAAGCGGCTCATAAAAAAAGAAAGTCTTTCAAACCGCTTAAATAGCACATTACGGGTAAACGATGATGAGTAAATGCTGTTGTCCTGATCACCGTTCCATATCATCGTAAACACATGGTGTTATAAGACAGCCAGGGCAAGCGCATAAAAAAGGAGGGCGCGAACGCGCCCCCACCGAAATCATAGATACTATCTGCTATGCCAGCGCCGCCATCCACCTGTCGAGCAGGGCGATCGCGCTGCGTATGTCCTCGATCTGCTGGGGCCCCCTGATCTCGCGCTCGATGATGAGCGGGCCGGAAAATCCCAGCGCGTCCAGTTTGCGCAGCACCGCCGGGAAATCCACCCTTCCCTGTCCCACCGGCATTTCCTTCCCGAGCCTGCGCGGGTCGGTCGGATACTCGCCGTCCTTGACGTGCAGGCTTCGCACGTACTGGCCGAACATGTCCACTGCGTCTGCTGGATTGGCCTTGCCATAAAGCAGCAGATTCGCGGTATCCAGGTTGATGCCCAGATGCTCTGCTCCCGCGTCCTCGATCGCGCGGCGCAGCGTGATGGGCGTCTCCTGGCCGGTTTCGAGGCAGAAAACGTGCCCCAGCTCTCCGGCATGATCGGCGAGCCGGCGCAGGCAGTCCACCATGACGCCGTAGAGCGGATTGTTGGGATCCTCCGGTAGGAAGCCCACATGGGTGCAGCTCAAAGGAATGCTAATTTCGCTGACGAACGTCATCTCCCGTATGAGCGCCTCCATGCGCCGGGCGCGGTATTCCTCAGGCAGCAGGCCCAGCGTGATCGGGCCCTCGATGAAATTCCATTTGGCGGGCCCCGGCCATCCGATGATCGACGTCATCGCGCCGAATCCTTCCAGCGCCCGGGCGGCTTTTTCGGCGTTGTCGGCGGTGCACAGCCCGTCGTCCCAGATTGATACCTGGCAGGTATCAAGGCCCATATCCCGCAACGGGCCGACCCCACGCTCCAGCAGGTCCGAAAGAGTGATGATGGTGCCTACAGGCCATTTGCGCTTGCTCATATTTCTCACCCGCTATTCGATGGCGATCAACTCGCCGCCGCGGTCCGCCGATACCATCTCGGCCTGTGCTATCCGGATGCTGTCCATCGTGGAGCGGGGAGACGCGACCGTGATGGGTTTGTCGTGAAGCACCGCATCGATGAAATACCGGATCTCGTTGTAGTATCCCTGCTCGGTGCTCAGCTCGGGCCGGAACTTCTTTCCCTCTACAGGATAGACGGTGACGCCATCCCTGTCGAGCGCGATCATCGCTTTCTCGAAGTTGACCCGGTACGTCATCTCAAAGCCGTACCCGTCCCCGTTGATGGTCCAGTCGTCCTGGGCATTGACGACCATACCGGGGTAAATGTAGTTGGTGGACAGCGCGTCGTAGCCGGTGCTGTACAGGCCCTTCACACCGACGCACGAGACCGCGCGGGGCATGCCGAAGAGCCAGTTGATCGTGTCCACATCGTGTACGTGCTGGTCCAGCAGCGCGCCGCCCGACAGACTGGCGTCCTTCATCCATTCGTTCCATGTCCATTGGGGCGATCCGCCGCCCCGGTAGAAGTAAGCGCACACAACCTTGCCGAACCGGCCGTCTTCGATGCACTCCCTGAGGAGTTGATATGCCGGCCAGAAGCGCAGGCACTGGGCGACCATCAGTTTTTTGCCGGTTCTCTGGGCGGTTTCGACCATTTCCGCGCAGGCTTCCACGCTGATGGCCATCGGTTTCTCGGACAGCACGTGCAGCCCCGCGTTCATCGCGTAGATGGCGATGGGCGCATGCAGGTACGTCGGAACGGCCAGATCCACATAGTCCAGCTCCTCATTGGCTATCATTTCCTTATAGTCGAGGTACTTGGCGCAGCCTTCGACCGGGCCTACGTCCTTTCCGATATCGATATTGAAGTCTCCGCCCGACTTGCCTTCCAGCTTCCGGGGGTCCACGTCACACAGTGCCACAAGGCGCACCGGTGCGCCTTCCTTCATGAGCCGCTCGTATATGGCCACATGGCCCCTGCCCATGCCGCCGATGCCGATCATACCAACTTTGAGCATTTATTACCCTCCCTGTCTTCCGACTATGCGGCGCATCGCCGCTGCCAGATCGTATACGCTCTGGTCTCCAAAGTGATTGTAGGCGTTCACCTCGGCGATGATATAGTCGTCGTAGCCCACCTCAGAAAACGCCCGCATGACCTCGGGGAAATCGACGTCGCCGCCCAGCAGATTGACAAAGCCGTTCAGCGTCCCCACCGCACGGCGGAAGTCCTTAACGTGGGCCTTCAGTATGCGGCTCCCCAGTATGCGGATCCAGTGCTCGGGGAAGCCGTACTGGATCACGTTGCCCACATCGAAGTAGCAGCCCACATAGGGATCGTTCACCGTGTCGATGAAAGTGCGCATTTCGAGCGGCGACAGCAGGAAATGGTTCCATACGTTCTCCACGCCGATGCGCACGCCGCAGGAGCGCGCATGCGCGGCGGCAGCCGATATCGCCTCCAGCGCGCGGTCCCATGCCACGTCGTACTGCACAGGCGGAGACGACGCGAAGGACGCGTACACGCAGCCCGGCACCACCAGCACCACGTCCACATTCAGCAGCGCGGCAGCCTCCAGCTGGCGCTTGATGATCCGGAGCGATTTGTCCCGGATCGCGGGGTCGTCGCTCGTACACGGGTATTTCCAGTAGAGTCCGGTGGCTAGACTGGTGATAGCAAGCCCCGCGTCTGTGACCTGATCGCGCACCGCGGCTATTTCGCCGTCGGAGCTTTCAAGGCTTAGCGGCCCGGTTTCGTCCAAGGCCGGCTCGTAGCCGTCGAAGCCCGCCCGCTTTGCCAGAGCCAGCTGCTCGTCAAGAGACAGTCCGGTCGGAAAAGACCATGCGTTGATACCAATTTTCATTGCCGTCCCTCCTGTTTCGTATTACCTACATTTTACTGTAATTATGGTACGATGTATTTATACGATCAGTCGCAGATTTTGCACAAACAGAGCCGCTGTGCTATAATACGGGAGAGTCATTCTGGGAGGCCGCCATGCAATACACATATGTGAGTCTGGATCCGGCTTTTTCGGTCACCAAGCTTGTTTCGCTTCACTACAACGAGTTTCCCGTTGGCTACTGTTTTCACGGGGAGCGCCATCCTTTCTGGGAAATCGTATACATGGACAAAGGCTCGGCCCAGATAGGCGCCGACGAGAGGATCACCGATCTCAGGGAGGGAAATATCCTTTTTCACCAGCCGGGTGAGTTCCACACCATCCGGGCGCAGGGCCCTTCCGCTCCCAACATACTGGTTGCGGCGTTCTACTGCGACGACCCGCTGATGGACCGGTTCCGGGGCATGAGCGCAGAGCTTACGAACGAAGAAAAGCGTATGCTGGGGCGCGCCGTCAAATACGCTTCCGAAGTTTTTGTAGGCGATAAAAAGGACTACTACCTGTCGCCGGTGCTGCGGGACGACGCTCCCGTCTGGGGACTACAGCAGATACGGATGGAGCTGGAGTCGCTGCTTATTTCGCTGGCGCAGCGGATGCACGGAGCGGCGGCCGGATGCGCAGAATCGTCGCGGCGTCCGACTGCCCCGCTGGCGCGGCTCCGGTACGATACCGACATGGTTCGCTGCGTTGAGGAGTATATGACCGCCCATATCGGGGAAAGCCTGCGGCTGCGCGATATATGCGCGCATTTCCGCACGACCGAAACCACGCTAAAAAAAATGTTTCGCAGCGTGACCGGAAAAGGCATCATGGCGCGCTTTGCTGACATACGCATCGACGCTGCCAAGAGCCTCATTCGCGAAGGACACCTCAATTTCTCGGAAATCGCGCTCATGACCGGCTTTTCCTCGATCCATTATTTTTCCCGGCGTTTCCGCGAACTGACGGGCATGACGCCCAGCGAATACTCAAAATCCGTCAAGGTCGAATACGAGCGGTAGCTCTCGCCACTGCCGCCGGGCGGAGCGATGGTATCAGAGCCTGCCTTTCAGTCGGTAATGGACGACAGCCAGCGTCAGGGCTTCAGCCAGCATGGACGCCGCAAGCGCCAGCGGCGCGATAAGCGCCGGGTTTGACAGGCTGCCTCCCGGCAGGACCAGCAGCAGCACACCCGCGCTGAGCGAAACAAGCTGCACGATCTTCCCGGTCGACATCCAGCGGGTTTTCCGCTCCAGCATCGCGACGCCCCAGTAGTATTCGCGCAGGTTCACTACGAGCGGAAGGGGCAGCGCCACCGCCATGACGCCCAGCGCCATCCGGGTCAGCGCCTCGCCGCTGCCCAGCAGATCCCGGAGTATGAAAGCGCCCAGCGGCGTGAATACCATGACCGCGAGGGCCGCGATCTGTATCGCGGCAAGTATGCCCGAGAACTGCAGTATGCGGATACGGTTGCGGTACTGCGCGTCCATAAAGCCCAGCACCACCTGATGCAGCATGCCCGACGTGTCCAGCACACACAGCACCACCGACCAGCCCACCGCGTAAGCGGCCAGGGCCAGTTCGGGCGCAGCGGTATGGGCGAGCCCCGTATTGATGACGGGGTCGCTGAACGATCTTAGCAGGCTCATGATGAGCACGGGAAACGAGAACACAACGACCTGCCGCGCTGTCAGCGTCCGCACCGTTTCCTCAGCCCGAGGCAGAAAGTCGAGCCTGGCCAGATAGTCGCGGATGCGGAATTTCACCATCGCTAACACGGTGATCCCCTCAATAAAACCGGTCAGCGTGAATATGATGCCCGGTAAGAGCACATCATGCGCAAAAGAACAGCGGAACAATATGAAAACGCAAAGCATCGTAAAAACGGTCCGCACGAACGTGGCCGTGGGCAGTATATAGGTTTCGCGCAGCCGTATTGCCACAGGTCCGTACCCGTCGCGCATGAGCCACGCGAACTGAAGCCACATGATGACCCGCATCATCAGCAGCGCGGCGTAGGAGAGCTCGCGGGGATTGCCCATCAACCGCTCGAATATGAAAAGGCCGATCGGCGAATAGCATACGATCAGGAATACGCCGGTCACCGCCAGCACCACCCATGTGAAAACCCGCCTGCTCACAAGATAGCTCTGGCAGTCTCGCGTCAGCCCCGATATGCATTGGCGCACGATCATCGTGGGCGCCTGGAGCACCTGATAGAGGCTCTTTGCGAGCGCGAAGGCAGCCAGATACAGCTCAGGCTTCGAGAGACGGGCGATACCGGCGTTCATGAGCGCATGCGAAAGAAGTATGAGAAAACTGGTCATAGCCAGCGGTATGAAGAAGCGGAACATCGCGCCGAAGGAA
>JBMNNN010000122.1:0-6414 GCA_050942555.1 Christensenellales bacterium
TCAGGTCGAACACGTCTGCGAGTACCGGCCGGTTGTTGAGCGCGCTGATCCGGTAGCGGCTGCTTGCGGTCGTGTCGTACCACCGATAGCCGTCGTATTCGTTAAAGACGACGCCCCGCAGCAGAACCGGCCTTTTTGTTGCGACCCAGAGCACCTCGGTGTCGTCGGGGACGACCGCGCCGCCCAGCCGGTCGGCGTAGGGCGAAAAGCCCGTCGATGAGAGCGAAAACGTGTTGCGCGGGCGGCTGAAATCGGTATAGTCCGACAGATAATCGTTGATGCGCTCGGCGCGGTCGACGAGCCAGTCCCATTTCCACTGGTCGGTCGCGCGTCCAAACAGCAGCAGCCACGAGAAGACGACGATGAGCGCGGCCGTGGGAAGGGTCCATAGCGCCATCGCGTCGGCGGACAGCGATTTACGGTATATCCGTTCGGTGCGCAGCTGGTGGGATTTGGCCATCAGCATGACCAGCGCGATCGCGGCCGGAATGACGGTCGGAAGGATATGGTAGTGCCCGAAAAGCCATTCGGTTAAAAGAAGCGCCGCCGTAAGCACCAGGAGCGCCGGAAACGCCCCGCGCCCCCTGCCGATGAGTGTGACAACCGCCGCGGAAAGCGCCATGCACGCAAGGGCCAGCGCGGGACGGTACCGCTCCGCGACCGGGTCGCCGCCTCCGATGAACCGGAAGGTCTGCCCGAAAAAGTCGGATATCGTGACCCACAGCGCGTCCTTCATGATCCACCAGAGGACGAGCAGCGTCGCCGCCGCGAGCGCAAGCCCCGCAGCCGTCGTCCGGCCGGAATAAAACCATGCCGCAAAGAGCGCGGTCAGCGCCAGCGCCGATAGCGCCATGCCAGCCACCGATACCTGCAGGTACAGCGTCATGCACAGGCTCATGCCCAGCGCGAATACGAGCAGCGCGAGCGGGACGAGCGCAGCAGCGAAGCGGCCAACAGCGTGCTTCATCGCAGCGCCTCCGCCTTAACGGCCAGATCGTCCTGTGGCGCGATGGTCAGTACCGGTATGTCCTTGTCGCGCATTTCGCGGACCATCCTGCCCGCCTCGCTGCTCCAGCGGGCCGCAGACGAATACACCCATATCACCGTAATCAGCACGCCCGAATGGCGCAGCAGCATCAGCGTGTCGAAAGCCGACGCGGTGATGTCCTGCGCGACGATGAAAAGACAGCCCTCGCGTCCGATGTGCTTAAGCTCCCACGTGAGCACGTCATGGAGCGGGTATTCCCCGGTAAACGCGATGTCCGACAGCAACTCGTACACCGCCGCGAAATCTCCCGGGCGGGACGCGGCCAGCTCGCGCCGGTCGGGCGCGTACGCGATGAGCCGGAACGGATACCCGCGGTCGATCACATGGTTCGCGACAGCCGTCGCGCACTCCACCAGCATGTCCTCGAGCGCGACGCCCTCGATCCCCGGCAGACCGGTTTTCCGGGTGTCCAGGTACAGCGTTATCTGCGGCCGGCTGCTTTGCTCGTAGTCCTTGACGATGATCTCGCGATTGCGCGCCGTCAGCTTCCAGTGCACTTTTTTCAGCGGATCCCCGGCCCGGTATTTGCGCGGCTCGGCCATCTGCGTCATATCGTCGGACACGCGCATCCGGGTGCGGACCTGCCCCTCGCTCTCGCGGACTGGCAGCGGCAGGCGCGAAAGCGGCACGATCCGGGGCCTTACCAGCAGCGTCAGCGGCCGGTGGTAGGAGAGGCGGTCGAACCGGATCGTGAAGGCGTACAGGCCGAAAAGGTCGGTGAAGCGCGCGCTGCGCAGTCCCACCGGGTAGCGCCCGCGGTAGCGGCAGCGCACCCTTCGGGTCAGCTCGTACCGCGACCGGGGGAGCACCGACACCGCGTCGGTCAGGGACGTCGAAGAAAGCCAGTTCTCGGGCAGATCGTAGGAGAGTACCACCAGAGGGAACGGGAAAAGGTAATCGTTGTGTATCTCGACGCGCAGCGTAACGTCCTTGCCCTTGATGCCCGATGAAGGCGTCAGCGTCTGCAGATAATTCAGTCTGTAGTAGGTGATAAGCGCCGTGATGAGCGAAAGCAGGACCATGCCGGCCATGATGAAGAGCGCCAGGTAATAGATTTTCTCGCCCGTATACAGCGCGGCGACCAGCAGTCCCGCTGCTATGGCCAGGAAATATGCCCTGCGTGCCCTCATACGCGCTACCGGTAGCTGGCCGGCACGTCGGTCATGGCCATGACCGACTGGATGACCCGCTCGGCGGTCATGTCCCGGATGCGTGCCTCAGGCCGCACCATCAGCCGGTGGGCCAGTACCGGCACGCATACCTTCTGCACATCGTCGGGTATCACGTAATCCCGCCCCGCGATGAAGGCCGCGCCCTGCGAGGCCCGCATCAGATACAGCGCGCCCCGGGGGCTGACCCCCAGCGACACGTGCTCGTGGACCCGGGTGCGCGCGGTAAGGCTCGCGATATATTCCTTGATGGGCGGCGCGCAGTGCACCGCCCGCGTGTGCTCGATGAGCTGCGCGATCTCGTCGGCGCTCGTGACCGGCTCAAGCGTCTCGCGGGGGTCGTCATGGGCGTAGCGGGTCAGTATGTCGATCTGCTGGGACAGCGTCGGGTAGCCGATCGACACGCGCATCAGGAAGCGGTCGAGCTGCGCCTCCGGCAGCGGATAGGTGCCTATGTACTCGACCGGGTTCTGCGTGGCCAGCACGAGGAACGGCCGTGGGACCGGCCGCGTGACGCCGTCCACGGTAACCTGCCGCTCCTCCATGACTTCGAGCAGGCTCGACTGGGTTTTAGGCGATGTGCGGTTGATCTCGTCGGCCAGCACGATCTGGCTCATGACCATGCCGGGCCGGTATTCAAACGCCCCGGTCTTAAGGTCCGGGACCGAAAAGCCGGTGATGTCCGATGGCAGCACGTCGGGCGTAAACTGTATGCGGCGGTAGCTGCACCCGACCGAGCGGGCCAGGGCCGAGGCGAGCGTTGTTTTTCCCACGCCCGGCACGTCCTCGATGAGCACGTGCCCCTCGCACAGGAGCGCGACGAGCATGAGCTCTATCACATCGTCCTTTCCGACGATGACCTTCTGCACGTTCTGCTTAATTTCCTGAACCAGCCGGGGAATATCGCGCATGAGCGGGTCCCTCTTTTCCATTCGTATACACGGCTATCATATAATAAATGGCTGATCAGCACAAGACCCGCGGAGCGCCTGTGGGGCGCATCAATCCTTCGCTTTTTGCCGCAATCTCCCGAGTACTGCGGCGAATCCCGCGCTGAAAAGCGCGAACGCCGGTACGAGCAACATGCCCATCGCGATCCCCATCCGGTCGGCAGCCCGGCCCACAACGAGCTGCAATCCCATATTCGCAAGGCCGTTAAGTGCGGTGACAAGGCCGATCGCCGAGCCGGTTTGCGCGGGAAATATGCGGCTGACCGCGGTAACCGTGACAGGAAATGCCGGAGCCAGCGTAAAAGCCATGACGAGAAAAAGCGGGGCGCCCCCCGGCAGCAGACACGCGGCCGCGCCCGACAGAGCGGTGAAGCCCATCGATATCAACAGCAGCCGGATATATCCGATCCGCTCGGCCACCCATCCCAGCGCCAGCCGCCCCAGCGTAAAGGAAATGAGAAAGGCCGTCAGGATGAGGGAAGCGTTTTTATGGTTCATGCCCTTCCCCTGCTGCAGGTAAGCCACCAGCCACGACGTCGCGCCCACCTCGGTGGCGACCGCGAATGTAAGAAGTCCGGCCATAATCCAGATCTCGGGCCGCGCAAACAGCGCGAAAGGCCCGCGCGCCCCGGCAGAGGCGGGCCGCGGCGCCGCCTGATCGGGCAGGCGCACCATCGCCGCCAGCATACACACGAGAACCGGTATTGCCCCGCTTAATGCCAGCACAGCCGCCCAGCCCCATCCCAGTCCCAGCGCCTGCCCGGCGTACAGCGCGCCAAGCGACGATCCGACGCCGAAAAACAGATGCATCAGGCTCATGAGCGCCGCCGGGCGCGCGCTGCGCAGCCGTATGAGCTGGCTGTTCGCGCCGGCCTCCATCATGCCAAACCCGAACTTGATGCCGAAAAAGCCGACGGCGGTCACCGCGTACCGGCCCAGGAGCGGCAGCGCAGTCGCTCCGGCCGCCGCCAGCAGGCCCGCGATAAAGGAAAGCCGCGCCGAAACCCGGTCGGATATCGGCCGCCCAGGAATACGCCCAGCGTATACCCCGCCGAAAGAAGCGTGACGAGCAGCGACAGCGCCGTGTAGCTCACGCCCAGATCCTCTCCGATGTGCGGAAGCACAGGCCCTGTCACAGCGTTCGTCAGCCCGTACGATAAGAACCCGCTGAATAAAACCGCCAGCGCCGCAATGCGGCGCCGGCGGCCTGTCTCATCAATCTTCCGCATACGGTATGATTCGACGATACCCCGTGCGGTCCCTTCCGGATGCTTTAGTCCCCGCCCCCGAACGAATAGCGCACGACCGGGTGGCGGGCCGCCTCTACCTCGTTCAGGCGTCCCACGGGCGTTGTACGGGGCGCTTCATGCAGCGCCGCCGGATCGCGCCGGGCGGTTTCCACGATCTCGCCAATAACGCGGATGGCATCGTTGAGCGTTTCGGGCGATTCGGTCTCGGTGGGCTCGATCATGAGCGCCTCGGCGACGATGAGCGGGAAATACATCGTGGGCGGGTGCATTCCATGATCCAGCATGGCCTTGGATATATCGAGCGCGGAGCAGCCCGTCTGCTCGCGCAGCGCCCGGGCCGACAGCACAAATTCGTGCATGCACGGGCCCTCGTAGGGCAGCTCGAGTACGCCCCGCAGCGCGTTCATCATATAGTTGGCGTGAAGTACCGCGCACTCCGACGCCTCCCGGAGCCCGTCTGCCCCCAGCGACAATATATAGGCGTACGCCTTGACAAGCACCGCGAAGTTGCCGTAGAACCCGGTGACCCGCCCGATTGAGCGGGGCGGCTCGGCCAGACTATATGCGTCCCCCTCTTTCCGGACGACCGGCCCGGGAAGATAGTCCGTCAGATGCGCCCTGCAGCCCACCGGGCCGCTGCCCGGTCCGCCCCCGCCATGGGGCGTACCGAACGTCTTGTGCAGATTGATATGCACGACGTCAAATCCCATATCGCCGGGCCGCACAAGGCCCATGATCGCGTTCAGGTTGGCGCCGTCGTAGTAGAGCAGCCCGCCCGCGCCGTGCACGATGGCAGCGATATCGCCGATGCGGCGTTCAAACAGCCCCAGCGTGTTCGGGTTGGTCAGCATGAGCCCTGCGGTGTCGGGCCCGGCAAGGCGCCGCAGCGCATCGATGTCCACGCCTCCGTCGGGAGCCGAGGGCACCGGCTGCACGCGGTACCCGGCCAGCGCCGCGCTGGCGGGATTCGTGCCGTGGGCCGAGTCGGGCACCAGTATCGTGGTGCGGGCCGCGTCGCCCCGGCTCTCGTGCCAGGCCCGGATCATCAGCAGCCCGGTCCATTCCCCGTGCGCTCCGGCAGCCGGGGCCAGCGTGAACGCGTCCATGCCCGTAATCTCACACAGCGCGCCCGACAGCCCGTGCATGAGCGCAAGACAGCCTTGGCTGGCCGCATCCCCCGCAAGCGGATGAATATCGGTGAAGCCCGGAAGCGCCACCAGCTCTTCGTTAAGCCGCGGATTGTACTTCATCGTGCACGAGCCCAGCGGATAGAACCCGTTGTCCACGCCGAATGAGCGGCGGCTCAGCGCCGTGTAGTGGCGGACCACATCGACCTCGGCCATTTCGGGAAGGCGAGGGGGCCGCGCGCGCAGCGCGCCCGCCGGGAGCAGCGACGCGGCATAGCCCGGCGGCACGTCGGCCGACGGAGGCGCGGAGCATCGGCGTCCCGGGCGGCTTTTCTCAAAGCTCAGTTTCATATCGTTCATCGGTTTGCCTCCGCGGCGATGGCCGCCGCGCGCGCGATCTGCGCGCTTGTGTTCATCTCGGTGGCGCACCAGAGCGCTGTATGCTCCGAAAGAGGCAGACCGCCCAATATGCCCTGCCGGCTGAGCGCCGCCAAGAGCGGCGCGACCGGCCGCTCGTGGCGCGTCACGAACTCATGGAAGAACGGCGCGTCGCATGCGAGCGCGATGCCCGGGACCCGCGTGAGCGCTTCCGCCAGTTCGTGGGCGCGCAAAAGGCACCGCTCCGCCGTTTCCCGCAGCCCCTGCGGCCCCATCGCCGTCAGGTAGACCGCCGCCGTGAGCGCGTTGTGGGCCTCGTTGGAGCATATGTTGCTTCCGGCCTTCTCCCGGCGGATATGCTGCTCACGCGCCTGCAGCGTCAGCACATATCCCCGCCTGCCCGCGCTGTCGGTGGTCTGGCCCACGATGCGGCCCGGCAGCTTTCGCATAAGCGGCGAGCGGCAGGCCATGAAGCCCAGATACGGGCCGCCG
>JBMNNN010000123.1:0-6409 GCA_050942555.1 Christensenellales bacterium
GCATTGGCGCACGATCATCGTGGGCGCCTGGAGCACCTGATAGAGGCTCTTTGCGAGCGCGAAGGCAGCCAGATACAGCTCAGGCTTCGAGAGACGGGCGATACCGGCGTTCATGAGCGCATGCGAACAACTCCTTTGTAACTGTTTGTGACCTTGATGGGTCATCTTTTTCTACTTTGGCAACTCATTATACAACTTACCATGTAACAACCCCTAAGGGGATATATCTGTCAATTAACAGCACCGCAAGGGGGATATATCTTTACAATTTATATGTTTGGTGATAGAATAATCGGAGCCCGCGAGGTTGGCTGGACGGCCATGGATCGCCCGCTTTTACCCCGGGAAGTTTGGGCAAAGGAGGTGAGTCCAGTGGCCTACACCATCAACGAGGATTGCATCAAATGCGGTGCCTGCGAAGCGGAGTGCCCGGTGGACGCGATTTCCGAAGGTGAAGAGACCTACGTCATCGATCCGGATCTGTGCATCAGCTGTGGCGCATGCGCCAGCGTATGCCCCGTAAATGCTCCGCAGGAGCAATAAATACATATCATTTGAGCGGCGTTGTGTGACGCCGTTTTTTTATTCTGTTTATGCAGCAGAAATCATCCGGGAAAAGCCTTCCGGACACCTTTGCGGAAAAATATGTATTACGTAAATATTACAAAAGTATTGAATTTCAATGTTTTGTATGGTATTATACGTTTGTGCCGCTGGGAAATCTGTCGAAGTATGGTTCAACGCAGTGAATTATGGTATTATTAAATTATGTGTATGGCCCAGAGCGCGCCATTCGACAGGGGGGACTATCATCTCAATGAAGAAAAAGCTATGGTCGGTTCTTTTTGCGTTCCTGTTCACGCTTACTGCGCTGATGCCGGCAGCCACCGCCGATGCGGTGGATTTGGGCTATGTCCGCGTCTATCTGCGGACGATGGGCACGCCAACCACCATTTCTTTTGTCGTCAATGGAAGCTACTATATCAAGGAAGCCCCCGCGCTGCCGCTGGTGCGGGGCGAAACATGCACGCTGTCGGTAAACGGAGGACAGCTTCAGCTCACGAGCGGCGGGCAGAAGATTCAGCTTGGCACATCGGCGACACTCATCCGCTGCGCGAGCCAGAACGAGGTTAACTGGCTGACTATTAATAACCCCGGCCTAGGCGGATGGAAGAACTATCCGGGAGATGTCACGTTTACATACAAAAATGGGTACATAATGACCGTGTGCCGTATGTTCATGGAGAAGTATCTGGTGGGCGTCGTAGCCTACGAGATGAGCAATTCCTGGCCGATGGAAGCCCTCAAAGCCCAGGCCATCGCCGCGCGCACCTATGCGATGACCCGGATCAGCGCGTCGGGAAGCTACGATGTATGCGACACCAGCCAGACGCAGGTTTTCAAGGGATACGATTTAAGCTTGACCAACGTAATTGCCGCGGTGAACGCCACAAGCGGACAAGCCCTCAAATGGGGAAGCGCGCTGAGCGACGGCGTTTACTCGGCCAGCAACGGCGGCCAGACGCTGCCCAACAGCCTCCGGTGGGGCGCGGATACATACCACACGATGAAGGACGATCCCTACGACCTGGCGAATCCGGCCAGCCCGAAATTCACGTTCGTATTTCCCATCGTCGACGGGGATGGCTGCACGATGGACAGCCGCCTCAGGAACATGATCATGCCCCTTGTGGTACAAAAGCTGACCGGGCAGGGATACGCTGTCACCGATGGCAGCGTGCAGCTTATCGGCGTATCCGCCATAACGCCCCACACGCTCCCGTCGGGACATCCGAGCCACAGCCGCTATTTTCAGAAAGTAGCGGTCACCGTAAAGGTTAACGTAACGGCAGAGGGCCTAGAGCCTACAGCCGCGCCCACACCCGAGCCTACAGCCGCGCCCACACCCGAGCCCACGGCTGAGCCCACAGCCGAACCCACGGCAGAGCCCACCGCGCCCGCCGGGGGCGGCGGAAGACCCGAGGCAGTGCAGATGGAGGTTACGGTCGATCTCAACACGGCGGATCTGAAAACAGCGTTCGCCAGTGACAGCTCGCTGCTTACATATCACTATCTCTACTATACCGGCACGTCGTCCGACAGCAAGGCGCTTCATCTCATCGCCCGCAAATACGGTCACGGCGTGGGCATGAGCCAGCGCGGCGCACAGACCATGGCCAATCAGGGTATGACATGCCAGCAGATACTGGACTTCTACTATACCGGATGCACGGTTGCCGATATGGGGATCACCGAGAAGCCGCTTACAGAACTGGCCGACCGCGGCGAGGTATGGCATGTTTTCGGGAAGGTCACCGCGTCGGCGCTCAATGTCCGCAGCGGCCCCGGTACCAGCTACAGCGTTATAACCAGCGTCCGCAGGGGCGAGCAGGTAGAGATACTGGAGATGGGACAGTGGCACAGGATACTTACGCAGTCCGGGATCGTCGGTTATGTGTCCAGCCAGTATATCGAAGTACTGACGCCGGTCGAGCCTGAGACCCCTCCGACCGCAGCGCCCACCGCGGCGCCTGTACCCACCGCAACGCCCGCGCCTACCCCCGCGCCCGCGCAGGGAACGGTTTCGCTTTCGGCGCCCGGCAACTACCTGAATGTGCGCAGCGGTCCGGGTACCGGATACAGCAAGATCGACTCCATCAGGCACGGAACCGCCGTGACGATCCTCGAGGAATCGGGCGGCTGGCTTAAAATAGGCTACAGCGGCAAGACCGGCTGGGTATACGCGAGCTATATTCGCAGGGGCGGGGACTCTTCGCCGACTGCCGCGCCGACCGCTAAGCCGACCGCAGCGCCGACTCCCGCGCCGACCGCAGCGCCGACTCCCGTGCCGACCGCCCCGCCCGCGCAGGGAACGGTTTCGCTATCGGCGTCCGGCAACTACCTGAATGTGCGCAGCGGTCCGGGTACCGGATACAGCAAGATCGACTCCATCAGGCACGGAACCGCCGTGACGATCCTCGGAGAATCGGGCGGCTGGCTCAAAATAGGCTACAGCGGCAAAACCGGCTGGGTATACGCGAGCTATATTCGCAGGGGCGGGGGCTCTTCGCCCTCCGCGCCTCCGACGACCGCCGCGCCCACCGCCCCGCCGTCCGCACCGCAGGGTAAGCCGGGCACAGTCCTCAATACGTACGCCGGACATCTGAACCTGCGCACCGGTCCCGGCACAGGCTATCCCCGCATCGCGCAGATGCAGCCCGGCGATGCATTGACGATACTGGAGAAGCTGTCATCCGGATGGTATAAGGTGGTCTGGAAGGGACAGATGGGCTATTGCTTCGGAAAAAGCTACGTGCGCGAGAACAGCACGTCGGGCGGATCTACGGGAGCGACCGGCACCGGTACGGTGACCGCCTCAGCGCTCAATGTACGCTCAGGGCCCGGCACAGGATATGCCAGAATAGGCACGCTTGCCAAAGGCAGCGTTGTGACGATACTGGGCACACAGTCGGGCTGGTACAAGATACAGTACGGCTCGCGTACGGGCTATGTCTCGACCGGTTATGTAAGCCCTGGGAGCACCGGCGTACCGGCCGCTCCTGTGAATGCAGGACGCAGCGGCACCGTGACGCTGTCGTCGATCAACGTGCGAAGCGGGCCTTCCGGCAGCGCACCGCTCATCGGAACGCTCAAGCAGGGAACCGTCGTCACCGTGCTGGATACCAGCAGGCTATACTACAAAATCGCATACAGCAGCGGAACGGCCTACGTGTATGGCGATTTCATCAAGCTCTCGTAAGACACGATAGCAAAAAAGCCGTCCCCTGCGGGGCGGCTTTTTCAGCAATAACAGCTCAGTATGTAATATAAACGTAACATTTGGGAAATATATAGAAATAATTTTGATATAATCTTGTGATAAAGGGTTGATTTTTCCTGTGGGTATGTTATAATACAGTCGATCCCGGAAACAAGCAAAAGAAATTGTTAAGGGGGCGTAACAAATTACCGTGACTATGCGAAAGACGAATCTGGTCATGATACTGGCGCTCATTCTCGCTTTCTGCATCCCGGCAACGGCTCTGGCCAAGGTGGAATCGCTGCGGATCGGGGATCGCGGGGAAGCGGTCAAAGCCCTTCAGCAGCTGCTCAGAGAGCGCGGGTATTTCAAATATGAGAAGAACACGGGTTATTTCGGAAAAATCACCGAGGACGCGGTGCGGAATTTCCAGCGTGATCAGGGTCTTACGGTGGACGGTATCGCGGGCGCGAAGACGATGGCCAGTCTCAACGGCGAAAGCGCGAACACAACAGGCCTTAAGCCCACATCGCTGGCCCGGGGCGTAGAGGGTGACGAAGTCCGTCAGGTGCAGCAGCGGCTTCAGGAGCTCGGTCTGTATAATTATGAAAAGATTACGGGTTACTACGGCCCGATCACCGAAAAGGCCGTCAGGGATTTCCAGGAATCGGTAGGCATCAAGGTGGACGGCATATGCGGGACCCAGACCAAGGAGAAGCTTTTCTCGACTTACAAGACCACGACGCTCATTCCCGGCATGCGCAGTGACGCCGTGAAATCGCTGCAGGAGCGGCTCAAGGAGCTTGGGTATTACACGTATACGGTGACGGGCTTCTATGGGCAGATCACGACCAAGGCCGTAACGGATTTCCAGAAGGGAAACGGTCTCGCAGCCGACGGCATCGCCGGAAAGCAGACGCTGGGGCGGCTTGATTCTCCGGACGCGGTTTCCCAGAAGGAAGCCAGCCGGTCATCGCTGAGCACCGAGACCTCGAAGTCCAATGACAGCACGCCAGCCCAGAGCGCGTCCGGACAGCAGACCGCCCAGCAGCTCATCGAGTATGCGAAGCAGTTTCTGGGCAGACCGTACCGCTCGGGAGCGTCCGGACCGGATGCGTTCGACTGCACAGGATTTACATGCTACGCATACAAGCACTTCGGGATATCGCTGCCGCGCTCGGCATACGATCAGGGCTATACGAACTATGGCATCAAAATCGTGAACCGCTCGGAGCTCATGCCCGGGGACCTGCTGTTCTTCAATACGATCACCGACGGAGACCTGTCAGACCATGCCGGCATCTATATCGGCGACGGCAAATTCATTCACTCGGGCAGCGGAGGCAGCCAGCCCGGCGTCAAGATCGTCGATCTTAATACCGGATACTACGCAACGGCCTTTCAATGGGCACGGCGTGTATTAAACTAATCTTCATGGACCCCTCCTTACCTACCTCCTCTCACATCGGTCAGGGTATGCCGCCAGCGGTCCCTGACCGACCTTTATTTCGCGCTTTTTGGGCCGGTGCAGGCGCTGGGGCGCATCGGTTCTCAAATTCGGGCATTCCATGGTACCGCGCGGATCTTGTAGGCGCAGGTGCCCGGTGGTACAATACGGGCATGCCTATGCGCGATGCTCCGAGGCTGAAGCCCGGTGAAAAAGTATACGACCTGGGATTTGCGGGTCTTGCGATCATACAGGGCAGGAAGCGCACGCGGTTCGGCGACGACGCGGTGCTGCTGGCACATTTCTGCACGCTGGGACCGTCGGACCGCGCGGTCGATCTGGGTACCGGCACGGGCATCATCGCGCTGCTGCTGGCCGGGCGCGAACCTCAATGCCGGGTCGACGCGCTGGAGCTGCGCCCCGACGCCGCCGACCGCGCCGCGCGGAGCGTATCGATGAACGCGCTTTGCGGACGCGTCCGCGTATACGAGTGCGATCTGCGCCGCGAACCCGAAAGGCTATGCGCGCACGGCTACGATCTGGCGGTGTGCAATCCGCCCTACTACCGGATCGGAGAGGGAAAGATCAGCCCCGATCCCGACATCGCCGCCGCGCGTCACGAGGTTAGCTGCACGCTTGGCGATGTGGTGCGCGTGTCCGCGTCGCTTCTTCGGGAGGGAGGAAGGCTGGCGCTGATCCTGCCATGGACGCGGCGGGAGGAGTGCGGCCAAACGCTGGCGCGCTTTGGCTTTCAACCCCAGCGCTTCCGCCCCGTCGTCCACCGGGAGGCGGAACCGGCAGGGCGCTTTCTGCTGGAATCCGTCAAGGGCGGCGCCAGCCGCTGCGCGGTGCTGCCGCCGCTCATAGAGTACGAAGCTGACGGACGGTTTACGGCGGAAATGGCGCGGATATACCATATGGATGACGAGGGGCGGCAGTAGACCGTCAGCCATCGGTGCCCGGTTTATCCATGTGAACGCATTGTATTGCTCCCGGCGCTGTGATACACTGTGCGGGGAGGATACGCCGCATGATCGACTATCATCTTCATACCCGGTTTTCGACCGACGGGAGGCAGACTCTGGACGAAATGTGCCGGGCCGCCCGGGCCGCGGGGATCGGCCAGGTCGCTGTCACCGATCATGTGGATTCGTCGGACCCGCGTTTTGAAGGGCCATGTTTTACGATTGCGGATCCGCAGG
>JBMNNN010000124.1:0-6388 GCA_050942555.1 Christensenellales bacterium
CAATATCGACGACGCGCGGATCGAGGAGCGTTTCGACAGGGGCAGCGAGCTTATACTGCTCGTCCCCAACGGAGATCCCGTCAGCGCCGCGGCATTTGGCGAGGCGCTGCGGGAGCACGAGGCGGTCCGCTCGGTATCCGGGTTTTATGATTCGGTGGACCCCGCGCATCCCGACTTTTTCATACCCTCCGACGTGCGGGACGCTTTCCTGACCGACGACGGCCGCATGGCGGTGACCGTGACGCTCGCAACCGACGTGGAGGACGCAGGGACGCATGAAGCCGTCGATGCGCTGCGCGCGCTGTGCGAGCGCACATTCCCCGGCGAGTGGTCGATGACGGGCCCGCCCGCCGTGTACCGGGATCTGGCGGCCATTACCGGAGAGGATTTCCGGCGGGTAACGCTCTTTTCGATCATACTCATCGGCGCCATACTGCTCATTTCATTCCGCTCGCTGTCGCTTCCGCTGATACTGGTCGTGTGCATCGAGTCGGCGATATGGATCAATGTCGGCGCGTCGTATTTTGCAGGAGAGCCGCTCTTTTTCATCACGTCGATCATCATCAACGCCGTACAGCTGGGCGCGTCGGTTGACTACGCGATACTCTTTACGAGCCGTTACCGGGAGAATCTCGCGTCCGTTCCCGACCGGCGCGGTTGCCTTATTCAGACGTTCCGCGACACCGGGCGGTCGATACTGACCAGCGCGCTGACGCTTTTTGCCGCCACCAGCACGATCACGCTCATATCCACGATCCGCACCACCAACGAGATCATGAAGCTGATGGCCCGCGGATGCCTGATGAGCATGGGCACGGTATTCCTGATGCTACCGGCGCTGCTGACGCTTCTTGATCCGGTCATCCGCGCAACGACATGGCGCTGGCCTGGCCGCGCCCCGCAAATCCATAGTCCGCAGGGAGAGAATGGGCATGAAGAAACTGCGTAGAATTGCGGCGATCACCGCCGCGCTCGTGATCCTGATGAATGTGCCGGCGCTGGCCGACGTGCGCCGCGACGAAACCGTATACGCGCTGCTGGAGGCAGACGGCACGGTGGCCCAGTCGGCGGTGGTGGTGCGCCTGTCGGGTCGGTCCGCGCAGGATGCGACCGAGTATGGCGACGTGAGCGGCTGGAGGCTGCTGGACGGCGACGCGCCCGCGGTCGGGGATGGCTCGCTTTCGTGGCCCGCCGCCTCGATTACCGGCTCTGGCATATACTATGAGATACCGGGCGGGCGGCAGGCGCCGATAGACATCGCGATCGGGTACACGCTGGACGGGCAGCGCGTATCCCCCGATCAGCTGGCCGGGGCGCACGGCCATCTTGCCATCCGCGTCACCCTGACCAACCGGTGGAAGAAGGACGACGGATACGAGCCGCTGCTGTGCCAGGTCACGTTTACGCTGCCTTCCGAGCGCTTCGCGAACGTGACCGGAGGCGGCGCCCACGTGATGGCCGGACACAGCCTGACGGCGGTGGCGACGCTTCTTCCCGCGCCCGAGGCGTCGGTCACGCTGGAGGCCGACGTCATAAACCTCGAGCTTGAGCCCATCATGATTCAGGTTCTGCCGGGAAGCCTGACGCTGCCCGATGAGATCGGGGAAGGGATCGATTCGCTGCGCGACGGCACGGCGGAGCTGGCCGACGGGGCCGACGCGCTGGCAGGCGGCGCGCGGGAGCTTGCGGGCGGAGCGGGCGCGCTGGCAGGCGGCGCGCGGGAGCTTGCGGGCGGAGCCGACGAACTGGCCCGCGGCATCGACGCGTTCGCCCGGGGCATCCGCACGCTCCATGAGGGCGGCGCGGAGCTGGAGGAGGGTCTGTCGGCGCTCAGCGACGGGCTGGCCGCAAGCGCAGGCGGAGCTGGCGAGCTTGCGGGCGGAGCAGATGCGCTGTCCGGTGGGCTTGGCGCGCTTACTCCGGCCGGAGCGTCGCTGGCGGAGGGTTTGGCGCGGGCCCAAAGCGGTGCGGAGAGCCTCGCGGGCGGTGTGGGCGCGCTGTCCGACGGTCTCGCGCAGGCATCGGCTCTCGCTACTCTGACCGCGGCCGACGCGCAGGCGCTGCTGGGGAGCGCTGCTCCCGAAAGCCCCGAGTACGCGCTGCTTGCGAAGATCGCGCAGCTCGCGGTGACGGTGGACGCGCTCTCGGCCAATGCGCCCGCGCTCGCAGACGGCCTGCTGGACGCGGCCGCGGGTCTTTCCGATATGGCCACAGGATTTGACTCCTACAGCGCGGGCGTATCGGAGTCGGCGGGCGCGGCGGCCGCGCTTGCCGATTCGCTCAGGCAACTGGCGGACGGCCTTACCGGGCTGAGCGCGGGGCTTTCCCAGTCGGACAAGGGGTACGCGGCGTACCGGGAGGGCGTGCTGAACCTCCTGCATCATTCCTACAAGCTCATTTCCGGGTCGCGCGAATACGCGGACGGCGTCGCGGCGTTCGCCGGGGAGACGGATAAGCTGGCCCGGGGAACCGACGAACTCGCGCAGGGCGCGGGCGAGCTGGCCCAGGGGACGCGCACGCTGCGGGATTCGGTAAACGACGAGCTTGTCAAAAATCTGGGCGGCGACAGGGCCGAAACGGTTTCGTTCACCGATACGCGCAACGCGCCCCCGGCTACGCAGGCGTTCCTGATGCGCACCCGGGCCGTCCGCATGCCCGAGGAGTTGAGAGAGCCGGCTGAGACCGAACCCCCCACGTTCTGGCAGCGGATACTGGCGCTCTTTGGCATTCAATAGATTGGTATAAGGCTACAGCCGGTCCGTTCAGGACCGGCTGTATTCGTGTTGGCAGCAGGAAGAATCCTCAGGGTGACAGTACGAAAGACCTGTAAATTGCTCAAATGGTGGAAAACAGGTAAAGTAACTGTTGTAGCCATAAGGCGTCAAGAATCCTTTGTAATTCAAAGCGATGCAATGTATAATAGTATACGGTAAAAAACGTCTCAAGCGAGGTGACCTGCCCCGATGGCGCGCGGCAAGAAAAGGACGAGGAAGGCAGCCAGCAGCGAGGATACGCACCGGGAGGAAATCGCCGGTCTTATTACGGCAGCGCTGGGCATATTCTTCATCGTGTGCATATTTGCTGCTTCGGAATCCTCGGCTGCGGGGCTTGTGGGCATGTGGATACGCGACAGGCTGTTTGGCCTGTTCGGTTTCGCGGCGTATCCGATCCCGTTTGGCATCGTGGCGCTGGGCGTACTGATCATCATCAACAGCCACAGACCGCCCCGCTGGCATCAGGTTCTGCTGTGGAGCGCGTTCGGATTAAGCGTGCTGTCGTTTGTCAGCGTTTTCTTCCTGGACGAGATCGCGGCCGACACGTTCGGCTCGTTCGTCGCCTCCTACTATGATCTGGGATGGAGCAGCGTGCGGGGCTGCGGCGCGGTCAGCGCGATTCCGCTCTACCCTGTCAGGCTCTATCTGGGACGCGCGGGCGCGTATCTTTTCTTTGCGACGGTGATACTGTCCGTCGCGATCATAAAGACACGCCTGTCGCTGCGCGCGATGGGCAACGGCATCCGCGACCTTGGCGCACGGGCGGTCGCGACGGCGCGGGACTACCACCAGCGCGCCCGGTCGCTGTACGTCGAGGACCTGGACAAGCCCGCACGCGGCAGCGAAACGCCCGACTTGAGGCTTATCGATTCGTCGGTTTTCAGCAGCGAGCCGCCCCGGATCGTCGATCACGAGCTGAACGCCGTGCCCGCACATGGGGCGGCCCCCGAGCCCGAGGCCGCGCCGGGCGATATTCCGGAGTTCCTGCGTCCCTATCATAGGCGCGGAGCGGCCGCGCCCGGGGAGCCCATCGAGCAGATTACAATACTGCCCGATACCGAGCCTGAGATAAAGCCCCGGGCCGCGACGCCCGGCTCGCGGGCAAAGGCGGAGCCCGTCGAACTCAGCGTCGCCGCGCCCCCGCCGCGCGAATACGTATTTCCGCCCATAGAGCTGCTGCGCACCGGAACGCTGGGCGCGCGCGGCTCCCGGGACGATTACCTCGAAAACGCGCGCAAGCTGGAGAATACGCTGCTAAGCTTCGGCATTACGGCCAAGGTCATACAAATAAGCCGCGGGCCGGTGATCACCCGCTACGAGCTGCAGCCCGCGCCGGGCGTCAAAATCAGCCGGATCGTCAACCTGTCCAACGATATCGCGCTCAACATGGCGGCCCGGGGCGTGCGCATCGAAGCGCCGATACCCGGCAAGGCGGCCATAGGCATCGAGATCGCGAACACCGATATATCGACGGTGTTCCTGCGGGACGTGATCGAGAGCAGCGCATTTACGCAGTCGGGCTCGAAGCTCACCGTATGCCTGGGGAAGGACATCGCGGGAAAGAACATCGTCACGGATCTGGCGAAAATGCCCCACCTCATGATCGCGGGCGCGACCGGGTCGGGAAAGAGCGTGTGCATCAACTGCCTGATCATCAGCCTCCTTTACAAGGCCCGTCCCGACGAGGTGCGCCTCATCATGGTGGATCCCAAGGTGGTCGAGCTGAGCGTATATAACGGGATCCCCCACCTGCTCATACCGGTGGTCACCGACCCGAAGAAGGCGGCGGGGGCGCTCAACTGGGCTGTGCAGGAAATGACGCGGCGCTACCAGCTCTTCGCCGAGAAAAAAGCCCGGGACCTGGCGCGGTACAACCAGCTGGCCGAGGAGGCGGGAGAGGAGCCTCTGCCGCAGATCGTCATCATCATCGACGAGCTGGCCGACCTGATGGTGGTCGCGCCCACCGAGGTCGAGGACGCGATCTGCCGTCTGGCGCAGATGGCGCGCGCTGCGGGGATGCATCTTGTCATCGCGACGCAGCGCCCGTCGGTGGACGTCATTACCGGCGTCATCAAGGCCAACATACCCTCCCGGATCGCTTTCGCCGTGTATTCGCAGACCGATTCGCGCACCATACTGGATATGGGAGGCGCGGAGAAACTGCTGGGGCGCGGCGACATGCTTTTCCACCCCAGCAGCAGCCCGAAGCCCGTCCGCGTGCAGGGCGCGTTCGTGGATGAGCCCGAGGTGGAGAGCGTCGTTTCATTTATCCGGGGCGCGCAGGAAGAGTCGGAATACGACGAGGAGATCATAAGGAAACTCGAGAGCTTTTCCGGCGAGGAGTCGGGCGAGAGCGAGGAAATGGGCCCGCAGGGGCTCGACGAGCTCATAACCGACGCGATCGAGGTGGTCCATGAGCAGGGGCAGGCGTCGATATCGATGATGCAGCGCCGCCTGCGGGTCGGATACGCGCGCGCTGCGCGTCTGGTCGATGAGATGGAGCAGATGGGCATCATAGGCCCGGCCGACGGGAGCAAGCCGCGCCCGATACTCAAGTCCAGGATGGAGAGCCTTGCCATCGTGAATGGGACGGATCGCGCCGATGAACTGTAATATTTACCTCGTATCGCTGGGGTGTCCGAAAAACCAGGTGGATGCCGAGGCGATGCTCTGGTCGCTCACGCAGGCCGGATGCCGGGTTGTGGGCGCTCCCGAAGAGGCCGACGTCGTAGTCGTCAATACATGCGGGTTCATTACCGACGCGAAAACCGAGGCCGTCGATACGATACTCGAGATGGCCCGGCATAAAAAGTCGGGCCGGCGTCCGCGCCTCGTCGTATCGGGGTGCCTGTCCCAGCGGTATCCCGACGAAATCGCGCGCGAACTGCCAGAGGTCGACTGCGTGCTGGGCGTGACGCAGTACCCCGACATCGTGCGCTATGTGCAGCGGGCGCTGGCCGGCGAGCGGATCGTGGACACCGCGGTTCATACGTCGGTCATCGGCTGCGCGCAGCGCGTGCTGATCACGCCGCCCCATATGGCCTATATAAAGATCGCCGAGGGCTGCGACAACCGATGCAGCTACTGCGCGATTCCCGCGATACGCGGGCGCTACCGCAGCCGACCGCTCGGCGAGCTTATTGGCGAGGCCGGGGCCCTGGCGGCACGGGGCGTGCGCGAGCTCATCGTCACGGCCCAGGACACGACGCGCTACGGCACCGACCGCAGCGGGAAGCCCGCCCTGGCGGAGCTTCTGCGCGCGCTGTGCGGCGTACCGGAGCTCAAATGGATACGCGTGCTGTATACCTATCCGGAGCTTGTCGATCGGGAGCTCGCCGCGCTGCTTGAGGCCGAGCCCCGGCTGTGTGCATACCTGGACATACCGCTGCAGCACATATCCGATCCGGTGCTGTCGGCGATGAACCGCAGGAGCAGCCGCTCGGGGATCAAGGCGATGTACGCGATGCTCCGGGGTCTTGACAGGCATATCGCGCTGCGCACCACATATATCGTCGGCTTCCCGGGGGAGACCGAGCCGCAGTTTCGCGAGCTGCTTTCGTTCGTCGAGGACCATCCGTTCGATCATGTGGGCGCTTTCCGCTTCAGCCCCGAGG
>JBMNNN010000125.1:0-6372 GCA_050942555.1 Christensenellales bacterium
CCCGCCGTCGGATGTATCGGCGGTGCGCAAGGCCGAGATACTGCGCGCGGCCTACCACGCGGCAAAGGATTATGACCCCTCGATCGTACAGGTCACCGCGACGTACATGGACCGGCGACAGCAGGTGACGATCGCCAACAGCGAGGGGCTTTTCGTGAGCGACGAGCGCACCCGCGTCCGGCTGGGGGTGCTGGCGGTGGCCGGGGACGGACGGGAGAACCAGAGCGGGTTCAACGGCCCCGGCGGGCAGATGGGATTCGAGTTCTTCGACAGCCATGACCCGGCGGAGTATGGACGGGACGCGGCCCGCACCGCGGTGACGATGCTCCGGGCCGATCTGTGCCCGGCCGGGCCCATGACGATCGCGATCGAGAGCGGGTTCGGCGGCGTCCTGTTCCACGAGGCATGCGGCCACGCCCTGGAGGCGACCTCGGTAGCCAAGGGACACTCGGTATTCGTGGGCAAACTGGGCCAGACGATCGCATCCGACGTCGTCACCGCCATCGACGACGCCACAATACCCGGAGCGTGGGGATCGGGCAACATCGACGACGAGGGCACTGCCTGCCGCCGCAATGTGCTGATCGAAAAGGGCGTGCTCAAGGGCTACCTCATCGACCGGCTCAACGGCCGCCGCATGGGCATGGCATCCACCGGCTCGGCGCGGCGGCAGTCATACGCGTTCGCGCCCACGTCGCGCATGAGCAATACGTTCATCGACGCGGGCGACAGCAGCGACGAGGACATCATCGCTTCGATCGCGTCGGGGCTCTACTGTGTAAAGATGGGCGGCGGGTCGGTCAATCCGCTGACCGGATCATTCAACTTCGCCGTCAGCGAGGGGTACCTCGTGAAAAACGGAAAGATCGATAAGCCCGTCCGGGGCGCGACCCTCATTGGCAAGGGTGAGGAAATACTCCGGCGCATCGATATGGTCGGGCGATGCGTGAAAACCGAGCAGGGTATGTGCGGATCGCTGTCGGGCAGCGTGCCCGCCGATGTGGGCCAGCCCCTCATCCGCATATCCGAAATCGTGGTGGGCGGCCGCCAGGAAGGGAAGCAGTCATGAAATTCGATGAATTCACCGATCGCCTGTTCGAGGGCGCGCGCAGCGCCGGCTTCGAGGAATGCGAGGTCTACGAGAGCAGGGGAGAAAGCTTCCGCGTGATGGTGTTCGAGGGAAAGGTGGATGACTACAAGGTCAATACGTCGTTCGGGCTCTCGTTCCGCGGTATGAAAAACGGGCGCATGGGCTACGCGTATACCGAGGTGCTCGACGAGGACGCGGTGTCGATGCTGCTGCGCAGCGCGGCCGATAACGCGGCAGTCATCGAGAGCGAGGATCCGCAGTTCATATTCGCCGGAGCGGGAAAGGAAGATTATAAGCCGGTGGAGGCGTATTACCCCGCGCTGGCACAGCTGACGCCCGCCCGCAAAATCGAGCTGACGCTCGAGATGGAGGCTGCCGCGCTGCGCGCAGACCCGCGCATCACGACGGTCGAATGCTGCATGCTCCAGTACGGGGACGGCAGCGTACGCATTCGCAACTCGCGCGGCCTGGATCTCTCGGAGCGGAGCAACGACCTATTCGCCTATCTGGAGCCGGTGGCCGAGGCCGACGGAAAGCGGGAGGAGGGCCACGCATACCGCATCACCCACGATCCGGACGGCCTTGAGCCCGAAGCGATGGCTCGCGAGGCCGCCGAAAACGCGCTTACCAAGCTGGGCGCCGCGCCGGTACCCTCGGGGAGCTACGATATACTGCTAGGCAACGAGGCGGCAGGCGACATGCTCTCGGCATTCTCGGACATATTCAGCGCCGACGCCGCGCAAAAGGGGCTCTCCCTCCTCAAAGGCCGGGTTGGGGAGACGATCGCAGCGCCCTGCGTGACGCTGATGGACGATCCGCACCTGCGCGACGGGTTTGCCAGCGCCGGGTTCGACGCGGAGGGCGTGCCTACGCGCACCAAGGCGGTCATCGACGGGGGCGTGCTGGGAACGCTGCTGCACAACCTCAAAACCGCCGCCAAGGACGGGACGACCTCTACAGGAAACGCGGCCAAGAGATCCTACAAGTCTCCGGTGGGCGTGTCGCCCTTCAATTTCTACGTGAAACCCGGCGATGCGCCGCCCGAAGCGCTGATGCGGCGTATGGGCAGGGGACTCATGATCACCGAGGTCGTGGGGCTGCATTCGGGCACCGACACGGTATCCGGGGATTTCTCGCTGATGGGGAATGGCTTCGTCATCGAGGAGGGCCGCAGGGGCCGCCCGGTCGACCAGATTACGATCGCGGGAAATTTCTTCATGATGCTCAAAGCCATCGAGGCGGTGGGCAGCGACCTGCGGTTCGGGCTGCCGGGAACCGGCTGCGTGGGAAGCCCCAGCCTGTGGGTCCGGGAGCTGTCGGTCGCGGGAAAGTGAGCGGGCGGCTGCGATTTGAAAGCGTCACCGGAAATTACCATATAGGAATATTAGTTGACAAAGAAATCCGCTTTGTCTATAATGTCACGTGCTGAGTTTTCGAGGTGGTGAAAATGAGACTGGATATTTCCAGTTTGCTGAAGGAACCGGGTTCTTCGATGCCCTTTGCATTCCGGAAAACGCTCGAAAACCTGCAGCTCGGCGGGGAGCGGATGGATTTCTACGGGCCTGTGCAGGTGCAGGGCGTATGCCAGTTCACCGGGAAGAGCTTCCTGACCGAGGGCAGCATAAAGGCCCGCTATGCCGCCACATGCAGCCGCTGCACCGCCGATATGCACATGTCGCTCGATATCCCGTTTCAGGCGGTCTTTGCCCGGGCAGCGCGGGACGAGCATTCCGAGAGCTATCCGCTGGAGGGCAATCTGATTAACCTGACGCCCGCTGTGGTGGACGAGCTGCTGCTCAATATGCCGATGCGGCACCTGTGCAGTCCCGTATGCCGGGGCCTGTGCCCCGAATGCGGTGCGGACCGCAATAAGGTGCAGTGCGGATGCAGGGATGGAAATGATTATGACGACTCCTTCGCAAGGCTCCTGGAAACCACCGGGGGGAGCGAAGATACAGATAAGGAGGAATAACCCATGGCGGTCCCAAAACGAAAAACATCGAAGGCGCGCACGGCGTCCCGGAGAGCCAACTGGAAGCTGAGCGTACCCGGTCTTTCCGAGTGCCCCCGGTGCCATGAAATGAAGCTGGCCCATCGCGTATGCAAGAACTGCGGCACCTATAACGGGCGCAAGGTCATCGAAGTCGAGGATGCGGCTTCTAGGAAATAACCGGCACGATACGATTTGTATGACGGACGCGGCCCATGGCCGCGCCCGCTGTGCGTTTCAGACGCTCGGGTTAGGTCCAGCGTCCCGCTTGTGTTTCTGCCAGTTTAACTTCCATGATTGACAGTTAAAAGCATTTTCTATATACTGTAAGAGTTCCGGACCGATAGCGAAATTACTCGGGGGGAGGGCTGTAAAATGACTTGTATGGTGATCGCGTCTTAAAAACTGAATATTGTGCGACGAGCGTGAATGATGCAGGCTTCCCTGCATTGTCGCACAAAAAGCAACCTGTCAGTCTCTGCAATATCTTTTAAGAGGATCAAAAGCGTGTACGACCGGTGGTCGTTATTTTTATACCCGCATATTGCAGCCTTTTCCGGGGCTGTAATGCGGGCGCTTGCTTTTATTATGAAAAATGGAGGGAAACCCTTGATTCTATATTACGGGGATTTGGCGATCCGCGACGCGAATCCCGACGATGCCGGGCAGCTTTGCGCATGGTGGAATGATGGGAAAATTATGGCCCATGCGGGTTTTCCAAATGGCTTGAGCGAAACGCCCGATACGATCAGAAAAAGCCTTGCGCAGGACAGCGATGACCGCGGCCGCCGTCATATGATAGAGCTGGGCGGCAAGCCGATAGGCGAAATGAATTATCGAAACAAGGGCAGCGGGACAGCGGAGATCGGTATAAAGATCTGCGACTTCGCACAGCAGAATAAGGGGTATGGGACCACACTGCTCACGATGTTTATCGACGCGCTCTTTACGTATTACGGATACGAGAAAATCATACTGGACACCAACGTGAAAAACAGGCGCGCGCAACACGTATATGAGAGGAAACTGGGTTTCCGCTGTTTGGGCACCCGGGAGCATTCATGGCTGGACCAGCTTGGGGAGCCGCAGTACTCGATTGACTATGAACTGGCCAAGGAAGACTGGGAAACTGCGCGGACGCGATTTCCCTATATTCGTATTCGCCTTGAAACGCCGGACGATTATCGGCAGACCGAGGAACTGACAAAAGCGGCATTTTGGAAAAACACAGACCGGGGCGTGATCGTCGATGAGCACCTGCTGGTTCATAGACTACGGAAGCTCCCGGTTTTTATACCCGAGCTCAATTATCTGGCGCAAATCGGCGGGAAAATCGTGGGGAATGTACTCTATTCAAAAGCAAAGATCGTATCGCCCGACGGTTTGGAGCATCCTGTGCTGACATTCGGGCCGCTTTCAGTGCTGCCCGAATACCAGAATCGGGGCGTGGGAAAAGCATTGATGCGTTTCACCATACAGGAAGCCCGAAGGCTAAAATATTCGGCCATCGTTATTTGCGGAGAGCCGGATTATTACCCGCGTTTCGGTTTCAGGCGGGCGAAGGAATTCGGATTGACCTGTGGCGACGGCGGAGTCTTCGATGCCTTTATGGCGATGGAATTAATAGAGGGCGCCCTGTGTGGTATCGGCGGGAGATATTATGAGGATTCTGTGTTCCATACGATGGCCGCCGATGAAGTCGCGGAGTTTGACAGGGATTTTCCGCAGATGACGCCGCGGCCCATCGTGCCTGTGGACGCGCTGCTCAGCCGTTTGGACTCCGCTGCCGCAGACGCGATAAGGAGCCTGAATCTGCCCTGTTTGGGGGCGCTGCGCAGCCGCTCGCAGGCAGAGATATCATCGTTGCCAGGCATCGACGACAAGGCGATTCAAACGATACGGACAGTCATGCGGGAGCATGGACGCATTTGGGGCGAGGGAGGGGAACGCCTGTGATGATTCCCGATTTTGCGTGTGAGCATAAGCCGACCGCCCGGCAGGCATTTTTACCGCATCTGCATACAACAGCGTTGTCCGCGGGATCGACGAAAAAGGCCGACTATGAACCTGCCGGGGCGCTGGGCCATCGGCTTTATAAATCGATAGGTGAATATTATGCCTCGTACCGGTTTTGCAGGAATTTCTCCAGCTTGCGCTTCACGCGCTGCAGCGCGTTGTCGATGCTCTTGACGTGCCGACGGAGATCGGCGGCAATTTCCTGGTAGCTCTTGTCCTGCAGGTAGCTGGACAGCACCTCCCACTCCAGGTCCGAGAGCATCTCGCTCATCTTCTGCTCGATAGCCGAGCGGTCCTCCTCGTTGATGACCAGATCCTCGGGGGTTTGGGAGGAAACGCCCGATATCACGTCCATCAGCGTCCGGTCCGCGCCTTCCTCGTATATCGGTTTGTTAAGAGAGATGTAGCTGTTGAGCGGTATATGCTTCTGGCGGGTCGCGGTCTTGATCGCAGTAATGATCTGGCGGGTCACGCACAGCTCCGCGAAGGCATGAAACGACGAAAGCTTGTCCTGATTGAAATCCCGTATCGATTTATACAGGCCGATCATGCCCTCCTGTATGATGTCCTCGCGATCAGCGCCGATGAGAAAATAGGAACGCGCCTTGGAGCGCACGAAATTTTTGTATTTGTTCAGTATATAGTCCTGCGCAAGAGTATTTCCCTGGCCGGCGAGAACGACGATCTCCTCGTCCTGCATACCCTCAAAGGCCTGCTCGCTGTCGTCAAGCAGAAAATCGTACGCCATGGATCCGCCTTTCCGCCGCCAACCCGACGGCCACAAACCCTGTAAATGATTATACTGTCTCCATAGCCCACCGTCAAGTGAGAAACCTGTAAAATCTCTACAAATTGGCGCGAAAACTGTCATATTTCGCCTTTTTGCCGGGATGATGGCTGCGGTATGCCGGGTCCGGAATAGGGTCCGGAATAAAAAGAAGCGCTTTGGCAACAAAGAGATAGAGGGACGGAGCATCGACCGGAAAAGCGCGGATCTTATTGATTTTTGGGTTGAAACCGGTTGACAGCCCGCCCGTCTCCATGTAGAATATAGAAAGCTAAATGCGCGGGTGTAACTCAATGGTAGAGTGCCAGCTTCCCAAGCTGGTTACGTGGGTTCGATTCCCATCACCCGCTCCAGTCTGCCGGACAATACGAAGGAGGAGCCCCGGATATGGCCAAAGAGAAATTTGAAAGAACAAAGCCCCACGTCAACGTGGGAACGATCGGACACGTGGACCACGGCAAGACCACGCTGACGGCGGCGATCACGATG
>JBMNNN010000126.1:0-6262 GCA_050942555.1 Christensenellales bacterium
GCGGACACAGCGCGCTGTCCAGTACCGATACGCCCACATAGTCCGCGGTCTCCTGCTCGGATTCCCGGTAATCGGTCGCGGGAAGCCGCAACGGCACATCGAGCGTCACCGATGTTTCCCGGGCCATGCCCAGCACCGACATGCAGTCGGGCCTGTTCGCCAGCGTCTTGAAGTCGATGATCGTCTCCCCAAATCCCAGCACGTCTTTTATATCGGTTCCCGGCGCTTCGTCCCGGGTCAGTATGAGTATCCCGTCCACATCCGCTCCGGGGTAGACGTCGTCGGTAATCCCAAGCTCCTTGCCGGAGCACAGCATGCCCATCGAAAGCTCCCCGCGCAGCTTGCCGGGCTTGATCCTGATGCCGCCCGGCAGCATAGAGCCGGGCAGCGCGACCGGCACGCGCGCCCCCACGAATACATTGGGCGCTCCCGTCACGACGGGCAGCGTCTCCCCGCCGCCCGCATCGATCGCGCAGATCTGCAGTCGGTCGGCATTCGGATGAGGCGACAGGGACATGATCTGTCCCACAACCACCTTCTCCATCTGGGCGCCGCGTATCTCCCAGCCCTCCACCTCGGAGCCTGTCATCACCATGCGGGAAACGTATTCCTCGACCGGCACCGGCACGTCGACATATTGTTTGAGCCATGAAAGCGGTATCAGCATTTTAAATACCTCCCCGGAACTGCGACAGGAATCGCATGTCATTCTCAAAGAGCGTGCGCAGATCCGATATACCGTACCGGCTTACCGTGATCCGGTCCAGCCCCAGGCCGAAGGCAAATCCCGAATACTCGTCCGGATCGATCCCGCACATCGTCAGCACGCGGGGATTGACCATACCGCAGCCCAGTATTTCGACCCACCCGCCGCCCCGGCAAACCCGGCATGATGGGTCGCTGCCATCGCACAGATAGCACGACACGTCGACTTCGGCGCTGGGCTCGGTGAACGGAAAGAATGAGGGGCGCAACCGCGTGCGCGTTTTTTCCCCGAAGAACTCCTTCGCGAATGTATCCAGCAATCCCCTGAGGTGACCCATATGGATACCCCTGTCCACGACCAGCCCCTCCATCTGATGGAATACCGGGGAATGCGTCGCGTCCACTTCGTCAATCCGGTAGACGCGCCCGGGACAGATGAGCCGTATGGGCGGCTTCTGCCTGAGCATCGTGCGCGCCTGCACCGGGGACGTTTGGGTCCGCAGCAGTATGCTGTCGGTGATATAGAACGAATCCTGCATGTCGCGGGCCGGATGATTCCGGGGTACGTTGAGCAGCTCGAAATTATAGCGCTCATACTCGATCTCAGGCCCCTCGGCGATCGCAAATCCAAGCCCTACAAAAATATCCTCTATCTCCTGCGTCACGAGCGTGAGCGGATGCAGGCCTCCCAATGGCGGCCTTGTGCCCGGTACGGTCACATCCAGCGTTTCCTCAGCCATGCGCCGGATGCGCTCGGCCTGCTCAATCTCTTCTTCTCTGCGGGCAATGGACTCCTCGATACGAGCGCGGACTTCGTTGACCTGTCTGCCCACCTCCGGACGCTCCTCGGGCGGCAGCCCCCCCATTCCCCGCAGGATCCCGGTCAGCGCGCCCTTCTTTCCCAGTATCCGAACCCGCAGCTCCTGCAGCGAGGCCATGTCGGTTATCTCGCTCAGCTCGTTCAGGGTTTCTTCCAGTATAGCCCTGAGCTTTTCCTGCATTATGATCCCTCCCAAAAAAAACTCCGTCCCTGTCATGGGACGAAGCGGTTTCGCGGTACCACCCATATTCCCGGCTAGCGCCGGGCACTCGCCTGCCGTAACGGGACAATCCGGCCGCACCTACTTGCTGTCGTTTCAGCGCGGCGGCTCGGGAGCGAACTTTCGTGTCCTGCCTGCCGGGGCGCGCTCTCAGCTCGGTAACGGCCCCTCTCTTTGACCGGCGTACGGACGCTACTCTTCTCCGTCAAAGCCTTTGTGCCCGAATTATATCAAATGATCAGCCGGGCGTCAACTTTTGTCTTTGTAAAGCCAGGACAACGGCATCAGCCGCCTCACCCATCCCACCCGTACGCGCCCAAAACCTCGGCGAAATAGATCGTATGCTGGCGATCGGCGGGCGCTTTGCGGTGCGCGGGAGTCAGAAGGAAATGCGGTGGCACAACCCTGGTATAGACCCGGCACTCGATATTGATCGGGCACTCCTGTATCGAGGGCGGCCTGACTGACAGGCTGGGAACGGGAGTCAGGCCTGCTTCTTTCCATTTATCGATATCGCGACCCGATCGCGTACCGCACAGATGAACAGCCTCCCTGAGCGAATCGTCGGGGACTGCGATCACGAACTCGGGCACCTCCTCCAGCAGGCCCCATGAGTATCGCTGCGGTGTGATGGCGATCGCGAATACCGGATGTCCGTGATACGAGGGACCGATGAGCCCCCATCCCAGCGTGATGATATTGCTGGACAGGTTGCTGTCGCATACGACGCACAGTACCCCTTCCCCGCACATTCTGCCGAGTATTTCGGAGGCGTTCTCCCAGAAATTCAGTTCGATGCGTTGGCTCATACCGGACCTCCTGCTGGCTTTTGGCTCATGTACGAGAAAAAGCATATGAGGAACGACCATGTATGGGGGGTGCGCTGCGACACCCGCCCCATGACTGTTGCTTTTTACCCGTATGGCCGCGGGCAAAGCATTGCTGCACTCTTCCGTACGCGCGTCCCTATTTGTCAGGCACCCAGCTTGCGATGTATTCGATGCCCATTGGCGTGTTTTCGACGATCGGCTTGACCATCGCCCAGTGTCCCCGCAGCCCGCATTCGCGGGCAGTCAGCTCGAAATGGCACATCGCGATTCCGGGGTCGATCCGCTGTATGTCGTGATGTGTGAATTTGGGATAACCGGGCGTTCGCTGCAGATACACATGGCACCGTCCGCCCACCATCGCCACGCGCCACGGCTGCTTATTCGACGCCGAAGGCGAAAGGCGCAGCATCTCAAAAGGCTCCGCGTAAGGTCCGGCGTCCTCAGGAGTCAGCGGGCTGCCAAAACGGTCGCGGAAGAACATCGCGCTCCACGGTTCTCTTTTATGCGAGCTGGCGCCTTTGCGGATGAGCGCATCGATGAGCCCTTTTTTCTCCGCCGGAAATCCGATGGGCGTCACGCAGGGCAGTATTTCTTCGGGCAGCACGCCCAGCGCGCGTTCAAAAGAAGTCCGGTTGAACGTCCCTCCCAACCAGCATGTGCCCAGTCCCAGCGATGTGATGAACAGGATTGCCTTCTCCATCGCATAGCCCAGTTGCTCATAGCAGCGGCCTTCGTTGCGGACAGCGGCAGCCAGGTAGGTCAGGGCTCCTTTGATCGCGCTCGCTCCGGGTTCAACCGATCCGGGTTCGCCGGGTACCGCCGATACCAGTTGGAAGCGGATCGGAACGGGGAACGGCCCCTCGATACCTGATATATAGTCACTGATCTTGTCCAGTAAATCGTCGGGAATCGGATCGCTCCGATATGTACGAATAGATTTGCGCGCCCGAATTACATCCACTACCGATTTGCCAAATGACATATTCGCTGCTTCCGCCATGTTCAAAGCGCCTCCTCTGTTTATTTATACTGGTTATATTATATAGTGAAAAGGATAAGAAGAACAACCCCTGTGGATTTTTTATTTCATATAAATTTACAATAAGAAGGGCCAAAATGCAGCAAAGAACGTTAAACTGAGGAAGAGGCTGCTTCCCCCCCCGTCTTCGTTGCATAACCGCCGGCGCACCCCCCTGCTCTGCAATCCCCCTGCTCTTCTTGCGTACATCGCGCTACAGCGAATGAATAGGAAACAGGCGGGATGGTCGATCCCGCCTGGCAGCTTATTTGATGTATTCGCTCTTTTAGGCGCTCTTCAGATCCGCGATCAGCTTTTTAGCCAGATCGGCGGCGGAGGCCGCGTCGGGCGCGTATCCGTCGGCTCCGATTTCATCCGCGAAATTCTGCGTGACAGGCGCGCCGCCCACCATCACCCTGATGCTCTTGCGCAGACCGGCCTGCTCCAGCGCGGCGATCGTATTTTTCATGCCGGGCATCGTCGTGGTCAGCAGCGCCGACATCGCGACGATCGAAGCGCCGTCGTTTTCTACGGCGCTGACGAATTTCTCGGGAGATACGTCTACGCCCAGATCGATAACCTTGAAGCCTGCGCCTTCCATCATCATCGAAACCAGGTTTTTACCAATGTCGTGGAGATCGCCCTTCACGGTTCCTATCACGACGACGCCCGCAGGTTCCACGCCCGACTCGGCTAGTATGGGTTTGAGGAGATCAAGGCCCGCGTACATGGCGCGCGCAGCAATCAGCACTTCGGGCACATATACCTCGTTCCGCTTGAAAAGCTCGCCGATTTCGCTCATACCGGCGATGAGTCCCTCGTTGAGTATGGTTTCCGCCGATGTATCCCTGAGCGCCTCCTCGACAAGCTCCTTAGTTTTGGGCGCCTGACCTGCCTTGAGCGCCTCGGCAATGGCTCTCATATCCACCATATTCCGGTTCCTCCTGTTTTCGTATATTGTCCCGGGTCAATGCCTGCATGTATTATACCATATATATCCGCGACTGCTACCATCTATCCTGCGAGGTAAGTGGAAATATTTGCGGAAATAGCCGCCGGGTTTAGCGGTTCTTATGCTGTGTCCCGGCAGTGGTCGCCGCGCTGTTGATAGCCGTGTCATCATTGGCAAACCTTAATTCATCACTGCCGGTGAGTGGATTTCTGTATCTGTCTGCGGTACTGGTTGGGCGTGACTCCCACGCTTTTTTTAAACACCTTTCCAAAATAGCTGGAGTCTTCGTATCCAACCTGGTTAGCTACTTCAATGATCGAGCGCTCGGCGCTCGTAAGGAGCTTTCTGGCTTCCTCCATGCGCACCCTTGTCAGGTACTCTACAAACGTCACGCCCAGCTCTTCGCTGAAAAGGTGACTCAGATAAAACGGGCTGAGGAACACCTGGCGCGCCACGCTTTCCAGCGTCAGGTTCTCGCTGAAATGGCCGCGTATGTATTCCATCGCATCGCCCAGCGACTTGGCGTTGCGGACATTGCGCATCGCGTACACGGTGTCCATGATCGCATCCAGCTGGCGCACGACCCACAGGCACAGCGCTTCGAACTCATGGATTCCGGAGAGCTGGCTTACCATCTCGTAGCCCAGCCCCAGCATCTTCTCGAGGCTGGCCCCGCCCTCCACAGCGGCCCGTGAAATGACGACCACGAGCTCGAGTATACGGGCCTTTATGATATTAATATCCCCGGCGTTGCTTAAGAAGATCTCGCCCAGTATTTCGTTGAGTATCGCCTTGGCGCGGTTTCTGTCGCCAAGCCTCACCCGGCCCAGGAGCTCCTTCTCCTTATTCAGCGGATACGGGCAGGACATCCTTTCACGCTCCAGCGCGGAAACGGCCTCCTCGGCCCGCTTTTTCTCAAAAACCAGCTCGGCGATCTGCGCCTGCTGCCGGGTGAGCTCGCGGCGCTGCTTCAGAGCTGTCATACCCGCGGAAACCATCGAATTGACGACCATGAATAATAGATCGGCCGACGCCTGCACGTTTTTCCCGTTGTAGATAGGTATCTTCTGGCTGGCCACCATCAGCTTTTCTCTGGAGACAGGAATGCCGCGAACGCGCTTTGTGATCTCCTCTAGCGCCATCTCGTCCCAGTCCCACATTAGCACCGGTCCGCAGGAAACAAACCCAATGTACTGCTCCTCGAATACGACCGGCGCGAAAAGCTCGATGAGTCCCGCGTGACAGCGCGCGATATAGCACTCCCCCAGCTCCGCCGACTGCGCTCCCGCTTTGACCATGAATTCGATGCAGCGACTGCTGCCTTCCGGACAGGACTGTATCGCGCTGCAAAAGGGGCATACGATCGCGTAGTTATCGGGGGCCAGCGTATACTGTCCGTCGCAGCCATGGAACACAGCGCCAAGCCCGGTGGACAGTACGAAGGAATTGAGTATCCTGCGTATCTCGTCGTGCGCTATAATTTCATGTAGCTGTATATCGAGTTGCTTCACGCTCCGGCTCCCCTCCCCCAGCCTACTGCACATTATAGCCGGACGACTAACAAATAGCAAACAATCCGTCTGTTATTCGCAATTTAGTTCCGGAATCGCAAGATCGGCGGTTTATACTTCGGTGAACAGATCCCACGGCTCCGCAGCCGGGAGTGGCGCCTCAAACCGCATCCGTTCCCGCAAAACCGGGTGGAAAAACGATAGCT
>JBMNNN010000127.1:0-6254 GCA_050942555.1 Christensenellales bacterium
AATAGGTCGTGGTAAGAAGTTGCAGGTTGCTGCGACCGTGCGCTCTCGTACTTATTCGTACTCTTTAATAATACCTGGTTTTCGTGGCCGTCAATCAGAAAGATCGTTATAGCGGAAATTATCTCTGTGTGGTAAACCGGTCGAAAGGATGAAAGGATGATTGCGATGCGGGATCTTCGGGGAATCATACCGGCGCTGCTGACGCCGTTCGCTGCCGACAATACGATCGACCGCGGCGCGCTGCGCGCGCTCGTCAGGATGAACATCGAAAAGGGCGTAAGCGCGTTCTATGTGGGCGGGAGCAGCGGGGAAGCGTTCCTGCTGACCGCCGACGAGCGCAAAACGCTGCTGGAAACCGTCGTCGACGAGGTGGCCGGACGCTGCGGCGTCATCGCACATATCGGCGCGATCAGCCAGGACACGGCGGAGGAGCTTGCGCGCCATGCGCGGGACAATGGCGCGGATGCAGTTTCTTCGCTGCCGCCCTTCTACTATCACTTTTCGTTTGAGGAAATCAAAGCCTATTATTTTGGGATCGCCGACGCGATCGACATACCGGTGATACTATACAACATTCCCGCGTTGTCGGGCGTGTCCCTTTCGGTGGACGATATCAGCGGGATTCTTGGCGACAGCCGGTTCATCGGGATCAAGCACACATCCAGCGATTTTTATATGATGAACCGGATCAGGGCGCGGTTCCCCGACAAGTTCATATTCAACGGGTACGACGAAATGTTCGTATCGGGCATGGCGATGGGCGCCGACGGCGGCATCGGCACGACCTATAACTTCATGGCCGATCAATTCATTAAAATGTGGAAGCTGTGCCGCCAGGGGCAGTATGAAAAGGCCCGGGCGCTGCAGTCCCAGGCCAATCAAATCATCGAAGCGCTGCTCCGCGTGGGCGTACTGCCCGGTACGAAGGAGATACTCCGCCTTATGGGACTGGACGTCGGCGTATGCCGCAGGCCGTTCCGGACGCTTTGCGATGCGGAGCGGGAAATGCTGCGCCGGGCGTCTGCGGAGCTCCTCTAGCCCACCGCCCCGGCCGCCTCGCCGCTGCCGCGGGCCCTTGGCGCGATGCAGGAAAAACCAGCGCCGACCGCGAAAAAGGAAACGCCACGGTTCGCGCCGACCCCGGCGCAGTCATCCGGGGCGAAAGGAGATCGCCATGGAACCGTCCACGCCGTATCTGCTCATAGACGAGACGATCATGGACCGCAACATCGGCCGGATGGCCCAGGCCGCCGCCCGGCTGGGATGCCGCCTGCGGCCCCATGTCAAGACCCATAAGATCCCGGAGATCGCGCTGCGGCAGGTCGCGGCGGGCGCGTGCGGGGTCACCGTGGCCAAGCTCGGCGAGGCCGAGGCGATGGCAGACGGGGGGATCCGCGACATATTCATGGCCTACCCGCTCGTGGGCGCCGACAAGATCGCGCGGGCCGTCGCGCTGTCGCGCAGGGTCGGGCGGCTGATACTCGCGGTCGACAGCCTGGAGGGCGCGCGGACGCTGTCGGCGGCGGCACAGGACAGCGGCGTACCGCTCGAAATACGGCTGGAGGTCGATACGGGCCTTCGCCGCACCGGCGTCCCGTTCGGCGAGGCGGCCGCGCTGGCGCGCGCCGTCGCGGCACTGCCGGGCCTGAGGCTGACAGGGTTGTATACGTTCAGGGGTTTGATCCTGGACGGGAAACCCACGTTGGACCGGGAAGCGGCCGGCAGGCAGGAGGGGCATCTGCTGGCGGCGCTCAAGCGGGAGCTACACGACCTGAGACCGCTGGAGACGTCGGGAGGCTCCACTCCCACAGGTCTTTTCACAGCCGCGGTTTCGGGCGTCGACGAGATACGGCCCGGCACCTATGTGTTCAATGACCGCATGCAGGAGACAAACGGAAGCTGCGCCGCGCACGACTGCGCGCTGCGGGTCGTCTACACCGTGGTCAGCGCGCCCGAACCGGGACGCATCGTGCTGGACGGCGGCAGCAAATCGATATCGTCGGACGTCGCACCGGGAGCGCCGCCCTACCACCTGGGGGGATACGGCGGATGCCCCGAGGATCCGCGCCTGGTTCTTGAGCGGCTGACCGAGGAGCACGGCATGGCGTCGCTGCTGCCTGGAAGCCGCAGCTACCGCGTGGGCGACCGGGTATCGATCGTGCCCAACCATGTATGCACGACGGTCAATCTCTACGATACCGTCTACATACAGGGCGCGGACGCGCTCCGGGAGGTCAGGGTGGCCGCCCGCGGCAGGCTCGTGTGAGATAGGAAGCAAAGGAGGTAAACGCATGGACATCAACGAACGGATCCGGGAGCTGGGGCTCACGCTGCCCGAGCCCGCGCCGGTAGGCGGCATATATACGCCGGTGCGCCAGAGCGGGCGGCAGCTCTACGTGTCGGGGCAGGGGCCCACGGTGGCGGGCAAGCCCGCGTTCACGGGCAAGGTCGGCGGCGAGCTGACGATTGAACAGGGACAGGAGGCGGCGCGGCTGTGCGCGCTCAACCTGCTGGCGGCCGTTAAGAAGTACACCGGCGACCTTAACCGGGTCGAGGGCGTCGTCAAGGTGCTGGCGCTAGTGGCCAGCGCGCCGGAGTTCGGGAGCCAGCCCGCGGTCGTCAACGCCGCCTCGCAGCTGCTGGTCGACGTGTTCGGCGAAAAAGGCTGGCATGCGCGCTCGGCGATGGGCACAAACGAGCTGCCCGGGAACATACCGGTCGAAATCGAAGCGATATTCGAGCTGCGCGATGAATGATATCGTACTGCGCGGGGGCCGCGTCGTTGACGGCACCGGAAGCCCGGGCCGCGAGGCCGACGTGGCGATCCGGGACGGCATCATCGTCGGGATCGGCACGGCGTGCGGTCGGGCGGAAAGGGAGCTCGCCGTCGATGGGCTGACGGTTGCTCCCGGGTTTATCGATATGCACGCGCACGCCGATCTGTATCTGCTGCGCAATCCCGGCACGGACCACCGCGTGCTGCAGGGCGTGACCGCCGAGGTCGCCGGGAACTGCGGCTTCTCGGCGGCTCCGCTTGGGGCCGAATGGGCGAAGGACTTCCGGCAATACGCCCGGCCGGTGCTGGGAACGTGGCCCGAAGGCGCGCAGTGTGCCGGTATGGCCGATTATCTGGACGCACTGGCACGGACGCCGCTGCGGCACCACGCGGGCGCTCTGGTGGGCCTTGGCGCGCTGCGTGTGGCGGTGAGGGGCTACCGGCCCGGCAGGCTCGCGCCCCCCGAAATGGACCGCCTGATCGGCCTTGCGCGCGAGAGCCTGGACGCGGGCGCGCTGGGCGTGTCAATGGGGCTCATGTATGTGCCCGAGGCGTATTTCGAGACCGACGAGCTCATCCGGATCGCGTCGGTCGCCGCCGAATACGGGCGGCCCGTCACCGTACACCTGCGCGGCGAGGGATCGCTGCTCATTCCCTGCATTGACGAGATGATCGAGGTAGCCCGCCGCTCGGGCGCCGCCGTCCACATATCGCATCTCAAAGCGATCGGGCGGGACAACTGGAACCGCGCGCTGGCCGAGGCCATCGAGCGGCTCGAGGCCGGGCGGGCTGCCGGACTCGATCTGACCGCCGACGCCTATCCCTATACCGCCGGGTCGTCGACGCTGCTGACACTGCTGCCGCCCTGGGCGCTCACCGATGGAGCGGATGCGCTGGCCGACCGGCTGCGCGCAGACGCGGGATTCCGCCGCCGGGTCGCGGGCGCGATGCGCGTGCGCACCGAGGGCTGGGACAATCTGGCCGTGACGACGGGCTGGGAGCGGATTTTCGTGGCCGCCGTACCCGATCCGGCCCTTCGTGGAATGATCGGGCGCAGTCTTGCGCAGTGCGCCGCCGAGGCTTTGATGGATCCCGTCGATTTCACGCTGGACGTCGTTGCCCGTACCCGCGGCGCGGTGACCACCGTGTCCCACCATATGGATCCCGCCGACGTAGACCGCGCGATCGCCTGGCCGCACACGTGCGTCGTGTCGGATTCGCTGTTCGACGAGTCCGGGTGTCCTCATCCCAGGACGTACGGTACGTTCGGAAGGCTGTTCGGAGAGTTTGTGCGCGAGCGTGGCGTGCTGACGCTCGAGCAGGCCGTACGCAAATGCACGGCGATGCCGGCGCAGCGGATGGGCTTTACCGGAAGGGGACTGATCGCCGAAGGGTATGCCGCCGACATCGTGGTGTTCGACGCGCGGACGATCGCCGATAGGGCGTCCTATACCGAGCCGCGGCACTATCCCGGCGGCATACGCGGCGTCATCGTGGGCGGGCAGGTGGCGCTGTGGGACGGTCGGACAGAGCCGGGATGCATGGGACGGGTGCTTCGCGCGGGGAAAAAGCAATAAGTATAAAAAGTCAGCGAATAGATCTGCCTGCTATAACGGGGCGGCGGAGCGTCGCCCCGTTATCCGCTGTATAACACCGCCTTCTTCTGCCAAAACTGACATCAGAAATCCGGCAATGGAAGGTGGCGTCATGAGATACCTGATGAAGCTCGCAGCCGCGGCCGGGCTGTGCGCGCTGGTTGCTACCGGCTGCGTCAGCCGGCAGATACCCGGTCCGACCGATACCCCGCTGGCGGTCACATCGCCCGCGGCGATATTACCCGGTCCCACGGAAACCCCGCCTCCCGCTACGACCGCTCCCACGACCGTCGCGCCCAGTCCGGCGCGGGCGTTTTCGCCCGACCAGGGCATCGACGGGGAGGCGCTGCTCAAGATGCTCCCCGAGCAGGCAGGATTTGTCTGGAACTACGACGGATCGCTGGAATCGGGGCATGAGATGGCGCTCGTGTCGGTCACGCCGCAGGACGGCGCGAAGGTATATACAATTACCGGAACGGTGCGCGACGTGTCGGCCGGAGAGGCCGGACCGGAGTGGGACCCTTCGATCGATATCACCTACACCGTCGACGATACCGTATGGATACAGCAGAAAAACGCGCCCAACATGCTCGAGTCGCAGTTCGACCGGATCGAGATCCTCCGCGTGCCGCTGGCGGTGGGCGAGAGATGGGAGCAGTTCGTAGAGTACGATACGGGCGGCACGGTTTCGCTCATATGCACGCTGGAGAGCGCCCAGAAAAGCGGTGAGCAGTACGTCTACGCGGTGCGCTACGAAGACAAGACGACCGGATACTACGAGCGACGCGAGATAACGGTGGGCACAGGCATCACCGCGTTCGAGCGATCCACCGACGACGAGGAAGAGATGCCGTCGACGATCGGATACTGGATCCTGACGGGCGAAGCCCCCGACAGGGGCGCGTCGGTCGCCGACTGGCTTCCCCCGCTGGGACGGACGATGCGCTATGCGGCCCGGACGGATTACGCGCACCGGGGGACGCTGCTTCTTGAGCAGGAGAACGAGCGCGAAGCCGTTTACTGCTTCCACGGGGCCTACGAGCAGGGAAACGGCACGAAAGACGCGTTTGTCGTGCGCTATTATTATGATAAGGGCCGCGGCACCGTCACCGAGAAAGCCGTCAGCAACGAACGCACCGGAGAGGCCGAGGTCAACTCAAAGCTGCATCATCTGGTGGTGCTGCGCTTCCCGCTGCGCGCCGATTCGAGATGGGTCCACGATACGTTTCTTGACGGGAAGCGCGTCAGCGTCGTCGCCGAGGTCGTCGAATGCGACGCCCGGGCCGGGCGCGTACGCGTGCGATACACGGTCGAGGGCGCGGAAGGCTATTACGAAAATAAATACATCGAGGAACGGGTATTTGAAGTGGGCCGGGGACTTACGGGCTTTACGATGCGGCTTCCCGGCGCGATTCCGGTCGGGGCCGACGCGATGGTCGGCCCAATGCAGGTGCAGCAGGCCGTGAGCGCCCATATGTTCGGATACAGCCTGGATCCGGTCTGGAGCGAGTAGCTCAGGCTTTTCCGGGCAGAACGCCGCGCTCAATAAGGAGCGCCGACACCTCCCGGAAGTCCCCCTGCCCCGCCGTGCCCCCCGCGCGGCGCACATTGAGGCTTCCGCATATGCACGCGGCATGAAGGCATGTCTCGGGCGGCCAGCCCTGAAGCGCCGCCCAGACGAAGCCCGCGTCGAACGAATCGCCCGCGCCGATCGCGTCGGCGACCGGGACCGCATGGGAAGGCGCACGAAGGACCTGCCCCCGGGCCCATAAAAGCGCCCCGGACTCGCCCTGTTTTGCGGTGACAAAGGGCACCGTGCAGCCCAGCGCGCTGAGCGCTTTTTCCACATCGCGCTCCCCCGATATGCGCAGCAGCTCGTTTTC
>JBMNNN010000128.1:0-6217 GCA_050942555.1 Christensenellales bacterium
AGGTTGAATATCGCAGGCATCGCCACTATTATATATGAGGACACTACAGGTATAGCTATATAATCCGATAAAAATAGATGGAAGCTGCGGGCAGCCGACTGGCGCCCTTGTAACTTCCGGTCGGATCTAGTATAATATACAATTATGCTGGGAGGTGACGCCATTGGTTGCGCTGGGGAGCGATCATGCGGGATATCCCCTCAAGGAGCATATCAGGAAGTATCTCATCGAAAAAGGCATACAGATCGTCGATATGGGCTGCTTCAGCACCGACTCGGTGCACTATCCCGAGTATGGCGAGAAGGTGGCGCGCGCGGTGGCAAGCGGCCGCGCCGACCTGGGCGTGATCGTGTGCGGCACCGGCATCGGCATATCGATCGCCGCCAACAAGGTGTCGGGCATCCGGGCGGCTCTTTGTACCGACAGCTATATGGCTCGCATGGCGCGGCTCCATAACGACGCGAACATACTGGCGCTGGGGGCGCGGGTGGTGGGAGCGGGCGTCGCCGAGGATATCGTCGACGCGTTTCTTTATACCTCGTTCGAGGGAGGGCGTCACAGCGAGCGGGTGGATATGATCATGCGAATCAAGGGAACCTCTGACTAGCGCCGAGCGAATGCGCGCAGGCTATGGCAGCTGCCCCGGGGACGGTCCTCCGCGCTCACTTCGGATATTCGCCCCATCAACACGTAAAGGAGAACGCGCATGGGTAAACTTTTTGTCATGGATCATCCGCTGATCCAGCACAAACTGACGCTGATCCGGGACAAGCAGACGGGATCCAAGGATTTCCGGGAACTGCTCGACGAAATCTCCACGCTGATGGCATATGAGGTGACGCGGGACCTTCCCCTCAAGGAGGTCACGATCGAGACGCCCATCAGCAGGACCAGAGCCTATGTGCTCAGCGGCAAAAAGCTGGGCGTCGTGCCCATTCTCCGGGCAGGGCTGGGTATGGTCAACGGGATATTGAAGCTGGTGCCGGCGGCCCGGGTGGGCCATGTGGGCCTGTACCGCGATCCCGCGACGCTGGAGCCGGTCGAGTATTACTGCAAGCTGCCCGGGGACGTGACCGAGCGCGAGCTCATCGTTGTGGACCCGATGCTGGCGACGGGCGGCAGCGCTTCGGCGGCGATCCGGTTCCTCAAGGAGCGGGGCTGCACGAATATGAAGCTCATGAGCCTGGTCGCCGCGCCCGAAGGCATCGAGCGCATCCGCAGGGACCATGACGACGTCGATATATTTGTGGCCGCTGTCGATGAGAGGCTCAACGATCACGGCTATATCGTACCCGGACTGGGCGATGCCGGGGACAGGCTGTTTGGCACCAAATAAGGAGGACGGGAATGTCCCAAAAGACCATGATAGACAGGATCCGGGAGGCAGAGGCCCGGGCCGACCAGATAAAGGCTGAGGCGGTCGCCGAGGCCCGCGACAGGATACGCGACACCGAGGAGGAGCTTGCTTCCTGGAAAGAAGAGCAGTATAAGCAAATCCGCCAGCAGATGCGCCGGACACTGGAGGAAGCCGAGGCCGCGGCGGCGCAGCGCGTGTTTCGCGAGCAGGAATCCGCCCGGATGGAAGGGGAAGCGCTCAGGCGCCAGGCCGCGGAGCGGATGGATCGCGCGGTCGCGCTGATCGTTGAAAGGATCGTGGGGTAGTATAGTATGGCGGTACGCCCTGTGAAAAAGGTTACGCTCGTGGCGCTCAAAGAAAGCCGCGAAGCGCTCGTGTCGCAGATGCAGCGGTTCGGAATGCTGGACATCACCGATCTGACGGCCCGGCCCGAGGAGCTGCCCGAGGGTCTCGAAATCCCCGATGCAGGGACCGACGATGCGCTATCGAGGTATGCGGCCGATCTGGAGCGCCTCGATCAGGCCATCCGTCTCATCGCGGCCAACGAGCAAGCGGGAAAGTCGTTCCTGGCTGTCCCGCCCGCCGCGACCGAGGAGGAGTTGGAGCGCGTCGCGACGACCGGGCGCGAGGAAATCATGGCGCGCGTCGACGAGGCGCTTTCGCTCTATCGTCAGATCGCCGACATCCGAGCGCGCGTTGCGCGCATTGACCAGAGGCTGGAGCAGCTTGCGCCGTGGCTGTCCCTCAATATTCCGGTAGAGGATCTGCGCGATACCCGGGAGGCGGCGGTGCTGGCGGGGACGATCCCTGCCGCCGAGTGGCCCGCGTTCATAGACGACATCCGGGAAATGAACACGCTGGACCTGGAGGAGGTGTCCTCCGACCGCGAGAGCATCCGGATCCTGGCGCTGTGCCACCGCCTGGAGAATCTCACGCTGACCCGGGCGCTGACGCGCGCGGGCTTTGTGCGGGCCGAGTTTCAGGACGAAAAGGGACGCCCGTCGGATATCGCGGCCGGGTATGAGCAAACCCGCCGCGAATGCACCGAACGGATCGAAAATCTCGGCAGGCAAATCGCGGCCATGACCGACGCGCTGCCAGGCATGAGACGCCTCTATGACGCGCTGGCGCTGCTGCGCGACCGTAGGGAGGCGCAGCTGCGCTTTGGCGACACCGCCAATGTGTTCTATGTGTCGGGCTGGATTCCGGCCCGTGACGAGGACGCGTTCCGCAGGGCCATGCTGTCGGTTACGGGCGCGGTGGAGATGCATTTCCGCGACCCGTCGCCCGGGGAATCCGCTCCCACCCTTATCGAGAACAACCCGGTCGTCGAGCCCTTCGAGGCGATCACCGAGATGTATTCTACGCCCCAGCGCACCGAGATGGACCCAAACGCCGCGATGGCGCCCTTTTTCTTCGCGTTTTTCGGCATGATGGTATCCGACGCGGGATACGGGGTGCTGATCGCGATCGCGGGATCGATCATGTACTGGCTGATGCGCCGAAAGGGCACAAAGGCCAAGCTTGTGATGGTGGTGGCGCTGGGCGGCATTTCGACGCTCATATGGGGCGCGCTTTTTGGCGGCTGGTTCGGCTTTACGTTCCATACGCTGTGGTTTAATCCTCTGGAGGAGCCGCTCACGATGCTGGTCGTGTGCTTCGCGCTGGGCCTTATACAGATCGTCGCGGGCATCCTTTTAAAGACCGTGGCCGAGCTGCGGGCCGGGAATATCGCCGACGCGATTTTCGGAAACCTGTGCTGGGTGCTGCTCTTTGCGGGCGTGCTGCTGCTGGCGGCTCCGATGCTGGGTGAGGGCGCGGCTTTCGCCGCGATGGCGACCGCGGGCAAGATCATAAGCCTTGCGTCGGTAGCGGGTATCGTGCTGGGTAAGGCCGGCATGTCCTTTGCGGCCAAGTGGCGCGAAAGGAAGAAAAAGAGCCTGTTTTCGGCCGTCGGCACGGGAATTGGAAGCCTGCTGGGCGGCGTGATGGCGCTCTACAATGTCACCGGCTATTTCTCGGACCTGCTGAGCTATTCGAGGCTCTTCGCGCTGGGACTGGCGACGGGCGTCGTGGGCATGGTTATTAATTCGATCGTATCGATGCTTGTCTCGGGCACCGGCTTCATGGCGGTAGCCGGATGGATATTCGGGATTGTCGTATTCGTGGGCGGGCATATATTCAATATCGTGGTCAACGCGCTGGGCGCGTACGTGCATGCCAGCCGCCTGCAGTATATCGAGTACTTCGGCAAATTCCTGGAAGGCGGAGGGACGCCCTTCAGGCCCTTCCGCATCAAAACGCGGTACCACCTGCTCAAACCGAGCAGTGAACTTTCGGATAACATGAAGGAGGCATAACAAACATGGATCTTATCCTTAACGCTGCGGCAGCCCTCACCGCCGAGGCGGCCAAAATTCCCTGGGGACCGGTCTACGCGCTGACCGGCGCGGTGCTGGCCGCGCTGCTTGCCGGTATCGGCTCGGCGATCGGCGTATCGATGGCCGGTCAGGCCGGAGCAGGTGTGCTCAGCGAGGATCCCGATAAATTTTCCCGCGTGCTGGTGCTCCAGGCTCTGCCGGGAACCCAGGGCATATACGGACTTCTGATCGCGTTTCTGGTCGTGCTGTGGAGCGGTCTGCTGACGGGCGATATGGAGACGCTGCTTGCGATTACGCCCGAGCAGGGACTCTTTGTACTGGCCGGGTGCATGCCCATCGCGATTGTGGGCCTCGTTTCGGCGGTCTATCAGGGTAAGGCCGCGGTAGCCGGCATCGGACTGGTCGGACGGCGGGGCGAGGAGAGCGGAAAAGCCATCACGATGACGGTTCTTGTGGAGACATACGCGGTGCTCGCGCTGCTCATCTCCTTCCTGACTGTATTCGGCGTGCTGGGCTGAAGAAGGAGCGCGCGAATGCCGGGGATTGACCAGATTCTTGAGACCATCCTGTCCACAGCGCGGCAGGAGGCCGACAGCACGCTTTCGGACGCACGGAACCGGTGCGAGATGATCCGCCGGCAGGCCGAGGCGGACGTCGTGGCCTTCGGCGAGAGCATGGAAAAAACCACCCGGTCCCACCGCGAGGAGATCGAGCGCCGCGCCGACACACAGGCGCGTCTGGGCCGCAGCCGCGAGAAGCTGGCCGTCCGCCAGGCACTCATTGGCGAAGCCTTCGAGCAGGCGCTGGACGCCCTGTGCGCGCTGCCCGCGGAGCGGTTCGTTCCCTTTGTGGAGGGCCTTATGCAGGAGGCCGCCGTCACCGGGCACGAGCGCGTCATCACGGCTCCTCATGAGACCCGCATCGATGCGGCTCTCATCGCGCGCGTCAATCGTGCGCTGGCGGCGCAGGGGCTTCCGGGAAGCCTGACGCTATCGGACGAGAAGGCGCCCATACGCGGCGGATTCCTTCTGGAGGAGGACGGCGTGCTGACCAACTGCTCATTCGAGATGCTGCTGCGCCAGCTGCGCACGGGCATCGAGGCCGAGGTCGCGGAGACGCTTTTTCCGGGCGGGGAGGTATAGGAATGCCTCAGCCCAGTTATCCATACGCGGTGGGACGGGTGCGGGCGCTGGAAGGGCGGCTGCTGACCGCCGAGCGCTTGAATCGGATGCTGGACGCGGGAAGCGCGGAGGATGCGTTCAGGCTGCTGCGGGATACCGGATACGGCGTTTCGGCGGGCACCGAGGATCCCCGCCGGTACGAGGAGCTCATCACCGCGGAGCTCATGTATACCGAGCGGCTGGTCGACGAGATCTCGCCCGATACGCGCCTGACCGACGTCTTTCTGATGCGGTCGGACTACCATAACGCGAAGGCGTTCCTGAAAATGCGCCAAACAAGCGGGGACGAGCAGGCGGCGTTGACGCCGCTTGGTAAGGTCGACAACAGGGAGCTCGAAGAAGCGGTATTCAAGCAGGAGTACTCGGGTCTTCCCGAGCACCTGGCCCGCGCGATATCCGCCGCCGACGCCGTGGTGCGCCTGCGTCCCGATCCGCGTACCGTGGACACGGTCATGGACCGCGCGTGGTACGAGTGGGCGCTCTCAAGCGTCCGGAGCAGCCGGTTTTTGACCGGGTACTTTACGGCGTTTGCGGATTTTCATAATCTGTCTTCGCTCATACGCGCCCGGGCTACCGGGATGACCCCCGCATTTTTCAGGGAGACGCTGCTGCCGGGGGGCACGATACCGCAGGCGGCGCTTTCGGATGCCTACGCGGCCTCGGGCGACCTGCCCTTGCACAGGCTCGACACGCGGGCATATGGCCCGCGCTGCGCACAGGCGCTTCAGGTCGCGCTGGCCGGGCGCGCCTGGGAGTTTGAGAAATTTAGGGACAACTATCTGACCCGGTACGTCCGTTCCCGGCGGTGGGAGCATTTCTCCATCGAGCCGGTCGTGGCTTTTCTTTTAGCCAAGGAAGCCGAGGCCCGCGCGATTCGCCTGATCATGGCGGGTAAGCTCAACGGCGTTCCCGGCGACGTGCTGGGGGAAAGGCTGCGTGAGCTCTATGCCTGATTTACACAAAGTGGCAGTTATCGGCGACAGGGACTCGGTGCTGGGGTTCAAGGCGCTGGGTTTTTTGGTCGTGTACGCCGACGAACCGGCGCGGGCGGCTCAGGTCATCAACCGGCTGGCCCGGGAGCGCTGCTCGGTGATATTCGTCACCGAGCGTCTTGCGGCGGGCATTCCCGATACACTGGAACGGTACAAGGCGGCGCTTATGCCTGCGATCATTCCCATACCCGATAGCCGGGGGAGCACAGGATTTGGCATGAAAAAGCTGTCCGATAACGTGGAGAAGGCGATCGGGGTCAACATACTACGCAACGAAGAGGGTGATACCTAATATGGCTGGCAGGA
>JBMNNN010000129.1:0-6199 GCA_050942555.1 Christensenellales bacterium
ACGGAACAAGGATGCTACTTAAGGCTTTGGGTACCGTTCGTGATACTGTTGCTTCTGCCTGATCTTTTACCCAGAACAACTTGACACGATCGCAAATATTCTTGCAAATGCGCGACGATTCGCATATAATGACCGTGACCGACCGATTCTGGAGGTGAACACCGTGGACGCGGACCCGCGAAGTCTTCATAACCGTCGAATATTCACCTGCGCAGGGGAGGTGCGGCCCGCGGTGCCTCACCGGGACTAACGCCCCAATGGCCTTCCTCCTTTGCGTCGGTATGGAAGGAGGAAAGGCATGCTTCAGATCATCAAAACGTATCCGGAAGGCCAGCGGCAGCTCGATCGCATCGAGGAGGGCTGCTGGATCAATCTGTCCTGTCCCACTGCCGAGGAGCTGGCCCGCGTCGAGCGGGAGACCGGCGTCCTGGGCGAGTTTCTCCGCGCCGCGCTGGACGAAGAGGAGCGTTCCCGCATCGAATGGGACGAGGATACCGAGCAGGTGCTCATACTCGTGGACATCCCGCGCGTCGAGAAGGAGGGCGGCTCCTTCGTATACACGACGCTGCCATTTGCGCTCATCCATTTAAAAGACTATCTTATCACGGTTTCGCTCGCCGAGTCGTCGCTCGTTCGCAGCTTTCAGGAGGGCGTGGTGCGGGGATTCTATACCAATAAGAAAACCCGCTTCATATACCAGCTCCTCTATCACAACGCCAGCCGGTACCTGCATTATCTCAGGCAGATCGACAAGGCCAGCGACCGCGTCCACGAGGAGCTGCAGAAAAGCTACCGCAACAGGGAGCTGCTGCAGCTTATGGCGCTGGAGAAATCGCTAGTCTATTTCTCGACGTCTCTGAAAGCCAACGAGATGGTGCTCGAGAAGCTCATTAAGGTTAACTTCATACAGAAGTACCCCGATGATCAGGATCTGCTGGAGGACGTAATCATCGAGAACAAGCAGGCGATCGAAATGTGCTCGATATACCGGGACATACTCACGGGCATGATGGACGCGTACGCATCCATCATATCCAACAACCTCAGCATCGTGATGAAGTTCCTGGCTGCCATTACGATTGTGATATCGCTGCCCACGCTGGTCACGAGCGCGTGGGGCATGAACGTACGAATGCCCTGGGGCGAGCACCCCTGGGGATTCGCGATCGTCTCCGGGCTGTCGGCGGCCATCGCGATTGCGGCCGGAATCATCATGTGGCGCAAGAAAATGTTTTAAGGGGAACCGCCATGGTCCGGCGATTCCCCCGTGGGTCCTTTATGACCGGGAGCCGTATGCCCCGGTCACTTTATTATATCCACCCAGCACCGCTCCTGCGAGGAGGCGACCAGCGCGTCCAGTACCCGCTGGCACTCGACACCGTCGTCGATCGTCGGGGCAAGCCCGTCGCCCTCGCCGCGTACGATGTCGATGAATGACTGCATCTGGTTGGAGCGATAGCGCGCGGGCACGCGCACCCAGTGCATTCCCTCGGTGATCCGGTCCACGTCGCCCAGGCAGACGCACAGTTCGTCGGGGCGGTTCAGGTCGATCGCCAGCGCGCCCGCCGAACCATAGATTTCGAATTTGATCGAGTTCGCGTTCCCCATCGCGCAGCGGGAAATGGAAAACGTCGCAGCCGCGCCGCCCGACAGCTCGGCCAGGAAGTGACAGTAGTCGTCGGTCTCCACTTCGCCGATCTCGTCGGAATCAAGCTTCGGCCGCTTCTTTACGAGGATGCCGGTTTGCGCGGTAACCCCGTCGATATCGCCGACGAGGAAGCGGGCCATGTCGATCAGATGGGACCCCAGGTCGCCCAGCACGCCCGTTCCGGCCATGTCCTTTATGAATCGCCATTCCAGCCGCCGCCCCTCGATGAATGCGCTGGATTTCAGGTACTCGACGTAGAGGTTGGCTACCTTGCCAAGCAGCCCGCGGTCCATGATCCATTTCGCGAAGCGCACCGCCGACCGGAACCGGTTGGAGAAGCATACCATCGAGGGGACGCCCGCGCTTTTCACCGCGTCGCGTATGCGCAGGGCCTCCCCGACGCTCATCGCGATCGGTTTTTCGACGCAGACCGCCTTTCCGGCGCGCGTCGCGGCGATCGCCATCTCGGCGTGCAGATAGTTGGGCGTGCATATGTCGACCGCGTCGACGTCGGGGCACGCGATGAGCTCACGGTAGTCGCGGAACCTGCGGTTTTCGGGTATCCCGTACCGCTCGGCGGCCGCCGTGAGCCGTTCCTCGTCGATGTCGCACAGCGCCGTGAGCTTTCCGCCCCGGGCCGCTTCGATGCCCGGCAGATGCACGCCGCTGGCGATGCCGCCCGCACCGATTAGACCGATTCTTACCTCATTCATTGCCGTGTTTCTCCTTTCCGTACTAGACCATGAAGGGCCTGAGGAAATCCCGCGCCTTCAGCAGTCCCATCGACCGCCGCTCGCCCGTAAAGAACGGGTCCTCGTTCTCTATGAGTACCGGGCCGTCGTATCCGGCGTCATAGAGCGCCTTGAATACCTCCCGCCAGTCTATCCCGCCCCAGCCCGGCAGGCGGTACCGCCAGTCGCGCAGGCCCGGAAGCTGTTTGCCGAATATACCGCACTCCTCGGCCTGGGACGACGTGATCTCGGCGTCCTTCGCGTGGAACGCATAGACCCGGCTTCCAAACCTGCGCAGCGCCCTGACGATGTCGATCCGCTGCCAGTACAGGTGCGACGGGTCGAACTCCAGCCCGATCGCCTGCGCGGGGACCGCATCGAACATCGCCTCCCACATCTCGGGGGTATAGCCGATATTGCGGATCCGCCGCGGGTAGCCCGTCATGTGCGGGCAGTTCTCCAGCGCGATTTTAACGCCCTCGTCCTCGGCGATGCGGGCGTAGCGCGAGAACACCTCGCGATACATCGGCAGATTGTCGACAGGGGAGCGATCGGCGTCGCCCCGCGCACATGTCGCTACGATGTCTGTGCCGAACCGGCGCGCCGTCCGGAGCAGCTTTTCAAAGTAGCGGTTGTTTTCCTTGCGGCGCACGGGGTCGGGGTCCAGATGGTTGACCTTGCTGTAGAGCGTGGCGATCGCTATGCCGTTTTTGGCGCAGACCGACAGTATTTCCTCGAGATCCTTTTTTCCGATCGCGTCGATGTCGATGCCAAAGCCGTCGGTTCCGACGTACAGCTCCAGGCACTCAAACCTGTTCGCGGCGGCAAACGCCACTTCGTCGGGCGAGTATTTTGTCATATATCCAAGCTTCATCGCATATTCCCTCCGGCGATATGTAAGCGCCATGGGCGCTTTAGCGTATACCAGTATACCCAAAAAAGAGAGGCGCGGGAAGGGACGGACCAATCATATGCTGGTACTTTTCAACCAGAATGGGCCGTTGGCGCGGCGTTTATTCTTTGACCGATCCGATCATGACGCCCTTCACGAAATATTTCTGCAGGAACGGATACAGGCACAGCACCGGCACCGTCGCAACGACGATGCAGGCGTACTTGACGATAAGATCCATCGCGGTGCCGAAAGTGTCTCCTCCTCCGCCCAGCATGCTGTCGGTGCTGTTGACGATCAGTATCTCGCGGAGAATCAGCTGCAGAGGATATTTGCCGCGATCCTTGAGGTATATGAGCGCGCCGAACCATGCGTTCCAGTGACCTACCGCATAGAAGAGCGCCATGACCGCCATTACCGCCGTGGAAAGGGGCACGACGATGCGGAGAAGGATCGTAAAGTCATTCGCGCCGTCCAGCTTTGCGGACTCCTCGATGCTGGCGGGAATCGCCATGAACGATGTCCTCATGATGATCATGTTCCATGCGCTGATCGCGCCGGGCAGCAGCACTGCCAGTCGGTTATCATAGAGGCCCAGCCCGTTAACGACCAGATAGCTGGGGATCAGGCAACCCGAGAAGAACATCGTAAACACGATGCCCATCATGAGCGGCTTTTTAAGAAGAAACGATTTGCGCGACAGCGCGTAGGCGGCAAACGTGGTCAAAATCATGTTGATCGTTGTGCCTGCTACGACACAAAGAAGCGTATTGGCGCAGCCCGAGAATATCAGCGGGTTTTTCAAAACCAGCCTGTATCCGCCGGTCTCAAATCCGAGCGGTTTCCATAGAAGCCCGCTGTGGCTCAGCATTTGTCCCGGATCGCTGAAGGACGCGAACACCACATAGACAAACGGATAGACCGTTACGAAAACCAGCTTGTAATTACAACGGTTTTGATGAAAAGAATGACTTTGTTAAAAAAACCCATGATGAAGCCAGCAACCTCCTTGGAATTTTCCCTCCCCCGCAGCACATAATACGCCCTGCTGCTGTGAAAAAGAGCCGCCCGATGACCGGACAGCTCTTTATTGGAAACCAAATATGCCCTAACTCCGCGCGATCTGCGTATTGTCGGCCGTCCTGTCGGTCAGCTCCTGTACGGGATTCGTCCGGGACTCCGCGCGGTAGTCCACGCTATATTTCCCCTGATGCCGCGCCACCACCACGTGGCTTGCCACGGCGTTTATGTCGTGGTTCATCCGGTCCTGGTAGAAGAAAAATTCATGGTCCCGCGGCAGGCCGGGAACCGGGATATATTGTTCCCGGTTGGCGGTAAGCAGTATCTGCTGGCCCAGTATCTGGCGGACATAGTCGCGGGTGTCGTGGAACTGAAGGAGCTTGGGGAACGCGCCGCCCGGTATGACCTGCTGCCAGTCCTTGCTTTCGTACTGCATGAGGAGATCGGCGGCCTTGTGAAGATGCGCGATTTCGTGATCCAGATGCATTTTCCATATCGACTTTATGTTCTCGTCCAGCTCATCCTGATAGAATGAATAGTAGAGATAGCACTCCATGTACTCGTGCAGCAGCAGGTTCTCAAGCCATGTGCAGCGGGGATCCAGCAGCGAGCCGTAATGGCTGACATGCTGCTCCTCGATCATCGCGATCTCCAGGTACAGCTGCCGCCCCAGATCGTTGTAATAGGTGTTTCCAAGGTTCATATAGAAGTTCATCGTCTGCTGCTCGCCCGAGGTGATGATGAGCGTATTGAGCTTGGTGCGAATGTCGGCCGTCTGAAAGTCCACGGGGCTTTTTACCGAGTCGTACGGGTACCGGTGCTCGGCGATCGTCGGCCGTCCGGGCGTTATGTCCACATAGCTTTTCACGAGATTTTGCGCCGGTATCTGTGCGTCCAGATCCAGCAGGTTCGCGTACCGGTACAGATGATCGAAGTCCTCTAAGAGCGCGAAGTCCAGCGCCTGCTTGACATAGGGGTTGGGCTCGTTCTGCGCGAGCCAGGCGGTCAGATCCACCGCGACATGCTCGTACCCGATGGTCGTCTCCAGCGGGGTCTCATCGATCGGTTTGAGCCAGTTGATGCGCTTTTGGTGCTGCTGCTCGATGCGGCGGGACAGGGCGAGCTCCCTGCGCAGATCATTGTTCTGGCAGTTGCGGTGAAACTGGTGCTTGAACAGCGCCGACTCCACCTCGATGCCGTTCATGAGTATGATCCGAATCTTTGTATAAGGATCGACGGTCTGCTTGTTGTACGGAGCCGGGTACAGCGTAGCCCAGTCCATGATGCCGTCTTCGATATTGATCGGTTTTATTTCAAACGGGTTCATTTTTTCGCTCCTTTTTGTTTATTCTTTACTATCTTTCAACAGAGCTTCGGGTTCTATGCGACAGCGGGTTGTTCGCGTGTTTTCCGCGTCTTATTTTTGCGGTAATAATCCGGCGGGAAAATCAAATACTAGGCAGAGACAAAATCAAATACCGTAAAGGAGTTGAGTCGAATGGGCATCATTGGCTGGATCATAATCGGTGCGCTCGCCGGATGGATCGCAAGCATTATCACGAAGAACAGTAGAAAAATGGGTGCGGGAGCCAATATACTCGTAGGCGTGATCGGCGGTTTCCTGGGCGGCCTCATCATGAACCTTCTGGGCAACGAGGGTATCACCGGGTTTAATGTCTGGAGCCTGCTTGTGGCCACAGGCGGCGCGATTCTCCTGCTGCTGATCGTCAACGCTTTCAGGAGCGGGGCGAAATCAAACTGACGGGTACCGGCATGCGCTTTCGCGGCTGACATTGAAAGCGCATGCCGGACACTTGCATAAAGAAAATCCTGAATCCGTAATCCCCACCCCTTGCGGGAGTAGATTGACCAATATTAGCTCAGAAATCGGTTTGTTAGCCGGATTGG
>JBMNNN010000008.1:0-26408 GCA_050942555.1 Christensenellales bacterium
GGTATACGACGAGCTCGGCGCTCAAATCCAGCTGCCGAGACTGGCTCCACAGGCCTAGCAGGTCGCCCGCCGTCATCGTGACCGAATCCATATTAAAATACCCGCGCCGCGTGCAGGTTACCCGGTGGCGCCGCCGGATCCTCCGGTGACTGCGCAGAAAGAACACGCTGCGGTGATAAAGGTCCTCCCGGATATCGAGGTTTTCCTGCGCGCCAAACCTTAGCGACGCCGACATGCGCGACTCCATCCTCAGCCAGGGGACCGGCGTCAGCTTGTGATTGGCGATGATCTCGACCATCTCCACCTCTTCGCCGCAGTAAAGCTCTCTTTTCGTGAAGAAACGCTCATACCGTATCCGGCGCAGCGCGAAGATGTGCATATATGCCATCTCGATCAGCATCAGGACGCCCGCCACCATCATGACCCATAGAACATTCATGGTTTTAGTCGTCCTCGTCAAGCGTCTCGGTGGGAACCGGCGTCCGGTCCAGCAGCGCTTCCACCGCCTTGCGGGAGGTCTCGGCCTGGGAGCCGTAGACGTTCCGGCACAGTATGCGGTGGGACAGCACCGCAGGGGCGACGGCCTTGACGTCGTCGGGGATCACGTAGTCCCGCCCCGACACGACAGCCCAGGCCTGCGCCGCGCGCAGCAGCGCCAGCGAGCCGCGGGGACTGACGCCCAGCCTCACGTTTTCGGCCGTACGGCTCGCCTCCACGATGTCCACGATGTAGCGGCGCACCGCCGCCGACACGGTTACGCGCCCCAGACTGTCCTGCGCCTCGACAATCTCCGCGCCCGACGCCACCGGCGTGAGCTCCGCAAGCGGGTTGCCCTCAATGAAGCGGTCCAGTATCTCCACGCCCTGCTGGGTCGCGGGGTAGCCCATCCTGGTCCGGATGAAAAACCGGTCGAGCTGCGCCTCGGGCAGCGGGAATGTTCCGTGGGTTTCCACCGGGTTCTGTGTCGCGATGACGAGGAAGGGGCGCACAAGCGTATAGGATACGCCGTCGGCGGTCACCTGTCCCTCCTCCATGCACTCAAGCAGCGCCGACTGGCTGCGCGGGGTAGCGCGGTTGATTTCGTCTCCCAGCACGATGTTCGCGAAGACCGGGCCCTTCCGGAACTCAAACTCCTGCGTTTTCTGATTGTACACGTTCATGCCGGTGATATCGGAGGGCAGTATGTCGGGCGTGAACTGTATGCGGCTGAACACGCAGCCGATCGAGCGCGCCAGCGACTTTGCCAGCATCGTCTTGCCGGTGCCCGGCACATCCTCGAGCAGTATATGCCCCCGGGCCAGCACCGCCGTCATGACCAGGTCCACGACCGGCTCGCATCCGACGATGACCCGCCCGATATTCTCCCGCATCCTTCGGGTGATTTCATGTATTCTTGTGAATTCCATAAACGATTCCTCCTGTGTGTTCCCGCCCCGGAGGTTCTGCTGCCACCGGCGGGCTCAGCTGTAGGCAAAAGCCGTCCATATAAGGCAGGCTACCAGTCCCGCATAAGCCAGCGCGATGAGCAGGGCAAGAAGTAGAATATTGCGGCGGATCTGTCTCATGGCTCCTCCCCCTGTGCGGCACGCTTTGCCTTTACCTGCCGGGCGCACTGCCGGTCGATCCCGTTTCGCTGGGCGATCGCCTGCAGTATGCCGCACAGCATCAGCGTACCCAGCATCGAGGAGCCGCCGTAGCTCACGAGCGGCAGCGTGATTCCCGTAAGCGGTATCATCCGGAGCACGCCTCCGATGATGATGAAGCTCTGCGCCGCGATCATCAGCGTGGCGCCGGCCGCCAGCAGGCTGCCGAAGCTGTCCCGAGCCGCCCGGGCGATGAGCGCGCCCCGCACAACGAGGATGAGGTAGAACGCGATGACCATGATGCCCGCCGTGATCCCCATCTCCTCGCAGATCGCCGCGAATATATAGTCGTTGCGGACCGCGGGGATCCGGGTCGGAAACCCCTGCCCCAGCCCCGCTCCCAGCAGGCCGCCGCGGGCGATGGCCTCGAGCCCCTGTATGATCTGGTAGCCGCCGGTATCGGGAAGCGACCAGGGATCCAGCCATACCGATACCCGCAGCCGCACATGGTCGAAGAAATGATACGCGGCGACCGCGCCGCCCGCCGCCCCGAGCAAACCGGCTGACACCCACCATCCGTTGGACGTGGCCACCATCAGCACGCCCAGGAACGTGATGTAGTAGAGCGCGGCCGCCCCCAGATCCTTCTGCACGACCAGCAGCGCCACGCTGAGCAATACGAACGCGAACAGCGGGAGGTATCCGGTAAAGCGGCGCTGTTCCCGCAGCACCGACGCGAGCGCCAGGCACAGCGTGACCTTGGCAAACTCCGAGGGCTGGATCGACAGCACCTCGCTGATGCGCACCCAGCTTTTCGCGCCCCCGGCCGTCGATCCATGGACCAGGCTGGCCGCCAGCAGCGCCAGTCCGATGCCCATGTACAGCCACGAGCCTGCCTCAAGTCCCTCCCAGCGAGACAGGAAGCAGATGACTCCCCCCATGACCGTCAGCCCTACGATGAACCACGCGAGCTGCCGGAACGCCGTCCCGGGATCCAGCCTGTACTGAAACACAAGCCCCAGCACGGCCAGCATATTGATGATCAGCAATAAAGACCGGTCGCCGTGCCGGAACAATACCGGAAAGAGGATATACTCCGCTGCAAGCACCGCTACGATACAACCCGCCATCGCGAATGCCCAGATATCCATATCGTCCCCGTCGATCGCCAGCAGCGTCAGAGAGGCCACGGCAAAGAGCGCAATGAGCAGGAATACCATTCCGCTTCTTCTGGTGATGGAAAGTGGCAGAACCGGTCACCTCCTTCCTGCCGGGCATATGCGCGCAGCTCTCACGCATCGGTACCGCGTGCCGCACCGGCGTTCGCGGGCCCGGCCTCATCCCCGCCCGGATCGCTGCCGTAAAGGCTCACCGTCAGCGACGTCTCGCCAAGCCCCACGGTGTCGCCGCTTTGGAGCTTCGCGCGTCTTGACAGCGCCGCGCCATTGAGGAAAACCTTCCCCCGCGCAAGGGGCTGCAGGAAGACGGTCCGGCGTCGTTCGTATATCTGGGCGTGCACGCCCGCTACGCCCTCGCCCGAAAGCACGATATCGCAGCGGCGGGAGCGGCCCAGCACGCTGTCATGTCCGAGCGCGTACTGCCTTCCCGCGCCGTCGGTCAGCGATCCGATGGGCGGAGGAGTCAGGTCCCGGGCGCGCCTGGCGGTGCGCCATTCGCGGGCTGTGATGAACAGCACCCGCAGCAATACCGCCGCCATACTAAGCGGCAGTAGGTATCGTACCGCCAGGGCATAAAGCTCCCGCCAGCCCATTCGCCGCTCCCCTCTGTTTTTCGATCATTATACCACACGGTGGTTCACGCTACAAATATTTCCGGCGTATAAAGAATAGTGCGATGCCGCCTCATCTGCCTGTGAAAGCGGCTCGTTGAAAGAGGGGCTTCCCCCATCCGCGCAGGCACACGTTGGGCTTTTATTTCATATGGTGGGAGTAGATTCACGAAAAGGAGGTTTTCCTATGGCCGGTATCCTTGGCGGACTCTTCAACGGTCTGGTCGGAGACGACAACAGCAGCCTGCTTTTCTTTTTCCTGCTGCTTGTTGTGTTGTTCTGCAACTGCGGTATGTGGGGCGAAGAGGACGGCGACAGCCTTCTGTTCTTCTTCCTGCTCCTCGTCGTGCTCTTCTGCGGTTTCTGCGACGACTCCAGACGTTGCTCCGCCACGTAAATTCGACTTCCTGTCGAAAAGGATGGCGGCCGCCATCCTTTTCGGTTATGCGCATATTACCGGAAACTGTCTCCCTGCCGGTATCCAGCCCATACGGTTTCAAACCATGTGTCCCGCGGGGGCAGCGGGCGCACGTCCCGCCACGCAACCGTGAAGGAGTCCTCCCACAGCGATACCTGCTGCACCCGGCCGTCCAGCGACGCGTCCACAGGCATCATCCGGTGCTCCGGGAATCCGGGAATCGCCTCACATCCGTCGCCGCCCACGACGAGCGCCGAGCCGCGGCTGCCGCCGCCCCGGCGGATATAGTCGTCCATCGCGGTCAGCACCGCCGCCTGTGCGGCCAGCATGTCCCACGCGAGCCACGCCGTGAGCAGATCGCCGGGGGTCTCTACGGCTACCCCGGCCGCGAACGCCGCGCGATCGCGGAGCGTCTCCCGCAGCGCCTCGGACACCGCCGGGCCGCTGCGGATGAACGCGGCAGCTGCGTCCATACGGGCATGGATGCGCGCAATCCAGTCGTCAGCCGGGCGGCTGCCGCCGCGCCCGAACGCGTCGCCCAGCGCCAGCGCCTGTCCGATCTGACGGCGGATTGGCTCGGTGATGCGGCACGCCGGGCCCCGGTCACCGTGCAGGGCCGCTATCTGAATGGCCGCCCGCATCGAGCCGGTCTGCCCGGCATTGAGGGCGCATCCTCCGGGGCGGCGAACGCCATGGCTGCCGCACGCCTCCCCGACCGGGTAAAAGTTCTTAAGGTTGCTCCTGTTCCAGCAGTCGGCCGCAAGTCCTCCGTTGTGATGCTGCGCGCACACCGCGATTTCGAGGGGCTCGACCGCAAGGTCCACGCCCTTGTCCCGGTACAGGGCCACCGCGCCAGGGTTCATCCGCGCAAGCCGGTCGATGGGCGCGCCCGCGCACGCATCCGAGCGCGCGAGATACTCCCGCGCCTCCTCCTTGAGCAGCGCCAGCAGGCGGTCGGCCGAAAGTCCCAGCGGATTGGCGGTGAAGTCCAGCCATACGCGGCGTCCGCGCCCATGAATCTCCCGGTACACGGCAAGGTCGACGAGCGAAGAGCCGCCGGGCCCTACCCGGTCTGCACTAAAAGGCCACTCATACCCCTTCATGAATACCGCAGTCAGCAGTTCCCCGGGATCGCGAAAGACATCGGTCAGAAACTCGCAGGGATCGCCCCCGGCGGGATCGGTCGAAAGATACCGCGGAAGCGCCTGCTGATAGGTGCCTGAAACGTTCCACCGGGGCCGGATCGAGGCCAGCCCGTACTGCCACTCGGTCAGGTTCTGTCCCGCCGCGCCGGCCATCAGCGCCGTGCCGGTTCCGCCCCACTGGCTCTCCGGATAGACCGAAGCGCCATACAGCCCCGCCGGGCCGCCGGTCGCCCAGACGATGTTCCGGCACAGTATCGGAACGTACCGCACGCGCCCCCCGGACAGCGCGGCCCGGTCCAGCGTCAGCAGTCCGGCGGCCCGGCCCGCGCGGGTCAGTACGCGCACGACCCGCAGCCCGTCCAGCACCGCAGCGCCCCGGCTTACCGCCTCGCGCTCGAGGCACTCGGTCATAATCCGGGACGTATACGGTCCGCAGGACGCAGCGCGGCGCGCGGGGTCATGATCGGTTTTGTAGCCCGCGTAGCGACCGTAGCGGTCGTATGGGAACGGCACGCCCAGCTCTACAAGATGAAAAAAGCAGCGGGCTGACGACGCCGCCTCGGCCAGCGCGGTATCTCCGTCGGTCGCGCCGCCCTCAAAAAGCGTTCGCGCTATATCGTAGACCGAATCGGGGCTATCGCCCGACAGATCCAGCTTGTAATATGTTTGCTTGTCGCTTCCGGTATTGCGGGAAGTCCCGGCGGTCCGGCTCTCGGTTACCACCGCCACCGCCGGGACGCCCAGCGCGGCCAGCCTTCCTGCGGCATTCCAGCCCGCCGCGCCCGACCCTACGACCGCGGTGTGGAGGCGGACGGGCTCGGCGAGCGCCGCCTCCCCGACGCACATATCCATCGTCATGGCTTCCCCTTTGTCAAATCAAGATCCAGTATTACGACGCTCAGCTTCCGTCCGAACTTCTCGCCCACATTCCGCATGGTACCGACCCGCTCGAAGCCCAGCCGCTCATGAAAGACGATGCTTTCCTCGTTGTCGGCATCGACCCATGCCGTGATGACCCGCAGTCCTGCCTCCCGGCCCAGCGCGATGACGCGCTCCATGAGCCGCGTTCCGATACCCCTGCCCCGGTAGTCCCGGTGCACGTATACGGAGTTTTCGGCCACCGGCCAATAGGCGTCCTTGTCCCGGAATGCCATCAGGCACGCGTAGCCGAGCACGCGGGCGCCCTCCTCGGCCACGATGAGCGGCCTGCCGGGCGCGCCATACTGCGCGAACCACTCTTCGGCCTCCTTGAGGCTGCGCTCGGTGTACGACCAGTTCGCCGTCGTGTTGCGGACGGCTTCGTTGTATATTTCATTGATGCCGGGCAGATCCTCCCGGACCGCTTTGCGCAGGTTCACCGCGCTCCCCCCATGATATAGCGCCGCAGCTTTCTCTCATAGAACCCGAGAAACAGCCCAAGCACCCTGTCGTACAGCAAAAAAACCGGCTGGCCCGCCAGCACGTACGCCCACCACGGAAAACCGATATCTATGGCCAGCAGTCTAAAGCCCGTAAGCCCCGCTGCCAGCGCCGCGTTGAACAGCGCGGCCTTGACGGCCAGCGCCGCCCATCGCCCCATCCGGCAGGCCAGCGCGACGTAGACCGGCCCATACCAGCCGAAAAACAGTGCGTAGGGCAGCACCGCCAGCTTGTCGGGAGCCAGCATGAAGCCCAGAAGCGCAGCCGCGGCCGCCGAAAGGATGCCGTAAAGGGCCGCGCCCTCGGCAGCCAGTACCGCCGGAAACGCCGACAGCGCCGCATGGAGCGACAGCTGCAGCGTGGGCAGCGCCGTGCCCGCTATAAGCCCCACCGCCGAAACCGCCGTCATCACGGCCGAGACCGCTATTTTTCTCGCAGCCCGCATGTGCGCCTCCCAGTCAACGATATGGTATGCGCTGCCCGACGATCAGCAGCAGGGTATGAGATCCCCGCCCATGCATTCGCAGCAGCAGTCCGAGCAGATCAGGCACTCGCATATACGGCAGAAATCGTCCTGCGCGCCGCCCGCCCTGTATGTGCGCTGGCGGTATACGCCGCCTCCGAACGCTATATTTGCCAGCGCAGACCGGTACTCCGGATTGCCCGGATCCATCTCGACCGCCATCTCGATATGCTGCCGACCCTGGATATACATGCCCCGGCGCAGCAGGCACATTCCCTTCAGGAAGTGCCATTCAGCGGGCCGCGCGGTCATGTTGTCGAGTAGCGCCTCGGCCATCACTATGTTCCCCGACTGGATCAGCTGCCGCACCCGCAGGAAGTCGCCGCCTGCTGTGCCTGTGTATTCGCCCGACGCGTGCCCCGTCCCGGCCGTGCTCTGCTGCGCGCCCCCGTTCCGGGTTAGCATGTCATAGGCCTCGTTGATCTGCTTGAGCTTTTCCTGGGCCAGCTCCTTGAGCGGGTTGTCGGCATAGCGGTCGGGATGATACTGTTTAACCAGCTTGCGGTATGCGCTTTTTATCTCCTCCTGGGAGGCTCCCTGCCGGACGCCCAGAACCTTCCACGGATCATCCATCTGCGGGTACTCCTTCTTTCGTGATCGCGGCGAGCCTCTCGGGCATACCGGCGTATACGACGTTATGCATAATCTCGCGGCTATAGCGCAGGTCCATCAGGTCGAGCGCCGCGGCCACCTGTCCCGCTGCCCAGCGGCAGGCCTCCGCCGTCAGCCGCAATGTGTCCTCCCGGCTGCCCGGTGCCAGAAGCAGCGGATTATAGCTGCCCGAAGCCTCGTCGCGCGCAAGATCGTCCAGCGCGTCGATCATATACAGCCACCTGCCCGTCTGGCGCGCCATCCACGCAAGCGGCTCACGCACCGCCGCGCCAAGTCCCGGACACGAAACGGCCGCTTCCTCCAGCAGCGCGCCGAATACCTCGGCCGGGTAATCCATCTGTCCGCATTTGTCGCGCTCCAGCGCAAGAAGCTCCGCCAGCCGCGCGTCCACCTTCCGCGCCACATCGGCGAGCCGCCTGGCCGCGCCCCGCGCATAGCCCGCCAGCGCCAGCCTTCCTGCGCCCGCCCGGATGTCGCGCTCGTCGCGCCATCCATCGATCGCGCGCCGGTGCGCGAGCAGCAGGCCCAGATCCGCACAGTATGAAGCCGCCTGTCCGGGTTCGCTCACTTTGTGCGCGCGCAGCGGCCGCACGACGCACCGTCTCTGCCGTATCCGCTCGGGCTCTCCGGCCAGATCCGACAGCAGCAGGCTCATCAGCGCCGTGTCGTATGTGAGCGCGAGCCGGGGAACCTGCCCGCAGGTCAGCGCCGTGGCCCTGCACAGACCGCAGTAGTGCGCGCGGTAACGGTAATACTGGCTCACCCTGAGCTCGGGTATAAGCGGCCTCAGATATCCGAACATGGCTCCCCCTTATTTTCACCAATTGTAGCATGAAACGCGGTCGATGAAAAGAAAAAGCGTGGACTTTAAGGCCGGTGTCACTGACCCCGCCCATACCATATGGTGTACTGCGATATAGATTCGCAAATATAAACAGTAATCGAAAGGAGTAGTATCAATGCAGTTAACAAAGCATAGCTGCGGTATATATATCGTGTGCATACTCGTGTGCATGCTGGTGATCGTTACAGGAATTGTTGTCATAGTGTGCTGTGACCGACAGGCGGACTCACAGTACAGAGCATTCTGCCCGGCGGATTCGGTAACCTCCGAGCTTTCCGACAGTATTCTGACGAGTGTCAATCTTCCGCCAAATGCCTGTATCACAAAAATACGGGCTTCGGTAACGACATCTGAGGCAACTCCCGGTTTTGATTTTGTATCTGTCACGGTGTTTTCCATAGTGGAAGGAGTAGGACAAAGGATTTATGTGACGGATTATCCCAAGGATCCCGATATATCTGTAGCAGCGTTTGAAACAGACTTTATCTATCCTCTGCGCATAGGTCCGGAGGGAGGGTTTGTCTTCCTTGCCAACAAAGGATCTTTCAGAGCATACCAGGAGTTAACGGTCGTATATTGCCCTGACTGCGTAGAATAACAAATGCGACTTAAAGGGCAGGAACCCCTGCCCTTTATCATACCCAGGTAGCAAATATTACTTCCATTCGCCCTCGGGCACCAGATAGCGCACCCAGTATCCTCCCCCCATCCGCCCGGGCAGATAGTGCATGAACTGGCTTAGGCCCGCCGGGGGCTGCCATCCCGCAGGCCCGGGCACCCCTACCAGATAGAAGCCCTGCTCGCCGATCGGAATATGCCCGACGATATAATGATCGTACTCCTGCCCGCCGGGAACCGGAACCCGCGCGAAACGCGCTCCGGGCAGCAGCCCGATAAACGGCGTATCTTCGGGACAGGTTCGCATGAGCTCCGGGATCGTATCGGGCGCGGCTGCAGACGGAAGCGGCGCGGGCTCGGATTCGCGCGGGAGCGACGCCTGCGGCGCGGGCTCTGCGGCCAGCGTGGCTGGTTGCCCTCGGTTAAGCGGCGCGCGGGACATCGGCGCTTTTGCGCCCGGCTCTTCCTTCTCATCGCCCGGGGATGGTTCGCCCGCAGATTCCGGCTCTCCGTCCTGCTCCCGGCTCACACTAGCGGCATCCGGAGTTTCCGGCTCGTCCGGCGCTTCTTCGCGTGCCGATGTGGCGACGGCCGGGGCTTCCGCTTCGTCCGGCGCTTCCTCGCGCACGGCCTGCTGTTGCACTCCGGGAGGTGTAACGCTGGACGTGGGTTTCTCATCAGCCGCCTCTTCCGGCCTCTCCTCCTTTTCCGCCGGTGGCAGCATAGCGGCGGGCTGCCGTTCCTCCTCTTTTTTGGCATCAACCGTTTTACCCGGCGCGGTGGACACATCGTTCGGCGGAGTTTCATCAATTTTTACTGCCGGTGGCTCAGAGCCCCGGCCGGATCGGGGCCCGGACGCCGCGGGCTTCTGCGCAGGCGATTGGAGGTCGGTTATCGGGGAGAGAGGCGGCGCGGCGGTTTTTTGTTTCGCATAAAAGACTATTTCGGTGGCCTTCTGCCGCCAGTGCTGGGAATCCACGGTACCGGCCAATAGCAGCAGCCGGTCGTCCGCTGTGATCCATATGATTCCCGGCGAGGGCCCGATTCCCCGTCCCGACAGATTCCATACCCCGCCGGCGTCGACGCGGGTGAGCGGTATCCACAGCGTCTTGAAGTCCTCTGAAGGTCCCCATCCCGCCCGGGCTGCCAGTCTGCCCGTCACGCCCGGCAGCCGGATTACCCCGGTGATGATCCATCCATTCGCGCTGGTAATGATATATCCGTGTCCTGAACCCGGGCGACTCATACCTGTGCCCGGACGGAAAAGCAGCTGCGTCCGTCTGTCGCTCATAGGAATCCCCTCCCGTATAGGAATCTATGCGGGAGGGGGGGTAACTATGATAGCATATATTTATAATGGGAATTCTGCGCTACACGGGCAGCGCGGACACAGCCCGCGTCAGGGCCGCAAACTGCGCGAGCGTCAGCGTTTCGGCGCGGGCGCCAGGATCGATGTCCGAGGCCGCCAGAAGCTGCCGCGCCTGCTCGCGGGTGACGCCCAGCCCCGACGCCAGCGAGTTCGCGATCTGCTTTCTCCGCTGGGAAAAGGCGGCTCTGACCACCCTGCGAAAAGCCTGCGCCGAGGGAACGTCCACCGGAGGGCATTCCCGCGCGGTCATATGCACGATCGCAGAGTCGACGCGGGGAGACGGGTCAAAGGCCGAAGCGGGAACGGTCGCTACGAGCAGCGGGAGGGTATAATACTGCGCCATGACCGACAGGACGCCGTAATCCCGGCCTCCCGGCTGCGCGCAGATCCGCTCGGCGACCTCCTTTTGCACCATGACGGTAAGGGATATGATGGGAAGGCCTGATTCCAGCAGCTTCATCAGTATGGGCGTCGTGATGTAATACGGGAGGTTCGCGACCACCCGGAAAGGCCCTCCGTCCATATGCGCGCGGTGCAGCTCGTGCAGATCGGTACGGAGGATGTCGTCGAACAGGAGCGTGATGTCGCCCGCCGCGCGAAGCGTCTCCGACAGCACCGGCTCCAGCGCCCTGTCCACCTCCAGCGCCGTCACCCGCGCCCCAGCGCGGCACAGCGCGCGGGTCAGCGTTCCGGCCCCCGCCCCGATTTCCAGTACCCGGTCGCCCGGCGCTGTCTCCGACATGGCGACGATCCGGTCAAGGAGCTCCCGGTCATGAAGAAAATTCTGCCCCAGCGCGCGGCGCGGCTGAAACCGGCGGGCTCTGAGTACCTCTTTTTCATTCTTACTATCGTGCATCGGCTCTCCTGCGCTGCGGGCCTCCATCGCCCGAAAGCGCGCGATTGCGGCAAATACAATGGAAATCCGCGGCATGGCTGGCAGTTTTCCATTGACGCAGCCTATTATTCGTTTTATTATAGTACTATACATTTCTCATAACGTCCATACATAGTCGCGCGCGAAAGGAGCTGCCCCCATGAAGTGTCCATCCTGCCTTCGGGAGTTGCCGGATCAGTCTAAATTCTGCGGGTACTGCGGAGCCATGATCGCCGCTCCCTCTCCCCCGGAGCCACCCACTCAACCGCCGGGTCTTCCTTCCTTCACGGTGCAGCCAGACGTGCAGGCCGAAGCGGGCGGCATATCTGCGGGACTTGATGCGGGTCAGCCCGTGATGCAGTCGCCTGCCGTCGCTCCCCCTCCGCCGCCAGAACCAGAACCGACAACACTACCGGTAGCGCCCGAAACGCATACCGAAGCGCATCCAGAGGCGCTGGCGGACACGCAGCCTGAGGCGATGGTGGACACGCAGCCTGAGGCACATGCGGACGATGCGATGACCGAAGAGCCTCCCGCACCCCCCGCTCCTGTTTCGGCTTCCCTTAGCGAGAACGACCAGCCCGCCCCGAAGAAAAAAGCAGGCCCGGTTGTCTTCGTCGTCGTGGCAGTCGCCGTACTCTTAATTGTAGCGGGTCTCATATGGGCTCTTCCCCGGATCGGCATTGGCGCTTCGAGTGAAACGCTCAGTACCATGCCCCTGCTGGTCAGCGAGGACGGCATGCTGGTGGCGTCGGGCAAAAAAGCGCTGGAGCTGGCTGACGACACCGCTGACTACAGCGGATACAGCGCCCTGTGCTATACGATGGACGGCAAGCGCTTCGTCTACTATGACGAAATCGACGGTGATTTAGCCACTCTATATATCGGTGCGGCCGGAGGTAGAGCCAAAAAAATCGATACCGACGTCGTAGTCGGGCAGATACTCGTCCGGCCCGGCGCGGTGCTCTATCTGCGTCAGGAGAAAAACGATACGGTGCTGTGCCTGTACGACGGAAAGCAGGTACACGAGCTGTCCGAGGACGCGCAGGGAGGCTCGGAGACTTGGTGTTGCTCGGACGACGGCTCATTTGTAAGCTACGCCACTCATAACAAAAACGGAGAAACCGTGGGCGTCTACCGGTACAAGGGCAAAGACTATAAGCTGTCCAAGAACACGACGATAATATATGTTTCGCCAAATGGAAAAGCCGCGTATGCCGCGGATAACGGGGACGTATATGATGGAATCATCGATACGCTCTACGCGCTCGTCGACTATGAGAAAATTGAAGCGGTCGCCGTAGGAGAGGACGTGGTCTCGGTGCTCATCGACCGCTCCAACAACGCCGTCGCTTTCCTGGGCGACTATGACCTTCCTGACGATGCTGGTGATCTCCTGTATGCGAAATGGGGCAAAAAGGCCGTCGAGATCGACTCTAAGGTCAGCGATCTGCGCTATCTGCCTAGCGGCGAAATGTCCGGCAGTATGTTCGGGAGCAATATGGTGTCGGTGACGAAGCTTTACAGCGGCGCGATCAGAAGCGTATCGGAGAGTTTCCGCGGGGAACTCTACTATGTCCGGAAGGATACGCTGATGGTTTCTCCGTTCAAGCCCCATCGCTCGGTTGAGCTCATCGACGATATCAGCAAGTTCTATGGCAGCGTAGCGGCTGTGCGCGGCGTGCTGTACTGGCAGGACAGAAAGGATATCGTAAGCTACAAGATCGGCAGTTTCAGGGATCCGGTCGAGTGGCGCGCCGACGCTATCGAAAACGGCTTTATGGTGCTCCGCGATGGAACCGTATTTAGCGGCGAGGATGACGAACTGTTCATCCAGCCCTACGGCAGCGACGCGGACGCGGTCTCAATACTCAAGGACTCCGACGAATATACGAGCGTTGGCATAAGCCCCGATCAGAAGCTTCTTTACTACCTGGACGACGACGAGCTCTACTATATACCGATGCGGGGCGGTAAGCCCGTGAGGGTCATAAAAGACGCCGAGGATGTCTGCCTTACGACCGCGGGAGTGTATATACTGGCCGATTATGATGCCGAGGACGGCGGAGAGGTGTTCTTCGTGGGATACGGCAAGGCCAATCCCGTCAGTATCGCCAAAGATATCATGCGCTTTACCGTCCTCGTATACGGGCGCTGAGCCACAGAACCGCCACGGCCTGCCAAAGTCCGGCAGGCCGTTTTTTTGCGTGGAGTTAGAGCCCGATCCCTATGCGCGTACAGGCTGCGCGCCCTTCCAGTATGTCGCTGATGTGGTGCCGCGCGTGGCCGATATAGACCACGGTGCTGTTGCGGACAGGGCCCAGCACATATTCGAGCTTCGCGAAAGCGCCCCCGGCCCCGGCGCGGCTTGCGCCCTGGCAGTAGCGCTGCAGCGCGCGGATGCGTTCCTCTACCGTATCGGCGTCGGGCCCGGTGATCGTCTCAACCAGCGTCGAGGGATCGTTGACGTCCCGGTAGATACCCTCCACCGACGTGAGTATGACGAGCTGGCGCGCCTTGACGATGAGCGCGATGATGCCGGCGGTCTCGTCGTTGTCGATGCACTCTACGACCTGGCTGTTCCGGGAGCGCAGCGCGCTTAATTCCATCCGCCGGTTCTCCTCGAAGCTGACCGGATCGTTGTAGTTCACGATGGGCACCGCGCCTTGTTCCGCCGCCCGCATCAGGAATTTCCGGATATATTCCCGCTTGATCGGGTCGTTGAAATGCGTATGCTCGACCAGCAGCTGCCGGACCGAATATGCGGGATTGATGAAGCGCCGGTAGTTCTCCATCAGAATGGCCTGTCCCTGGGCGGCATAGTCGGACTTGATTTCCTCCAGATCGCCTTCGGGCTCACAGCCGTGCCGCTTTATATAGTCGAGGCGGCCGATCTCGGTCGCGCCGGAGCTCACCCATATCATTCCGGGACGCAGCTCGCTTCCGATCCTCGCGAATATATTATAGTCGATGTCCATGTCTTCCCGGCGGATGAGGGCCATAGAGCCGATCTTCCCCACGATGTCGACGTAAAATTCCTTCCCGCTCATGATATCACTCCTCCCGTACACAGACCTGCGGTTCGCATTCCGGCTCCGCCCCGGCGGTCAACCGGCGTATCCATTTCCTGCTCATGAAGTGCTTCAGGCACATCACGCACTTGAGGCTGTCCTCCGTCACATACATCGCCAGCACCAGATAGTGAAAGGGTACGCTCAGCACGAGCCCCAGCACACATGTCACGGGTACGCCCAGCGCGAATACATTGACGGAGTCGATTAAAAACCCCGTCCACGTGTCTCCTCCTGCGCGGAATATGCCCACGATCGTGATATACGGAATCATCCGCACAGTCATCCACAGCCCGTATATGAGCAGCAGCCGCGCGGTCATCGCCTCGGTATACGCTGTCTCGATATTGAGGAGCCGCACGACGGGCCAGCGCAGCAGTATGAGAAGCGAGCCGATCACCACGGCCACAGCCGGTATGATCATCAGAAAGCGCTTCGACCAGCGCCAGCCCAGCTCGATCTGCCCGGCGCCGATGGCCTTGCCCACCATGATGGCGCAGGCGCTGCACAGGCCGATAAACAGCACGAACGCGAGCTGCTCGATCGACGAATATACGGTGTAGGCCGCGTAGTTCTCGCTGCCCTGCCTTGCCAGCACCATGCTGTATATGTTTGTTCCGACCGCCCAGAGCGCTTCGTTAAATACGACCGGCAGCGCGATCCGGTAAAAGCGGGCGACGAACGCGCGGCTCCAGTCGATGAGCGCGGAAAACGGAGCGACGACGATGTCGCGTCCGCGCCGGGAGAGCGCCATCAGCAGCGCCGCGTGCACATACATCGCGATCACAGTAGCCAGCGCCGCGCCGGTTACCCCCAGCGCCGGAAAGCCCATGTGTCCGTATATGAGACACCAGTTGAGCAGCGTATTGAGCAGCACCGCAAACGCGCTGGTCGCAAAGGGCAGCCAGACGCGCTCCGTGGCCCGCAGCGTGGCCGCGGTCACGGTCACGTATGCGGTCGCTAACGCGCCCGGCGCGGCAGTGCGCAGATAGCGCACGCCCGCCTCCACCACCGCGGCCTCCCCGGTATAGAGCCGGATCATCGCCCCGGGCGCAAGCATCGCTGCCAGCGTGTAGATGAGCCCCAATACGAGCGTGTTGGCAACCGCGAGCCCGTACGTTCTTCGTATCCCGGCCAGGTCGCGCACGCCCCAGTACTGCGATATGAAGGCCGAGCCTCCCGAGCAAAACCCGAAGAAAAACAGATTTATCAGAAAAACCCACCGGCTTGCCACCCCGATAGCCGCAGTATTGACATTCCCAAGCCCGACCACCATCGCCGTATCGATGATATGCATGCTGGCTATGAGCAGGTTCTGCATCGCGATGGGAAATGCAAGCCGGAGCATCGTCGATAGAAACCGTTTGTAATTGATATCCTCTGACAAAAGACCCTCCCGCGCACCGATGTGCGCAGCTTGTTTCTTTCATTGACCGCAAGCCGCCCGGGCTCATGTTTCCTGCACCGGACATCCCGGCCCTGCGGTACCGCGCGCGCGCTTCTGCCAGTAATACAGCGTGAGTACGAGCGCAATGCCGACAGCCGCGACAAACCCGGCGTTCAGCGCGAACAGTCTGTGGAGGCCCCGTATCTCTCCCAGATCCGCGCACAGCCTTTCGGCGAGCGAGCCGCCCACGAGCCCCCCTATGGCCCGGCTCATACTGAAGAGCACCGCGCTGACCATGGCCTGTCCGGTCGCGTGCAGGCCGGGCTCGACGGTATCGGCCACGTACCGTGCGAGCGTCAGGTGCAGCACGATAAAGCCGCCGCCGTGCAGCAGGTTCGACGCGAATACCAAGGTCGGCGATTCCGTCAGCGTTACGAGGATCCACCGGAGCAGCAGCGACACCGCCGGAACCAGCATCAGCCGCTCCGCGCCCCATCGCCTGATGAGCCTGCCCGATAGGAGCAGAAACGGCGTTTCCACAGCCGCCATGATGAATACCAGGTAGCCATACAGCTCCTGCGTGCCGCCCAGACGGAGAAAATACACGGGCATGTACGTGTATGTATAGCTATTGGACAGCGCCAGCGCGAACGCGAACGCGAAGAGCGCCATCAGGCGCCGGTAACGAAAGATCCGCGTCCAGGGGATCTTCTCCCCTTCGGACTGCTTGCCGCCCACCCGGGGCAGCAGCACGAGGGGCAGCAGCGACAGCAGGCACAGTATACTGCTCACCGGAAAAATCCACGCCATGTCCCGCGCTACGAGCCGCCCCAGCAGTCCGCCCGACGCGGCGTATCCCAGCGAGTAGCAGAGCCTGATCCGCCCATACCGCTCCGACATGCCCAGCTCGCTTAGGTGTTCGAGCGCGATGGCGTTAGATACCGACAGAAGCCCCGAATGGACGCTCGTCCATACTGCCATCAGCGTCGCTGTCGCAATAATGCCCCGGAACGCCATAAAGAGCCCCGATGTAACCGCCAGCAGGCACATGAGTACGATCGCCACCGTGTTCTTGACCCGCGCGCGGTCGGCAGCCATCCCGAAGAGCGGCTGCAGGAGCATCGCGGCCAGCGGGGCGATGGCCGACAGCAGGCCGATTTCGAATTTGGACATGCCGATGTCGTCGAGATATACGTTAATAAAGGCCAGGTAGGAACCTGCGGCCATCGCAAACAGTGTAAAGTAAGTATAAAACGAAGGAATTTTCGTTCGCTTACCGGTCATCGCGCCCTCCTGCCATGGTTATCCCGCATATTATAACCTACCCCAGGCAGATTTCAAAGCAAAACCGATGAAATCTCTGAAAAAAACGACGAGCGGGCGAAGTACCTGTCAGGAACGGCAGCTACAGGGGAATCATCCCGAGTATGTAACCATTTCGGCGATAAATCGCTTTGACATTTGCCCTTCGAACAGATAATATTTGATGGAGCTCCTAGAGATTGGAGAGATGACCCATCGATACATTTAAGCGCATCATCCGGATGATGCAGCCCTATGCCGAAAAAGTCATTTGGGGTATCATCATCCTCGTCGCGATCATGTCGCTGCGCCTAGTCACACCCCTTTTGTCCCGTGTTCTCGTCGACGACATCATAAAAGGCGGCAGGATCGAACTGCTGACCACGATGCTGTTGGCGCTCCTGGGCATATTGGTGGTCCGCAGCGTCCTTGTGTACATCCGCTCGATTATTTTTCACACCGTATCGCAGAAAATCGTGATCGGAATCCGTGAAACGATGTACGACCACCTGCACGAGCTTCCGTTCTCGTTCTACGATCATCACCGGATCGGCGAGATCATGTCGCGCATGACCGGAGATATCGAGAGCATACGCAACCTGATCGCCTCGGGCATCATCACGATCATCGAGCAGTCGATCAATTTCACAGGCGCGATCATCATCGTCTTTACGATATCGCCGCTCCTGGGCTGCGTGCTGCTGCTCATGGCCCCCGTTCTGGCCCTTGTGGGGTTCCGTTTCGACCGGAACATCCGCCCCGCGTTCCACCGCATCCGGGAGCAGAACGCCGTGCTCAATGCCCGCACGCAGGAGTCGATCGCGGGCGTGCGGGTCGTCAAGGCGTTCGCGCGGGAGGACTACGAAAACGAGCAGTTCCAGACCGAAAACCATTACCAGAGAGACCTGGGAATCAACATATCGCGCATATTTTCGCGGTTTTACCCGATCGTCGAGTTCATCGCGGCGCTGACGCCGGCGCTGCTGCTGATGGTGGGAGGCGCGCTGGCCGTAAAGGGATATATTACATCCGGCTCGGTCGTCGCGGTGTTCGGCTACATATCCTCGGTGACCGTACCCATGCGTCAGCTCAGCCATATCCTCAACATGGTGGCCCAAAGCATCACGTCGGCCGACCGCATCTTCTACTATATGGATTTTGGCTCCGAGATACGGGAGAAGCTCGACGCCCGCTTCCCTGAAACCTTCACAGGCCACATCGTATTCGACCACGTGGATTTTTCCTACGGTGACGAGAAGGTGCTCCACGATATCAGTTTCGAGGTGCCGCCCGGCGGTACGCTTGCCATCATGGGCGCGACCGGCAGCGGCAAAACGTCGATCGTCAACCTGCTGGGACGCTACTACGAGTGCCAGCGGGGAGCGGTCCGCATCGACGGGATCGACGTGAAGGATATGAAGCTAAAGCCTCTGCGCCGTCAGATCGGGTATATCATGCAGGAAACATTCCTCTTCTCCGACAGTCTGGAGGGGAATATCGCGTTCGGGAACCCGGACGCGACGCCTGAGCAGGTCCGGAAAGCCGCCGAAATCGCGCAGGCTGCCGAGTTTATAGACAACCTGGACGAGGGCATGGACATGATCGTGGGCGAGAGGGGCATGGGGCTGTCGGGCGGCCAGAAGCAGCGGGTGGCGATCGCCCGGGCGCTGGTCGTCGATCCGAAGATACTGGTGCTGGACGACGCGACGGCTTCGGTGGACATGGAGACCGAGCACGCCATACAGCAGGGACTCAAGGAAGTCATGGCCGGGCGCACGACGATCATCATCTCCCACCGAATATCTTCCGTGCGCAAAGCCGATGAGATCATCGTACTGGAGGAAGGGCGTATCGCCGAGCGCGGAACGCATGAAACCCTGATGGAGAAAAAAGGTCTGTATTACGGTATATTCATGGACCAGTACAGGGACTACGAGAGCATGGTCCGCAGGCAGGTGATCTAGCATGCCGCGAGTACAGCGCGCCCGGATTACCGACGATGAAGTAATAGAACTGCCCATCAATACGCAGTATCTGCGCAGGCTCCTTCGATACCTCAGACCTTACCGCAGGCAGGTCGTGCTCTCTGTGCTGGTCATGCTCGCCGCAGCCGCAGCGGGGCTTGTGTCCCCGATGGTGCTAAAAATCGCGCTGGACGAATATATCGAGTCCAGCCGCTTCAGCGGGCTGCCGCTGCTGGCGCTGACACTGCTGGCCGCCTCGGTTATCAGCACACTGTGCGTACGCTGGAAGGTGCTGCTCATGGACATTTCGGGCCGTCGCGCGCTTGCGACGCTGCGCGACGACCTGTTCAGCCACATCCATACGCTCTCGTTCGACTTTTTCGATACGCGGTCAGCCGGAAAGATCATGGTACGCGTCATCAATGACGTAAACTCCCTGCTGGATCTGTTTTCAAACGGGGTGGTCACGGCTCTTACCAACATGGTGACGCTCTTTCTCGTGGCGGGCGTCATGCTCTATCTCGACGTGAAGCTGGCCCTCGTCGCCTTCGTCACGATCCCGCTGCTGCTTGCTTTCCTGCTGCTTCTCCGCCCGGCGGTCAAGAATGCCTGGCGCGTCGTGCGCATCAAGATGTCCAACATGAACGGATACCTGCACGAAAGCCTCTCGGGCATGCGCGTGACCCAGGCCTATGTCCGGGAGGAGGAGAATTCCCGGATATTCAGGGAAGTAAACGACGATATATATCGCTCCTGGATGCACGCTTGCCGCCTTAATAACCTGTTCGGGCCCTCGATCGAGACCGTATCGGTGCTGGGAACGTGCCTTATATACTTCTTCGGAGTGCGCTGGATGTACGGCGGAGACGCGGCGCTCACGATGGGCACGCTGCTGTCGATGACGTGGTATGCGGGTCATTTCTGGGAACCGCTCAACAGCCTATCAAACCTGTACTCCCAGCTTCAGGTCGCGATGGCTTCGCTGGAGCGCATATACAGCATCATGGACACGCCGGCCCTCATCAAGGACAAACCCGATGCCTATGAGATGCCCGACATCGAGGGGCACGTGGAGTTCGACCATGTGACGTTCGGATACGACCCCGAGCAGGTGGTGCTGGACGACGTGAGCTTCTCGGTCGAGCCCGGACAGACGATCGCGCTGGTGGGCCCGACCGGGGCCGGAAAAAGCACCGTCGTCAACCTCATCTCCCGCTTCTACGACGCGCGCGGGGGCGCGGTGCGGATCGACGGGCACGACGTGCGCGACGTCACGCTGCGCTCGCTGCGCAGCCACATGGGAATCATGCTGCAGGATCCGTTCATATTCTCGGGGACCATCATGGACAACCTGCGCTACGGGCGTCTGGACGCGACCGACGAGGAGGTCATCGCGGCAGCTTCCGCCGTGGGCGCGCATGAATTCATCATGCGCATGGAAGACGGATATAAGACCGAGGTCAACGAGCGGGGCAGCCGCCTGTCCCAGGGACAAAAGCAGCTCATCGCCTTCGCGCGGGCGCTGCTGGCCAATCCGCGTATCATGATACTCGACGAGGCGACCTCGTCGGTCGACACGCACACCGAGATCCTGATACAGAAAGCGCTGGAAAAGCTGCTGGCGGGCCGTACCTCGTTCGTAATCGCCCACCGGCTGTCCACGATCCGGAAGGCCGACCGCATCATGGTCGTGTCGGGGGGCACGATACAGGAATCAGGCACGCACGATGAACTGATGGCGGCAAAGGGCATGTATTACGAGCTCTGCAGGGCGCAGTACCAGTTCCTCGAGGAGCAGGACTGAAGATTACCGCGCATAACGGAATCAAACGGGGACGCCCGAAGGCGTCCCTTTTGCTACGTTTCGCTTTTGCGCATCCCGTCTTGCATTTCCATGTCCCTAATGTTATAGTGACACTACCAAATGGCATCCGATACAGATTTTACACTCCCATACCATGAAAAGTCGGAGGAATATGCCAATGCCCGCAGGAAAAACGCTGAAAGTCACCCCCGTAGGTTTTTTCCACAGCCTGACCGACCGCGCCCCCGAGAGCTTCCCGTTTCCGGCCTGCATGGCCTCCCTGATGGAGGCGCTGGGCGAAGACGATCCAATCACTACGCTCCGCGCCCACAACCGCGACTACACGCAGCGGACCGCCAATGTGGACTTCCTCACGGCGTCGGGGATGGCGTTCGGGCTGCTGTGGCACCGCGAATACTGCATGAGCAGTCTGGATCTGACGCAGGTGCAGCCCCATGACGAGACGATACGCCACGCGTTCGGCTGGGCAGGCTACCAGTATGAGATCCTCGAAAAGAGCGAAGACGGCGGCAACCGGGAGGAGATCCGCCGCCGGATCGTCCGGTCCATCGACGAGGGCGTGCCGGTGCTGGCATTCGGCATCATAGGCCCGCCCGAGTGCCTGATCCTGTGCGGGTACGACGACGACGGGGACACGCTGCTTGGCTGGAGCCATTTTGCCGAAGCATGGCGCGCCCAGCGGGATCCGGGCGGCATGTTCCGCAAAACCGGATGGTACGACGACCTGTGGAAGATCGTGCTGACCGGGAAAAAGACCGGCCGGACATGCTCGCTGCGCGACGTGCTGGCGCGCGGCCTTGCCATCATGGAAAAGACCGAAACCGACGGATACGCGGCCGGGCTCGCCGCCTATGACGAATGGATCGGGTATGTGCGAAATCCCGGGCTGTCGGACGCGGACGACGACACGCTCAAAAAGCGCCACGAATTCCACCACTGCCTTGTTGGCAACCTGGCAGAAGCCCGGTGCTGGGCCGCAGTTTTCCTGCGCCGCGCCGCTGAGGAAACCGGAGACGACAGGCTTCATGGTATCGCCCGTTGTTTTCAGGATATACACGACTGGTGCTGGAAGGTGTGGGGCGTGCTGGGCGCGTTCGGCGACTCCGATGTCTGGAAGGTTTTTCGCAGCGCCGAAAACCGCGCGGAGATCGCCCGACTGCTCGGGGAAATCAGGGCCTTCGACATACAGGCGATGGAGCTGCTGCGGTAGGCGCTCTAGCGATCGTATTTGTTTTTGATTACTGGTGCGGATTTAGCGCTTTTTGCGCATGCGACGGAGGGTCATCCCGAACTGCGCGCCAGCAGCGCCCGCATCGCGAGCGCGTAGCTGTCGAATCCGAATCCCGCGATCTGCCCCACGCACACGGCCGCGATCAGCGAGCGGTGGCGGAATTCCTCCCGCGCGTACACGTTCGTCAGGTGCACCTCCACGACCGGCACGGTCACCGACGCGATCGCGTCGCGCAGCGCGACGCTGGTATGCGTATAGGCGGCGGCATTGAGGACGATGCCGCTGTATACGCCCTCGGCCTGCTGTATCAGCGTCACCAGCTCGCCCTCCAGATTGCTCTGGCGGATGTCGGCCATGACGCCCAGCGCGGCGGCTTGCGCCTCTATGAACCGGCACAGCGCGTTGTAGTCCCGCTCTCCGTATATGCCGGGCTCCCGTGCGCCCAGGCGATTGATGTTGGGGCCGTTGAGCACGAGCAGTTTCATGATCCCATCTCCTTGATCCGGGCCAGCAGGGTCTCCACGGCCCTGCCGGGGCTTCCGGCGTTATCGATCGTGATATCGGCGTACTGAGTATACAGCGGCGCGCGCCGTCTGTACAGCGTCTCCAGCGCTGCTCTTCCTCCCGCCAGCAGCGGCCGCGCGCCGTAGTCGATCGTTTCGTGTATGAGCGCCAGGGGCCGGTTGACGTACACAAGAAGACCTCGCGCCACCAGCGCGCGCATATTCGCGGTGCGGGTGACGATGCCGCCCCCGGTCGCGATGACGGCTCCGCGCATCCGGGCCGCCCTGCAGGCCGCCGCGGTCTCGGCCTGCCGGAACGCGTCCTCCCCGCGGGCAAAGAGCGACCGGATCGGGCCCGCCTCCGACTCGATGAGGGCGTCCAGATCGACGAATGTCCTGCCCAGCGCGGCGGCCAGCGCGCGGCCCAGCGCGGTCTTTCCGCTGCCCGGCATGCCGATGAGCACGATGTTCTCACCGGGTGGCTTGTTCATCCGCTGGTAGATCCGCTCGATGACGCCGTCTTCGAGCGTTACGCCGTTCCAGAGCTCCTGCGCCCGGACCGCCTGCGCGATCAGCATGAATAGGCCGTTCACGCACCGCGCGCCCGCCGCGCGCGCCTCGGCCAGCAACCGGGTCTCGACCGGGTTGTATATAAGGTCGGCCACATACCGGAAACCCGCGATCCGATCGCGGGACAGCGGACAGCCGTCCACGTCGGGAAACATGCCTACCGGCGTACAGTTGACGAGCAGATCGAATCCGTGCGCGGGCGCAAGCCCGTCGTACCCGATCACCGGCGCATCCCCGAACTGCCCGGCGGCCCTGGCGGGATCGCGGCTCGCGAGCGCGATCCCGGCCGCGCCCCCGTCGCGCAGCGCGCAGTATACGGCCCTGGCCGAACCGCCGGTTCCCAGTATGAGCGCCTTTTGCCCTCTGACCGGGATACCGGCCATCGCCAGCATCCGTGAGAATCCAAAGTAGTCGGTATTATATCCCGCAAGCGCGCCCTCCCCGAGCACGACCGTGTTGACCGCGCCGATTTCAAGGGCTTCGGGGGACAGGCTATCGAGATAGGGCATCACCGTCCGCTTGTAGGGAATGGTCACATTAAGGCCCGCGATTCCCGATTCGCGAAGGCTTTCCATATACCCGGCGACGCCGCCCGGCTCGACCTCGGTGAGCTCATAGACGCCCTCGAGCGCCGTAAAGAGGAATATAAGCCCGTGTATCCGGGGCGACAGGCTGTGCCCGAGTCGCCGTCCCAGCAGCGCATAGCGCTTCGGTGTGTTAGTTTCCATCGCTGGCTCTCCAGGCCCTGTAGTTGCCCAGCACGCGCAGCAGCGAGCAGCGCGTCCCGGTCTCATGAAGCGCGGCTGCGACCTGCGGATCGGCCAGGTTTCCGGCGATGTCCACATAGAAGCTGTAGTGCCATGGCTCCCCTGCCACCGGCCGGGACGCGATGCTTAAAAGGTTGAGCCCGCGCCGCGCGAACACCTCGAGCATGTGGTAGAGCGAACCGGGCTTGTGGTCGATGACGCACAGGAGACTCAGCTTGTCGGCCAGCGGATCGGGCCGGGACGATCCGGCGATGAGTACGAAGCGGGTGTAGTTCTCCGCGCCGCTTTGAATATCGCTGGCCAGCACAGCCAGTCCGTACAGCTGCGCTGCCCGCTCCGACGCGATGGCTGCGCACCGGGGGTCGGCCTGCTGCGCCACCGTACGGGCCGCCAGCGCGGTGCTGCCGCAGGAACCCGTTTCCAGCCCGCGTTCGGCCAGGAAACGCCCGCACTGCTCCAGCGCCTGCGGATGGGACAGCACACGGCGGATCCGCCCAATGTCCACGCCCGGCAGCCCCAGCAGGAAGTGGCGGACGGGCAGCACCTGTTCCCCGACGATGGAAACATCATAGCGCAGCAGCAGGTCGAGGTTCACGTTGACGCAGCCGGTCAGGGAGTTTTCCAGCGGCACCATGCCCATCGGCCAGCTGCCCGCCGCCACCCCGGCCACGATGCGCTCGAAGCTCTCCACCGGCTCCGGGCGGCAGCCGTCGCCCAGATGCGCGAGCACCGCCTCCTCGCTGAACGAACCGGGCATGCCCAGATAGGCCACGGCAGGGCGTCCGTCGGCCGGGTCTTCCCGCGCGGTCTCGGGGGGCGCGGGCCGCAGCCCGTCGATGAGCTTTTGCTGCAGTTCCCGGCTGGCGGCCATGATGGTCTCATAGAGCGGCCGCACATAAGGGCGCACGTCGGGCGATTCGACCCGGCTTACCGCCCTTTCGATGACCGCCCGCTCGCGCGCAGGATCGAGCACCGGCAGTCCGTTTTTTAACTTGTTGAGCGCGATTTCCCGGGAAACGGCCATGCGCCGCTCGAAGGCTGCTGTAATCTCCCGATCGGCGCTGTCGATACGCTCCCTCAGCTCATCAAGATTCATCGGTCGACCTCCCATCCCGGCTGTCCCATCCATATGTCGGCGAGCGCAAGCGCGGCGGCAGCCTCGACGGCGGGCACGGCCCGGGGCACGATGCACGCGTCATGGCGTCCGGTCACCGCGATCTCCCGCGGCTCAAGGCTCACTGGATCCACCGTCGCCTGGGGCCGGGCGATCGACGGGGTGGGCTTGACGGCCACCTGGAAGCGGACCGGCATGCCGGTCGTGATGCCGCCCAGCACGCCGCCGTTGTGGTTCGTCGCCGTCTCCACCCTGCCCTTCCGCGCCACAAAGGGGTCATTTGCGAGGCTGCCGGGCATGAGCGCGATATCGAACCCCGCTCCGAAGGATACGCCCTTCACGGCGGGAATCGAGAACAGGAGCGACGCCGCGCGGCTCTCCACGGCCTCGAAAAGCGGCGAACCGATGCCCGCCGGCACGCCGGTCAGCACGGTTTCGATGACGCCGCCCAGCGAATCGCCCTGGTCGCGCGCGGCGCATATCGCGTCGATCATCTGCTTTCCGCTGCGGGGGCTGTTGACCGGAAAATCCATCGCAGCCAGCGCGGCCAGCGCAGCGGCGTCGGGCCCACGGGCCCCCCAGGGCTCGTCCACAACAAGGCCGATTCGCGCAATATGGCTGCCGATCGCTACGCCCCTTTCAGCCAGCATCTGGCGCGCGATGGCCCCGGCGAACACGAGCGGCGCGGTCAGCCGCCCCGAGAAATGCCCGCCGCCCCGGTAGTCCTCGAATCCCCGGTAGCGGATGTGGCCTGTGAAGTCGGCGTGTCCCGGCCGGGGCAGGCGCTCAGCCCGCGTATAGCTGCTGGGGTGCTGGTCGGACGAGGCGATCCGCGCGGCCAGCGGCGTGCCCGTCGTATGCTCCCCGAACACGCCGCTCATGATCTCGAACGCGTCGGTCTCCTGCCTCGGGGTCGACCACGGGTGCCTGCCGGGCGCGCGCCGCGCCATCTGCGCGCGCACCGCCTCCCAGTCGATACGCAGTCCCGGCGGCAGCCCGTCTATCACGACACCCACCGCCGGGCCGTGGGATTCGCCGAATACCGATATGCGCAGATGATTGCCCCAAATGCTGCTCATTGTATGTTTCCTCCCAAACGCGCCATGTCGTCCCAGAATCCCGGATAGGATTTGCGCACCGCGCCCGCCCCCGCGAGCCGCACCGGCCCGGCGCAGCGGCTTGAGACGCAGGCTATCATCATCGCGATGCGGTGATCGCCACACGAGTCGGCGTCCCCGCCCCGAAGCGACGGGACGCCCCGCACCGCGATCGCGTCGCCGTCGGCCCGTATGTCGGCGCCCAGCGCGGCGAGCGCGCGGACAATAGAGTCCACGCGATCCGATTCCTTGAGCCGCAGCCGCGCGCAGCCCGTGATACGCGCCTCTCCCCGCGAGAGCGCCAGCGCCGCCGCCACCGCGGGCGCAAGGTCGGGGCGCTGCGACACGTCTACGTCCGTGGCGCGAAGCGGCGACCGTCGGCA
>JBMNNN010000195.1:0-3664 GCA_050942555.1 Christensenellales bacterium
CACCGCGCCGTCCTCCTCCACAGCGATGTCGGCGCCCATCGACCGCAGGATATCGAAAATTGCCCGGTCGCCCTGCACCGAGCGCCCGTCCAGTCCGTCCACCCGCACGTCTCCCCCCAGCGCCCCGGCGGTAAGCCAGAACGCGGCCTGCGACCAGTCCCCCTCAATCGCGATCGTAGCGGGCCGGTACCGCTGGCCGCCGGGCACGCGGTAGACGCCCGGCTCCTCCCGCACGACGCGGATCCCGAAGCGCTCCATCACCGACAGCGTCAGCTCCACGTAGGGCGCCGACTCGAGCGCTCCCTCCACCGTCACCGTCGAATCGCCTGGAAGAAGCGGAAGCGCCATGATGAGCCCGCTGACGAACTGCGAGCTGACGCCGCCCGGAAGCCGGAAATGTCCGGGCTGGAGCGTCCCCGTTACGCAGAGCGGCAGAAAGCGGCCGCCGCCCGGAATCCGGTATGCGACGCCGCAGCGATCAAAGAGCGCAAAGTACGGCTGCATCGGCCTTTGGGGAAGCCTTCCTGCTCCCGTGAACGTCGCTGTGCCGCCCATCGCCAGCGCGACCGGCACCAGAAAGCGCAGCGTCGAGCCCGATTCCCCGCAGTCGATGACCACCTCTCCGGGGTGCGGAAGACCGCCCGTAACGGTCAGCCGCGACCGGCCGGTGCCGTCCGTGCCCTTGCGCACCCGGGCCCCGAGCGTCTCGATGGCCTTTCGCGTCGCGGCGATGTCGTCCGACTCCCCAATGTTCAGTAGGACGCTCTCACCCCCGGCCAGCATCGCGGCGATCAGCGCCCGGTGGGCCGCGCTTTTTGAGGGCGGCGCGGCGACGCGTCCCACGAGGGGTGACGGCGTCAGGTTCATCGTCTCTCCTCCCCTTCGTCAAGGAACGCGGCCAGCCCTTCGCGGTCTATCGGATGCACGAAAGCCTCCCCGATGCGCCGGAGCAGCACCAGCTTGAGCTTTCCGTCGAATACCTTCTTGTCGCGCCCGGCAAAGGCGGGCAGCATCTCCGCGTCGATGCTGCCGGGCAGCTCCGCAGGCAGCCCGAACGCCGCCAGCAGCGCCGCCAGCCGCGCCGCCGTCCCGGGCCGGGTCATGCCCCGCCGCTCGCTCGCGACGGTGATCCGTGCCATGCCCGTCGCCACCGCCTGTCCGTGCCGCATCGGCGGCTGCGCGCATTTCTCCAGCGCGTGGGCCAGCGTGTGGCCGAAATTGAGCAGCAGCCTCTCGCCTGCGTCCCGCTCGTCAGCCTCCACGACGTGCGCCTTGATCGCGCAGCAGCGCACGATCACCTGCTCGATGAGCGGCGTCACGGCCGCCCGGCCTGCGTTCGCCTCCAGCAGATCGAACAGCTCGCTATCCAGTATACAGGCGGTCTTTATGATCTCGGCCATGCCCCCGGCGAATTCCTCATCGCCCAGCGTGGCCAGCGTATCCGGATCGATGAGCACCATCCGCGGATGGTAGAACGCGCCCACAAGGTTTTTACCCGACGGCAGGTTGACCGCCGTTTTGCCGCCTATGCTGCTGTCGATCTGGGACAGAAGCGTGGTGGGAACCTGCACATAGGGCACGCCCCGCAGATAGGTCGCCGCCAGCACGCCGGCAAGGTCGCCTATGACGCCGCCGCCCAGCGCGACGATCACATCGGTGCGGCTCATCGAAAGCTCGACCATCCGTTCATAGAGCCTGAAGAGTACGGGCAGAGATTTTGTTTCCTCTCCGGAGGGCAGCACTACGGAGTCTGACGGAACCCCGGCCCGCGCCAGCGATTCCCCGGCGCGCGCGCCATATAGCCCGTACACGGTCTCGTCGCTGACGACGACCGCTCGCGCGCAAGGCAGCGCTTTTGCGATTTTCTCGCCCAGCGTATCGAGAACCCCGCGCCCGATATGGAGAGGATAGCGCGCCGAGCGGGCGTTAACGGTGATCTGCGGCATCGTAAGCCTCCTTCATACGGCGCGCCTCTCGCATGCTCGCAGCCAGCGCGGGCGCGTCTTCCCCGTCGATGAGGTCTGCCAGTTCGATGAGCCGACGCGCGAGTTTGCGTATCTCGGGCGTCAACCTGTCCCGGTTGCGGATAAACAGCTCTGTCCAGATCCGCTCGTTGATGAACGCCACGCGGCTCACGTCCCCGAAGCTGCCCCCCGCAAACGGAGTGACCGGGCGGCCCTCGGATGCGTGCATATACGCCACCGACAGCACATGCGGTATCTGGCTTGTAAAGGCGATGTATTCGTCGTGGGTCGCAGCGTCGGTAACGACCACGCGCGCCGCTCCCAGCGTCCGGGCCAGCGCCTTAACGAGACTGATGCTTTCGGGCCGGTTGCGGGGCAGCGGGGTCAGTATATAGTTGCATCCGGCAAAGAGCGATGCCGAGGACTCCCCGTATCCCCAGCGCTCGCTCCCGGCCATCGGGTGGCCGGGAACATAGTCGGGCTCTCCGTCCCCCAAGGGCGTCACCCCATCGACAAGGGACGTCTTGACGCCGCATATGTCGGTGATGACGGCGCTTTTTTGCATATGGACACGGTTTTCATTGATCCATCGGATGGCGTCGCCCGGATACAGACACACGATCACCAGATCCGAGCGTCCCAGCGGCTCGCGGGCGTCGGTAAATCCCCGGGTGATGACGCCCTCCTGCCGCGCCCTTTCAAGGACTGCGGGATCACGGTCCACGGCCCACAGCGCGGCGGGGCGATGGGGCGCGAGCGCCCGGGCGATCGAGCCGCCCATGAGCCCCAGCCCCACGATCGTGACGCGGTAATCCGCGGGCCATCGGGCCGGGCCCGGCGCGGCGCTCATGTCCGCTCCTCCTGGGGCGCGCGCAGCGGCCGTCCCATGATACCCGCCAGCACCTCGATTTCCTTCATCAGCCGCTCGAATTTCTGGGGCTTGATGGACTGATTCCCGTCGGACAGCGCCTGCTTGGGATCGGTATGCACCTCGACGAGCAGCCCGTCCGCGCCCGCGACGACCGCTGCCCGGGCCAGCGGCTCCACCATCCACCATATGCCCGACGCGTGGCTGGGATCCACGAGGACCGGCAGGTGGCTCAGGCGCTTGACGATCGGCACCGCGCCGATATCCAGCGTGTTGCGCGTGTAGTTCTCGAACGTGCGGATCCCCCGCTCGCACAGTATCACGTTTTCGTTTCCCTCGGAAATGATGTACTCGGCCGACATGAGCCACTCCTCGATCGTCGCGCTCATGCCCCGCTTGAGGAGTATGGGCTTGTCGATGCGGCCCAGCTCGCGCAGCAGCGTGAAGTTCTGCATATTGCGCGTGCCCACCTGTATGATATCGACGTTCTTCACGAATTCGTCGATCAGTTCGATCGACATGATTTCGGTGACGACCGGAAGTCCCGCCTCCCTGCCGGCCCGAGCCAGATACGCGAGACCTTCCTTCCCCAGTCCCTGAAAGCTGTACGGGGACGACCGGGGCTTAAACGCGCCGCCACGCAGAAAATGAGCGCCAGCGGCCTTTATGAGGTGCGCCATTTCGCATATGTGCTTTTCGCTCTCTACGGCGCATGGCCCTGCGGCCACCACGAACTGCCTGCCGCCGATCTCGTGTCCGCCCACGCGGACCACGGTATCCAGCGGATGAAAGAGCCGGTTGGCCCGCTTGAAGGGCTCCTGTATGCGGACCA
>JBMNNN010000130.1:0-6179 GCA_050942555.1 Christensenellales bacterium
TTTGAAAAATCTTACGTTCGCTCTGGGAGGCTTGACGGAACAAGGATGCTACTCAAGGCTTTGGGTTCCGTTCGTGATACTGTTGCTTCTGCCTGATCTTTTACCCAGAACAACTTGACACGATCCCCAATTATCCTTCGTAACCAGACACCCGTTTGGCAAAGCGATAGGCGCCCTCTACCTTCCACAGTAACGTTAGATCGACTGCCATGCCCTATAGTCCGGAATTGACAAGTTTATTCATATTATCTCACCCATAGCCATCAGACGATTGTCCAACACTTCTTGACTGTCGACACTCAGCTCAACATAATCGGGGTTAAAATAGCCAGGGAATCCCAGTCTGTTCATAACGTAAGTAAATGACGACCAAATACCGTACTTTACCATAGTATCACGCAAGGAAAGGATCTGATCCAAAGCCGCGCTAACTCCCCTAATATCTCTTTTGGCAAGGCAACGACCGAATTCGGCGCTAATCACAGGCGTACAAACATTCCGTCTAACATATAGGAAAGACCATAACTGGAAGCCACGTCCATGATGTCCAGCCCACTGAAGTATATTCGGAATTCCTGATTAAAGGAGGGATCTCTCATTACCTTACGTAGCATAGTTATATTGGCACTCTTGATACCCCGGATATTCGGATGATTCATGAGCGTCAGTACAGTATCTGAAGATAAGAATACTTGGCTTATTGCAGGTAGATCATATAGATATAGCGGGTAGGGAGAGAAGTCGGCGATTTTCCTGTAATAATAAACGATTTCCTTTTGAGAGAGGGCGTAGTAATAGGACACAGTAGCCACAACGCCATCAATAGCCATTTCCTGTAACGCATCAATGCGTTCCGCCACTCGACGAACCGAAACATCGCTAACGCCTACATAGAGGGGAACGCTACCCCTTACTGACTCTGCACAGGCGCGGGCAACCAAGGGGTATTGGGAGCCGTTGATATAGGGCTGCTGGCCCATGGAGCCCATACAAAGAAGTGCAACCGCACCAGCTGCAAGCTGACTTTCTACATGGGCGGTACTGGGTATTAATATGGAGGGGCGGAAAGAAATACTGGGGATATGGATTTCGGAGAACGAGAGTGCATCTTTCTGGCTAAGCGTGTGCAATGAATTAAGAAACCGGGGAGTCAAAGACATATTGATAGCCTGCCGCGACAATTTAGCGGTTTTTCGTCAGCAATCAAAACAGTTTTCCCTCGTACAGAGCAGCAGCTTTGCATTATTCATCAGATTCGTAACTCTACAAAATATGTCCCCAACAAGGATATCAAGGCCGTCATGGCGGGCCTTAAGCGGGTATACGGGGCGCCGACTTTGGATGATGCCGAGTTCCGGCTTGAGGAATTCCGGGAGAAATGGAACGGCAAATATCCGCAGATCCTGAAGTCGTGGGATGCGAACTGGGCTGAGCTTACCACCTACTTCAAATACCCGGAAGAAGTCCGGCGGCTGATCTATACCACCAATGCGGTGGAAGGATTCCATCGTATGCTGAGGAAGTACACTAAAACCAAGACGATATATCCCACGGACGACTCTGTCAGAAAATCAGTATATTTGTCGATTCAGGAAATCATAAAAAAGTGGAGCATGCCCGTCCGGGATTGGGGTATCATAATAGGGCAGTTAATGGTATTCTTTGAGGAACGGTTTGAAAACCTTCGGGCATCCTGAGAGCGGGGGCTCTGCCCCCGAAACCCCCGAGATTTATCGCTTTCGGTTTTCCCGGAGATGGACAAAGACGGACGCGCCAATCAGCCCGTCCATCTCCGGCAAACCCATCCCGGGCGCTCGGGTCGCATCTCTGCGGAGCCCTGTCTTCCTAGGTGGGAAAAGCTGTCCTCGGTATATCCATTCTTTCGATAGGAAATCCATTTACACGAAATATGAAACACTCCCGAATCACCTTCTCCTTCGTCTCCTCGTCCAGCGCGTGTGCCGGTTTTCTTCCCGTATTCTTGTGTATCAGGCTTTCTACCCCTTCTTGTAGATAGCTCTTTTTTATTCGGTCGATTTGCCGCACTGAAAGCTCAAGGAGCTCTGCCGCTTTTTCTCGCGTTATCAGTCCATCGATCACTTGGGTGATTACAGTATGCCGTTTTAGCTGTTTTCTCGTCATTGTTATCTTTTCCATAGAGACATTTTATCAAGATAATACACAGAGACAATATCACAAGATAACAGCAAAAGTCGAAAAATTTTGGTTGACAAGCAATTCCCCCGATTGTATAATATACGCGCCAATTGAACATCGCGCTGCCAAAGACAGCAGGCGCCTTCGGGCTTAATGTGTCCTGCCGAGGTATCGCTCATCATGAGGGATAACTCCGTGTCTTTGACGCTGCGCGGAGTTTTTTGATGCGAGTTTGCAAAGAGGAGGTGTAGCAATGTCCGCCAATCGGCAGGCAAAGGAAATTGTCGTATCGGAGATCCGGGAGAAGCTCGAAAAGGCGAAGAGCGCCGTGCTGATCGACTATATCGGCCTGACGGTACAGGAGGTAACTGAGCTCCGCAACCGGTTCCGTGCGGCCGGTATCGAGTACAAAGTGCTCAAGAACACGATGATCAGCCGCGCCGCCGACATGATCGGCATCAGCGGGCTCGAGAATCTGTCTGGGCCGACCGCCGTGGCTTTTTCCTACACGGATCCCACAGCGGGAGCGAAGATCATTCTCGACTACCAGAAAAAGACCAGGAAGACAAAGATCAAGCTGGGCTTGCTGGGAAAAACGATGATCAGCGCTGAGGATGTGGCCGATCTGAGCAAGATCCCGTCCAAGGAAGTCCTCATAGCACAGCTGATGAGCGTCCTCAACGGACCCGCCAGAGGCTTTGTAACGGTGCTCAGCGGGCCAGCGCGCGGCCTTGTAACTGCGCTTAACGCGATCAAGAATCAAAAAGAAAGCGCCTAATATCAGGTAAAAAATCAGGAGGTTAATGAATCATGGCAGATATAACCAGAGAGCAAATCATTGAAGCCATCAAGAGCATGAACGTACTGGAGCTTTCGGAGCTTGTAAAGGAGCTGGAGGAGATCTTCGGCGTGAGCGCCGCTGCGCCTGTCGCCGTCGCTGCCGCCGCGCCCGCAGCAGGAGCCCCCGAGGCCGCTGCCGAGGAAGCCGCCGAACAGACCGAGTTCGACGTCGTACTGACCGCCGTAGGCGATCAGAAGATCAAGGTCATCAAGGTCGTGCACGAGCAGACCGGTCTGGGCCTCAAAGACGCCAAGGCCATCGTGGACGGAGCGCCCAGCAAGGTCAAGCAGGGTCTTTCCAAGGAAGACGCCGAAGAGCTCAAGGCGAAGCTCACCGAAGTCGGAGCCACCGTCGAGATCAAATAAGAAACCACCCAGCAAAGCTGATGCTCGCCGCATCAGCTTTTTTACTTACATATATGCTGGGCAGAAAATGCGCGCAACCAGTCCCGAAATGAATCGCTGCGGTATGGATTGGAGATATCACGCAGGAAATTTAAAAAAAAGCTGTACAAACGCGAAAAAGATGGTATAATGGATTCATCCACAGGATGTGCACTTCCGTATACTTCCTCCTCAAGATAATTGGGTTCGGGAATGAAGGAGTCACAATTCCCGGAAATATTATCTGCCAGGAGGATTTATCATGTATCAGGACAGGACATTGGTATGCGCCGAGTGCGGCATGGAGTTCGTGTTCACCGCGGACGAGCAGGCTTTCTTTGCCGAAAAGGGATTCGAGAACGATCCCAAGCGTTGCCCCGCTTGCCGTCAGAACAGACGCCGCCAGCGCCCGATGTACGACGTAGTCTGTGACGGATGTGGCAAACCGACCCAGGTGCCCTTCCAGCCCACCGAAGGCCGTCCGGTATATTGCCGCGACTGCTTCGAGTCCCGCCGCCGTTATTGATGTGGCCAAAAAAGCCTTCCTCTTTTAGGGAAGGCTTTTTTCTTACGGAAAATTCGCGGTTTCAGGTACAGGAGCGGAAACTGCACGTGAAATCTCCTGCATAGTTTTAGAGTGAGATTTTTCGTTTTACGGATATAGCATAGGGATTCCTCATGCATGCCGCGCCACAGGTTGATTTTTCCCGGACCTCATATATAATATCGATAGAATCGATAATTTAACGACAGGAGTACTGCCGATGAGCAAGTTTCTGGTTTCCGCTTTCGCAGACGAAATCGGCGCGCCGCTGGATCTGCAGATGGAAGTTCTTTCACGCTACGGAATCCGGTATATTGAGTTCCGCGCGGCCGACGGCAAACCCGTGGCCGACTATACGGTCAGCGAAGCCCGCGCGGCGCTCGCGCGCATGAAGGATCGCGGCTTTGCCGTGTCAGCGGTCGGCTCCCCGATAGGCAAGATCGATATCCGTAGCGATTTCGAGCCCCATATGGAGAAGTTCCTGCACGTGCTGGAGCTCGCCCATGCGCTGGAAACGAGCTATATCCGTATGTTCAGCTTCTTCATCCCCGAAGGCGAGGCCCCCGCCACCTACCGCGGCAAGGTGATGGACCAGCTGGGACGCCTCGCAGACGCGGCGCGGGGAAGCGGCGTGATGCTGCTCCACGAGAACGAGAAAGCCATATACGGCGACATCCCCGAGCGGTGCCGGGATATTCTCGATACGATGGATCCGACCGTCATGCGGGGCATATATGACTTCTCCAACTTCGTGCAGTGCGGCGTACAGAACTATCCATTCGCATGGAACCTGCTGCGCGACAGCATAGTGTATTTCCATATGAAGGATTCGGTGTATTCGGACAGGAAAGCGGAACGCGATATGGGCCGCCAGATCACCGGAAACGTACACCGTCCATGCGGGCAGGGCGACGGGGAGTGCCTGCGCATTCTCTCGGAGGCAGCGGCGGCCGGTTTTGAAGGATTCGTTTCCATCGAGCCACATCTGGGCGAGGAATACGGACCTACGGGCGCCGAGCGCTTTGACGCTGCGGCCAGGGCTGTGCTGTCGCTCGTCGAGAGTCTGCAATAAATAATATGGAGGAAAGATCAATGAGAAAAATCGGTTGTGGCGTAGTAGGACTGGGAGCGATTGGCCCCACCCACATCAAGTGCATCAGGGCGATTGACAACGCGCAGCTCGTCGCGGTATGCGACTGTGTGGAGGAAAAAGCGCTCCGCTATTCACAGGAAAACGATTGCAGGGCATACACGCGCTACGAGGATATGCTGGCCGACCCCGCGGTGGAGCTCGTGCACATCTGCGTACCCAGCGGCGACCATGCCAATCTGGGCGTGCTGGCGGCGGCCGCCGGAAAGCACGTGCTCGTGGAAAAGCCCATCGATGTGACGCTGGAGGCGGCGGACCGGCTCATAGAGGCCTGCGACAAGGCCGGTGTGCTGCTCTCATGCATATCGCAGCACCGCTTCGCCGACGATCTCATCCGTACCAAAGAGGCCATTGATACGGGACGCATCGGTAAAATTACGTTTGCCGGCTCCCATACCAAATGGTATCGCTCCCAGGAATACTATGACAGCGGCGACTGGCGCGGCACATGGGAGCTGGACGGCGGCGGCGCGCTTATGAATCAGTCGGTTCATTATGTGGACATGGTGCAGTGGCTCTGCGGCGAGGTTGAGGAAGTGACCGCGTACTGCGGCACGCTGGCCCATGAGCGCATCGAGGTCGAGGACGTGGCGGCAGCCATTATGAAGTTCAAAAACGGCGCTATCGGTATACTGGAAGGAAACACGACCGCATATCCGGGATTCCAGCAGCGTCTCGACATATATGGATCGAACGGAAGCGTGATCATCGAGAACGACAAGATCCGCGAGTGGCACTTCCGGGATGAGCAGGATGGAAAGACCGCAGATGCCGGCGAGAGCGCCGGAGCGGGCAGCGCTGCCATTCCCTCATCGTGCCACCAGCGTCAGGTTCAGGACATGGTGGACGTGATACTGGAGGGGCGCCAGCCTGCCATCACCGGTCGCGACGCCCGCCACCCGCTGGCCATCATACTGGCGGTATACGAATCGAGCCGGACGGGCAGGGCAGCAAAAGTAAAGTAGGATTACAAGAATAATTATGAGCAATACAATATTTCGCGTCGCGATCGTCGGCTGCGGAGGGATTCATCATGAGCACGCGCGGGCGCTGGCTTGCCTGCCCGGTGTGGTTCTGACACAGGTATGCGACAGTAAACCCGAG
>JBMNNN010000131.1:0-6108 GCA_050942555.1 Christensenellales bacterium
CCCGCTCGCCCTCCCGCAGCCCGGGAAGCATGCCCACCGCCGTATGCACCGCATCGCCGGCTTCTATCGTGGCGACGGTGTATCCGTTCTCCTCGTTGCGGTATACGATTTCGAGCGTTGTGGCGGTGAGTTCCTCCATGTCGATTCCCCGTCCGGTCAGCCGCAGACCGCAGCCCTGAGCGCTTCCACCCGGTTCAGGCGTTCCCACGGCAGGTCAAGATCGGTCCGTCCGAAATGCCCGTATGCGGCTACCTGCCGGTATATCGGGCGGCGCAGGTCGAGGTCGCGTATGATCGCCCCGGGACGCAGGTCGAAGACCTCATAGATCGCCCGGGATATTTTCTCAGAGTCAACCTGCCCGGTGCCGAACGTATCCACCATCACCGACACCGGCCAGGCCACGCCGATCGCGTAGGCCAGCTGGATCTCGCACCGGGACGCAAGCCCTGCGGCCACGACGTGCTTGGCCACCCACCGGGCGGCATATGTGGCCGAGCGGTCCACTTTGGTGGGGTCCTTGCCTGAAAACGCGCCTCCTCCGTGGCGGGCGTAGCCCCCGTATGTGTCCACGATGATTTTGCGGCCCGTAAGGCCCGAGTCGCCGACCGGTCCGCCCACGACGAACCGCCCGGTGGGATTGATGAGGTAGCGGACGCGGGAAGCGTCCAGCCCCTCGGGGAGAACCGGCCGGATCACATGGCCGATGATGTCCTCCCGTATCTCGCGGTCGTCGATATCGGGATGATGCTGCGCCGAAACCACGACGGTATCCACTGCCACCGGCCGCCCGTCCTCGTAGAGTATGGTCACCTGGGTTTTGCCGTCGGGGCGCAGCCACGGCAGCTCGCCCGACTTGCGCACCGCCGCCAGGCGGCGGCTGAGCGCGTGGGCAAGCGCTATGGGCATCGGCATCAGCGAGGGGGTCTCGTCGCAGGCGTAGCCGAACATGATGCCCTGATCCCCCGCGCCCAGACCGCAGTTCGAGTCGGCGTCCTCGCGGTCCTCCAGCGCCCGGTCCACGCCCATCGCGATATCCCCCGACTGTTCGTGTATGCTGACCAGCACGCCGCAGTTCTCCGCGTCAAACCCGTACTTGGCGCGGGTGTACCCGATATCCGCCACCGTCTGGCGGACGATGCCCGGTATATCCACATAGCAATGGGTCGACACTTCACCCATCACGAACACGGTACCCGTGGTCGCGGCCGTTTCGCAGGCAACGCGGGCCTCCGGATCGCATGCGAGCATGCTGTCGAGTATCGCGTCGGATATCTGGTCGCACATTTTATCGGGGTGCCCTTCTGTCACCGATTCGGAAGTAAACCTGTATTTCACCTGTATAAGCCTCCAAAATGAAAATTGCCTGTCCATGCAGACAGGCCCGCTCTCCTCATCTGCCGGAGTCCCCGCGACTCCGTGGGATTTGGCACCTTGCCGCTGGCAGGTTGCCGGGTTTCACAGGGCCCATTCCCTCCACCGCTCTTTATAAGGAATAAAGTATGACTGCGTCGCAGTGTTTGTCGGCATGCCGCGGGCGCTAGCGGATAAAGAATCCGCTCAGCAGCATGATCAATCCCGCCACGAGATTGCCCAGTATGACGGTGGGCGCCGCTTTGACGATGGGCATCCTGAGCACCGAGGCGATCATCGAGCCGGTCCATACTCCCGTCGTGGGAAGCGGTATCGCTACGAATATAAAAAGCCCCAGATACTCGAACTTCTGGACCATCCCTTTCTTGCGCTGCGTCCTGCCATCCACCCAGGCCGCGAAGCGCTTGAAGAGCCGCTTCGTATACATCCAGCGGATCACCGGCTGCATGAACAGCATGATCGGTATGACCGGAAGCGCGCAGCCCAGATTGGCCAACAGGTACGTCTCCCACAGGGGAATGCCGAAGGCAAGTCCCATCGGGATCGCCCCCTTGAGCTCAACGATCGGCAGGGCCGAGCACAGCACAACAGCGAGTCGCTGCGCAAGAGGCGTCGATAATCCGGCAATAAAGCTTTGAAACCAGTCCATGAAGCCTCCTTATAGCGGCCGCCAATTCATCGCACATTATAGCGCAGGCCATCCGGGCTGTCAAGAAAAGCAGCCATTTCCAGGCGCTCGCCGCCTTCCACACCGCGCCCATCCCTCGCGCATATGCTGACTCAGGGGGTGTTTCCGAAATGGACTGGAACCTGGTTACCGACCTTATCCGGCCGGAGCTGCTGGTTGTAGGCGGTTTTTTATATTCTCTGGGGGCCTTTCTCAAGCTGCTCCCGACACTGAAGGCGAATTGGGCGATCCCGTATATACTGCTGGGCGTGAGCATCGTGGTGACGCCGCTTTATATGGCTCTCGTGCTCAAGGTGGCATGGAGCGTGGAGCTGCTGGTTTCGGGCTTCATTCAGGCGGTGATCCTTGCGGCGCTGTGCGTGTTTACCAATCAGCTCTATGTACAGATCAGGGAAAAGCGCCTTACCGATACCCAGCAGGCGCCGACCGACATGACGTACTGGGAGGACTGAGCCATGCTGTACGGACTGACCAAAATCGGCGTGCTGGGCAGCCATGGGGACGGAGACAACGCGATTCCCGTCCAGTACGCGACCACACCAGAGTTCAGGGCTTACCGGGAGGGTACCGTGATGCGGCAGCTGGCCACAGAGCTGGCGAAGCTGCCGGGCATCGTCAATCTGCGTCCCGAGACGACCAATATCCGGTGGAGCGAGCGCGCGAGACGTCTGCAGCAGGCGGGCTGTGATCTGGGCGTCGACCTGCATACGAACTGGAGCGTGAACAGCGCGGGCGTGCCAAACAGGGGTATACTGGTCGTGATCGTTCCGCTATACAATCCGGTGCATCCGGTGCAGGAGCAAACCGCGATGGCCACCCAGCTCTACAAGCCGCTGGCCGACATGATGGGGTTCAGGTTCGAGGTTCGCACGAAGAAGGGCAGCGGAGAATGGGACTATTATTCATTCCTGCACGAATGCAACAAGGTGCGGATCCCCTATCCGATGATCGTAGAGCATGGCTACCACATGGACTTTGCGCAGGATGTGGCCGGCAATATCGCAATCGTAAAGCAGCGGTACGAGCAGATCGTCGAAGGGACGTCCGCCGAAATCTACTACCGGGTCAGCGCGGGCGAGTATGCCAGCACCGACGAGGCCGAAACGGCGCTTCTTGATCTGAGAGCCCGGGGATACGACGCATATATCAGCTACTACCCGCGGATCCAGGTGGGTTCCTTCAGGATCCGCGCCAATGCCGACAGTATGGTGGAGAAGCTGCGCGCCGACGGCTATCCGTACGCCTTTATCACGGTATTTGAACGAAACTGAGAGCGGTTAAGAAACCCCATGTTCCGCAACCGGAACATGGGGTGTCGGCCAGCTTGGCTGGCCGGGTCTCGTTCATCCCGTATCAGCTGATCTGGTTGCGCATCGTCGAATACTTCTGCTTGGCCTGCTGCACCTCGCTGGCCTGCGCGTCCTTCGACTGGTAGTATCCCTTGTTGCGCATCTGGTCAAAAAGGCTGTACTGGTCAGCGCAGGTCTGCTGCATATTCTGGTTGAGCACCTGGCGCATGTTGGGACACGAGCTTTCGGTGATCGCGGTAGCGTAGAGCTTCGCGATCTCCTTTTCCTGATTGAGCAGGTCGTACATGAGCTCCTTTTCGCTCATGATGGGCTGTCCGGGGTTCGTGTTGGTGGTCATCGCTCATCCTCCTTACTGATGGCTTTGCAGATAGTTCAGCAGCGTGTCATAGTGCTGGCGATGATGCTGAGCCAGCTGGGATGCCATGTCTTTGAGCACGGGATCCTGAAATTGCGTGGCGTACTGCTGGCATTTCTTTACGGCCAGCGCCTCATAGCTCATGCTGTCCTCCAGATAGGACAGGTTTTTTGAATCCAGCTGGGGTTGTTGTCCGTACATGACGAGCCTCCTTCGAAGTGGTATTTTCAGCCGTTATTTTGTGCTACAATGGAGCGGAATATGTACTGGGTTCGGGAGGCACCTGTGGGAAAGATCACAAAAATTGAAGCGCAGAAGAAGAACAAAAACCGGGTATCGGTATTCGTGGACGGCGAATACCGGGGTTCGCTCTCGCTGATCACCTGCGCGCAGACCGGCCTGCGGGAGGGCGACGAGCTCAATGACGCGCGCTGGCAGGAGATAGAGCGCATACACGAGGCGCAGCAGGCATTCGAACAGGGGCTAAGGTATCTGGAGAGCCGGATGCGCAGCCACCGGGAGATGCGCGATTACCTCAGGCGGAAAGGCTATTCGGACGAAGCCGCCGACAGTGCGCGGGAAAAGCTCGCGCAGTACGGCTACCTCGACGATGCCGAGTTTGCGCGGCTGTGGGTTCGCGACAGGGCTTCGGTGCGGCGCAGCGGAAGATGGGGCATTGAGCAGGAGCTGCTGGCGCGGGGCGTGGATCGCGACACGATCGCGCTGGCGCTTGACGAGTATACGCCCGAGCTGGAACAGGAAAACGCCCGCGCGGAGTTCGACAGGCTGCGCAGGCGATACGGGCAGGTCGCCGATCCCGCCGCGCTCAGGCAGAAGATCGGCGCGTCGCTGATGCGCCGGGGCTTTGACTGGGACACGATACGCCCGCTGCTGGATTCGCTGGGCGATGACGGCGAGCCATGTGATTGACGCAATTCCGGCCGATGCGCTCAACCCCTGCTTCTGCGTACGCGGAGCGCCCGTTCGCGGAAATAGCGCAGCGCGCCCGAGGCGCGCAGCGTGTACCGCGCCAGCAGGTACCGGAACCGCGCGACGGTCTGCACCTCCCCGTCCGTGGGCGGACGCTCGGAATAGGTCATGCGCACGACGATATCGGCGATCTGCGTGAGCGTGAGCCCGTCCATCGCAAGCCACCGGTCGATCCGGTGCGCGTACGTGTACAGCGTCTCGCCGGTCTTGACAGGCGAATTAAACATGAGCAGCAGCGAGAGTATATCGCCGAACAGATACCGCACCTGTCCCGCCGGATCGGGGCGGAGACGGCGCACCACCCACATCGCGGTGCGCAGGCGGCTGAACGCAGCAAGAGCGGCCAGCGCCAGGAGCGCCAGCCCTCCTGTAATGCCAAGCGCGAGCGGTACGCGCGAGGGCGCGGGCGCGGGCAGCGGCGGCAGCACGGAATCGGGCTCGGGCGTGGGCTCCTCAGGCTCGATGGGCGAGGGTTGGGCGGGGCCCGGCTCGCGGGGCGTATCGTCGGTTTCCTCCCTCCCCGACGGGGTCGCGTCGAATGGGATCCACCCGATGCCCTCGAAATAGACCTCGGCCCAGGCATGGGCGCTTTCGTTGGTCACGGTGCATTCGTTCCGCGGCCCCGGAACGACGCGGTAGCCCTCCACATACCGCGAGGGCAGCCCGGCGATGCGCGCCATCACGGCCATCGCCGATGCGAAATAGGTGCAGTACCCCTCTCCGGAATCGAAAAACTCGGTCACGAAGTCGCCGCCCTGCGGCTCGGGCGGCGTCGTCGTGTAGCGAAAATGTGTCGCCAGATAGTCCCGTATGCGCGCCGCCTTCTCAAAGTCGTTTGCCGCTCCTCGCGCGATGATTTCGGTGGTCTTGTACACTACCGGGGACATCGTGTTTTCGGGAAGGGCGAGATACCGCGCCCCGATGGATTCCATCTTCTGCGGATCGTCGGGAGCGGCCTCGGCGAGCAGGCGGGCCATGAGCGCGGGAAACTCCGGGTTTTTGTAATCGGGCAGCACCGCCTCGATCGTATAGCCGCTTCCGGGACGCATGTCGCGGGTCGTAAAGACCTCGCCCTTGTCGTTAAAATAGACGATCAGATCAAAGCGCTTCGTCGGATCCACGCGGGAGATTCTGAAGGGCACGAACATCGACGAGGGACTCATCGTCAGATGGATGACGGTGATCTCGGTCGGGACGAGCATCCGCTCGAGCTCGCCCTGCAGTTCCGGCGCGTCGGGGCGGTTCAGGTCGAACACGTCTGCGAGTACCGGCCGGTTGTTGAGCGCGCTGATCCGGTAGCGGCTGCTTGCGGTCGTGTCGTACCACCGATAGCCGTCGTATTCGTTAAAGACGACGCCCCGCAGCAGAAGCGGCCTTTTTGTTGCGACCCAGAG
>JBMNNN010000132.1:0-6006 GCA_050942555.1 Christensenellales bacterium
CAAATAGCGTTTCTCCAGGCCGAATCCTGGCCGGGCGTACAGGCCGCCGCGCACCTCTACGTGCCCGAGGGCGGCGGACGGCGGCCATTCGTGCTGCTGTGCTGCGGACACGGCGCACACTGTAAGCTAAATCCGGGCTATCAGGCCATGGCGCGGCGTCTGGCCCGGCAGGGCGCCGTGGTGCTGGTGCCCGACAACATCGGGCAGGGCGAGCGCGCGCCGATGGGCCACAGGGACTCGGTCACACCCTTCGCATGCGGTCTGAGCATACAGGGGCTCATCGTAATGGAGACCATCGCGTGGCTGCGCTGGGCAATGGCCGACGCACGCGTTGACGCGGGTCGGATGGCGGCGATAGGCAATTCCGGCGGCGGTACGCTGACGCTTTTCCTGGGCGCCCTGTGTCCGGAGCTTTCGGCCCTGTCCTCCTCGGGATACCCCTCCAGCTTTGAGTTCATCGCTCGCAAGGAAAAGAAGCACTGCCACTGCAACCTGCTGCCTGGCATAGTGGGGAACATCGAGATGTGGCAGGCGCTGGGCCTTTTTGCCCCCAGACCCCTGTATCTTTTTCAGGGCGTGGAGGATTCGCTGTTTCCCGAGGACCTCTTCTACAGCATGGCGCGCAGGGTGGCCACTGTCTACCGACAGGCAGGCGCGGCCGACCGGCTCCGGTTCGAGACGTTTCCCGGGCCGCACCCGTGGAATACGGCCAGGCGGTACGCGCTGGGCATGTTCCTGTCGGACGCGCTGGGCATCGGCCCGGCAGAGGAGCTTTCCTGCGACACCGACGACTGCCTTCCTGCCTCGTACACATGCTACGAGCGGTGGCCCGAGGGCGCGTACACGCTGGAGGAGCTTTCCCGGACGCTGACCGGCGCGGATCCCAGGCCGGGACTCGCGCTGTGGGACGTCTTCCCGCCCCTTCCCGGCACCGACGCTTACAGCCACGAGGGGCTGCGCGGGGACACGCGTCAGGTATTTGCACAATACGAGGCATTTCTGCGCCGGTAAAGGCGCTGCAGAGAGGAAACGGATATGCTGGAATGGCTTGGTAGCTTATCCGCGGTCACGCAGGCGCTCATGGGTTCGCTTTTCACATGGGCTCTGACGGCGCTGGGCGCGGCGCTCGTATTTCTGTTCCGCTCGCTCCGGCGCGGCGTACTCAACGCGATGCTGGGTTTTGCGGCCGGGGTGATGATCGCCGCCAGCTTCTGGTCGCTGTTGGAGCCGGCCCTCGATATGGCGCAGGGCCGCACGCTGCCCTCCTGGGCGATCGTCGCGATCGGATTCCTGGCAGGCGGCGGGTTCCTGTACATCGTGGATCGGACGCTCCCCCACCTGCATCTGGGGCTTGTGCGCGATCAGGCCGAGGGCGTCAAGACAGGATGGCAGCGAAGCGTGTTGCTTGTACTGGCCATTACGCTGCATAATATACCCGAGGGGCTCGCGCTGGGCGTCGCGTTCGGAGCGGCCGCGTCGGGCGTCCCTTCGGCCAGCCTCGCGGGCGCGGTAGCGCTGGCGCTCGGCCTTGGCATTCAGAATTTCCCCGAAGGGGCCGCGGTATCGATCCCGCTGCGCCGGGAAGGCTTCTCGCGCGCAAAGGCATTCGCATACGGGCAGGCGTCGGGCATCGTGGAGCCGTTCGCAGCGATGCTGGGCGCGGCCACGATGATGGTCATGGAGCCGGTGCTTCCCTATGCGCTGGCGTTCGCAGCCGGTGCGATGATCTATGTCGTGGTGGAGGAGCTCATTCCCGAGGCGCAGCTGGGCGACGAGGGCTCCCGGACCGATATCGCGACGCTCGGCTGTATGGCGGGCTTTGCGGTCATGATGATACTCGACGTCGCGCTGGGCTGATTTTTATTTGAAAAAATGCGCAAGGCGCGCAGATAATACGTTTCATGATCGTAAGCGCCGCGGGCAATCTATATAGTGTGCGTACTGTCGCATGCAAGGGAGGTTTGAAAAATGGCAAAACGAAGCGTCATGTCCGAAGAGCTTAAATATGCCATCGCACAGCAGATAGGCGTGGACGAAACCGTCAAGCGGGAAGGTTGGGGCTCCGTTTCTTCGCGCGACTGCGGACGAATCGTACGCACCGCGATTGAAATGGCAGAGCGCTCGATGACCCGTTAGCCCGGCCCGGGCTTACGCCGCTCCTTTGCGAAAAGGGCCGCCCGAAAGGGCGGCTCTTACTTATCCCAAACGATACCATTTTAAATGAAAGCATCTGATCAGCTATCCGATACCCGCTGATCCGATTCATGTCCTTGTCTCAAAACGGTTCCCGCATTTGGAGCAGGAGACCCGGATCTTCCCCTTTCCTCGCGGTGCGCGCAGCGCGATACCGCACTGCGGACACCGGAAATAGCGATGGGTTCGGATGCCCGCGATCCGCCTTACTATGCGGCGCAGCCGGGAGATTAGGCCGCGCACCCGGCGCAGGAACCCTTCGTTCTCGGCGCGGCGGCGTGCGATGTCGCGCGACAGCAGCCGGGAGAAGCACCATGCCATCGGCACGAGGCTGAGTATCGAGAAAACGACCCAGCCCGACAGGCTCGCAGCGATCATAAAAAGCAGCGACAACAGCATAAGAGCGATCGACAGATGATCGGCGCCGTATCTTCCGGCCATGAATCTCCTGATCCAGTTCATACTCCGGTTCCCCCTTCGGGAATATTATACCACTTCCGCGATGCGGGAAAAGGGCTAATCCGCCCGATTGTCGTTCCCGCTTACCGAAGCATCGGGCCTGCGGATCCGGCGCGCCGCCCAGGTCGCCATTTCCCGCACGCGCTCGTCGGGATGGGATTCGAGCCTATTAAGGGCAGGCAGGAAGCGCGGATCGCCGGTATTTCCGGTATGCATCGCCGCAGCCGCGGTCGTGCGCACCGCGCGGGCCTCGTTGGCGCCGATCATGCTGCCCAGGAGCGTGAGCTGCTCCCGCCACGCATCGCTTCCCCAGTCCAGCAGGCCGGCAAGCCTTGTGGCGCGCAGCAGCTCCTCCGGGGGATCGACGGGCGTAAGGTCCCGGTTTATCGGGCAGACCGACTGGCACTCGTCGCAGCCCATGAGCCGCGCTCCCAGCATCATGCGCACCGGCTCGGGTATCTCGCGGCGCATCGGGGCATAGGAGCGCAGACACCGCTGCGCGTCGACCCGCGAGCAGCCGCGCAGCGCGCCCGCCGGACAGCCTGTTTCGCACGCGCCGCAGGCGTCGCACCGGCGCATTTCGCCCGTGACCGGAGCGGTCAGCGGCAGCGGCATGTCGGTCAGTATCGTATAAAAGCAGATCCGGCTCCCGTACCCGGGATGGATGATCATGCCGTTCACACCGGCGGTACCGAATCCTGCGGCGAACGCGGCGTGGCGCTGCGGCAGCCTGTGCGCGTCTGCGGCGCGCCATCCCTGCGCCTTAATCCACGACACGAGCTCCAGTGCCGCCTGCCGCAGCCGGTGGTAGGCGGGGTAGTGCGGATGCACCCACAGCGACGGATCCGGCCAATCGCGCCACGGACGGTAGGCCGCCATCAGCACCAGCATCGCGGTCGCGCCCGGAAGGACAGCCTCCGGATCGGCGGTCATGCCCCGCGCAGGGCGGCGCGGTTTCCACGCATCGAAGCGCATGGGCGCAAGCGCGCGCCACCCGGTGATCCCGAGTTCCCGGGCGCGCCGCGCCAGTTCCTTCTCGTTTTTGTTGATCACACTCCGTTACCCCGTTTCATATATGTACAGTAAGCGGCAATATTCTTAAAGGAGGTACCCCTTATGGATGTGCAGCATCGAGCAGATGATACCAACAGCAGCCTGCTGTTTTTCTTCCTGCTGTTGGTAATCCTATTCTGTAACTGCGGACTGTTCGACAAGGACGACAAGGACAGCCTTCTGTTCTTCTTCCTGCTGCTTGTGGTCCTTTTCTGCGGTGCGTGCGACGGACGCGGCTTCTTCTTCAGGCGCTGACGATCCGGCCTTTCGGTTCACAGCCAACCAAATCTATCCGGACCCGGCCCTGCTGCCGGGTTTCTCTATGGGCGGCCCGGCCCGCTGCCCGCTACGCCTGCTGAGCGGACTCAGCGGCCCCGTTGTACTGCAGCTGCACCAGATGATAATAAAGCCCCCTGTGCTCCATGAGCTCGCTATGGCTGCCCGACTCGCGGATCCGCCCCCTGTGGATCACGAATATGCGGTCGGCGTTCTTGATCGTAGACAGGCGGTGCGCGACCGCGATCGTCGTCCGGTTCTGCTGGAGCCTTACAAGCGCCTCCTGAATGAGGAGCTCCGTGTTGGTGTCGATGTTCGCGGTGGCCTCGTCCATCACCAGTATCTCGGGATCCTGCGTCAGCGCGCGGGCGAACGAAATAAGCTGCCTTTCCCCCGACGAAAGCGTGCTGCCTCCCGAGCGGAGCACATGGTCGTAGCCGCCGGGCAGCTTTTCGATGAAGCTGTCGGCCTGCACATACCGCGCGATCTCGCGGACGCGCTGGTCGCTGATCCGCTCGTTCCACATGCGGATGTTGGTCGTTATATCCCCGGCCATCAGGAACACGTCCTGCAGCACCAGGCCGATATGCCTGCGGTACTCCTTCTTGCTCATCGATTTAATTTCCACGCCGTCTATCAGTATCCTTCCCTTCTGATACTCGTAGAATCCGCACAGAAGATTGATGATGCTGGTCTTCCCGGCGCCGGTCGCGCCCACGAACGCCGCCGACTGGCCCGGCTCGATCACGAAGGATACGTCGCGCAGCACCCAGTTGTCGTCCTCGTAGGCAAACCATACGTGGTCAAACTCGATGCGGCCCCTGACGGGGCGGGCGACCGGTACCGGATGCGAGGGCTCCACTTCCTCGTCTTCCTCAAGAATCGAGTGGATCTTCTGCCCGGCCGCCATCGAGCTTTGCAGCGTATTAAACTCCTCCGCCAGCTCCATGAGCGGGTGGAAGAACATGCCCATGTACTTGATAAACATATAGAGCATGCCGATGCTGGCCGCGTCCCCCAGCGTCCGGATACCGCCGTACCAGAGGAGCAGCGCCAGCGCCAGGTACCGCACGCAGTCTATGAACGGACGGAATATGCCCATCACGACGACGTTTCGCATGTTTGCCCTGTAGTAGGCCTTGTTCACATTTTTGAATTCATCGATTTTGGCCTTCTCCATATGAAAGGCCTTGATGACGCCCATGCCCGATATATGCTCGTCCAGGAACGCGTTGATATGCGCGAGCCGGTTGCGGATTTCCAGGAATATGACGCGGGCTTTAAGACGGAACACGATCGTGGCCACCGCGATGAGCGGCATCGCCGCCATCAGGCACAGCGCCATCGGCACATCGGTGCGGAATATCGCGAATGTGACCGCCAAGAGGACGATGATATTCTGGAACATGCCCAGCACCACGGTCGTGAAGAGCTCGTTGAGCGCTTCGGGGTCGTTGACGATGCGCGTCACCACGACGCCCGCGGGATGCTTGTCGAAAAAGGACAGCGGCAGCCGCTGCACCTTCCGGAAAACCGCCATGCGGATATCGCGTATAATCCGCTGGCCCGTACTGCGCAGCGTCATCGTGCGGCAGTAGCTCAGCACGAACTGCGCCAGTATCATGAGTGCGTAGAGGCCTACGAGCCGCATGAGCCCGTCCCGGGCATCCTGCATAGTCAGCGTTCCCTCCGAGACGCCCTCGATGAACGTGTCGATGGCCCGTCCCTCGATCATCGGCCGGTATATGTCGGCCGCGGTGAAAAGGCCCATCAGCAGCAGCGCAAGCAGCAGCATCTTCCAGTAAGGCAGCGCGAACCGCATCAGCTTGCGGAAAAGCCGCGGATCGAACCTGGCCTTCTCGTTGGTATAGTATCCGCCGCGCCGCCCTGCGCCTCCGGGCATCGGTATATTCATTCGTCGGCGCCCCCTTCCTGCCTGACCTTCTCCTCGAGCTGCTGTTTCCGGTATATATCGCTGTATATTCCGCCCAGCTCGATGAGCTCCTGGTGCGTTCCAAGCTCCAC
>JBMNNN010000005.1:0-29200 GCA_050942555.1 Christensenellales bacterium
AAAACGCTGATACTGCCGCAGTCGGGGCATAACCTGTACACGCGCGACGACTGGGATCTGATGGTCAGCGCGTGCATGGCCTTTTCGGAGGAACCGCAGAGCATCGAGCGGTCCGCGCCCGCATCCCTGGCATGCGACGGCCTGCCGCGTCTGTTCGCGTAGCGGTACGCCGATCGCGCTTAAATCACGCGCCGGATGCTTCCCAAAGCAGGCTGAGCGGAAAGGCCGCGATGGCGATTTGCTCGTATGGATGCCGCAGCCCCTTTTCATAGAGCACGTATACGGTATCTCCCGCGACCGCCAGATCCGAGTAGGCCGAGGGCCCGGCGTGGACAAGGCGCGACGCGGCCCAGCTTTCTCCGCCATCAAGGCTCAGGCGCACGGTCAGCCGCGCGCGTTTCTCCGAGGCGCAGTTGCTGAAAAGCAGTGCGCCGCCGGGCAGGCCTAGCAGGCTTCCCTGACAGACGGGATCAGGAAGCGCCCGATCGATCCGCGCTTCGCCGAACGTATGCCCGCCGTCGCGGCTTATCGATACCGCGCGATACGGCGCGTTGTAATTGCGCATATTGAGCACCACCGATCCGTCGGCGCGCTGGGCGGCGGCGCACTCATTAAAGCCCGGCCCTACGGGGTTTCCGGCGCGCCAGGTCAGGCCGTGATCGTCCGAATAGACGCAGTGCGAATAGATCCGCTCGCGCATGAGGCCAGGATCGTCCATGATCAGGCTCATGTCGCAGGGTACGAGCAGCCTTCCCGAGGATAGCTGTATGCCGTGGCAGGGGCCGGTGGCGTACCAGCCCCAGTGCGCGGGCTTGACCTGCGCGGTGATGTCCCGGGGCGCGGACCAGGTCTGGCCGTGGTCGCGGCTGACCACCGCGTGCACCGTGCGCGGCGCGCGTCCCATGTGGATCAGGGGTTCGGGCCTGTCGGCGCGGTTCATGCAGAAAAGCATATGGATAAAGCCCGTATCGCCGTCAACCACCGGCGCGGGATTGCCCGCCGTATCGCCTCCGCCGCGCACCACGACGCGTGCAGGCCCCCAGGTAGCGCCCCGGTCCGCGCTCCTTCGCGCGAGGATGTCGATGGCGCCCGAGTCGCCCTGCCCGTCGCGGCGCCCTTCGCACAGCGCCAGCAGGCTTCCGTCGGCGGCGTACGCGAGCGCCGGGATCCGGTATGTATGGTATCCGCCTTCTCCGGCCCGAAAGAGCGTCCGCTCCGATATTTCCGCGATGACGCACCCTCCTTTTCGCACGGGTATTACCGTTCGACGGACTGCCAATGGTATCCTGCTTTTATTCACATGTGCATTTTTGGCGTAATTATGCTATAATGTATATCGCTAAACATATGGATCGCCCTGATGACACGTGTATGATGCCATGCGAAAGGAGGGATATCATGTTCTCAGTAGGAGATACCGTCATATATGGAAACACCGTTTGCAGGATCACCGGCACGAAGGATATGAAATGCGAGCAAAAGGTTCGCAAATATTATGTGCTCACGCCCATATATGAAAGGGACTCGACATACTATCTGCCTATAGGCAGCAAGAAGGTTGAAAGGAAAATGATCCCCACCCTTTCGGCGGACGAAATCCGTGCGCTCATCAAGGATATGCCCAATGAAGATACGATCTGGATCGAAAACAAAAACGAACGAGCGGCGCAGTACAAGCAGATTCTGGCCGGCGAAGACCGCCGCGCGCTTGTCAAGCTCATAAAGACGCTCCATCTTCAGCAGCGGGAGCTAAAGGCGGCAGGCCGGAAACTGAACGTAGCCGATGCGCAGTTCTTAAGGTATGCGGAAAAAGCCCTGTACGATGAGTTTGCGCTGGTGCTTAATATAGAGCGGGAAGAAATACTTCCCTACATTGCCGGGCAAATGGAAGAGGTCGCCCGGGAAGACGACAGATAAGGCAGCACAGCGCCGGTATTTTATCGGGTCATTTTTATTTGCGCGATCAGGACGCCCGGCAAGACAAATTCAATAATGAATGCGCGCGTAAGTCTGGCAGGCGGGTCTTGTGCCCTGTCACATGATTTCGATATTATTGGGTCATAATGGCAATGCCATTTGGTCGCGATTGGCAAATAATACGGACTTTAGAAATAAAAATACCGGTACAATAATGGGTAATCCGTCAAATAAATCATTGCGTCTTTATCACAAATATGCGATAATGATGAAAACGAACGGAAGGGTGTTTCCCCGATGGAAATAGCGTATCGTCCTGCGCCGGGCATGGTATTTGACCTGATCCAGGGGATTAAGTACGGGGTTAACGACGAATTGTATGATCGCATCGTCGCGCTCGCAGGGATCGCTCCCGATCCGGCGGTAAGCGAGGCGGCCCAGAGCATCTGGCAGAGCCAGGACAGGGAAACGCCTGGGGCTGTCCTGTTTTTCTCGAAGAAAAACTGCCCTGAGTGCTTCATGACCCACTATTATTTCAGGAGGCTGGGGGAATTTCCCTCGCCCGAAGCGCTCATTGAGAATTTCCGGTCGATGGATCATGTCGACCTTCGCAGAGAGGTATTTTCCTTCTATGTCAGGGAGGCGCGGAGGCCCGACTGCAGCCAGCTGTTCGCTGATCCGGCGACGCTGCACGCGATGATTGACGCGGTTCCGGGGTCCCCGGTGCTCAAATGGGAAATGATGACGCTCATTTATGCGCCCGGCAAGCTCATCGAGCCCACTGCCGCGCTGATGACCGCGGTGGCCGGGCGGCTTGCGGAGGTGTACAGGAAGAACGCGAAGACGCTCGAGAACTTCCGCCTGCGCATCGAGACAAAGATCAGCAACGATCTGCAAGTGCTGCGCGAAGAACTCAGCCAGATAGAGAGCCGCTTTGCGATGACCTTTGGCGACAGGCTGACATTCTCCTGCTCGTTCATGCACGAGACGACGATCGCGCCCATCCGCCAGCGCGATTCACAGATCGTGATACTGGGCGTCAACTATCAAAAGATTCTGGGCACCCACTATGTGGACAACGATCCGATCAATCTGGACGCGACGCTCAAGGCGCTTTCCGACACCGCGCGGCTCAAGATACTCCAGATGCTGGCCCTGCGGGACATGTATGTAGCGGAAATAGCCGAAGCGATCGACAAGGGCATGTCCACCACGTCGTACCATCTGGATATGCTCCACTTCGCGGGGCTTGTCTCCAGCCGCACCGAGGGCAAGCGCACGTACTATATGCTGGACCGCGCCAATTTCCAAAAGCGGCTCGAGCTGCTGCAGCATTTCATGGGCATGAAACGCTGAGAGCATATGCTGATAAAAAGGCCCGGGGGCAAAGCGCCTCCGGGCTTTATCTGACAGGGACTTATACGACGCCCTGGCTCATCATCGCATCGGCGATTTTTTCAAACCCCGCGATGTTCGCGCCCACGACGTAATTGCCCGGGTGTCCGTAATGGGCGGCGGTTTCGTCGATTCTGCGGAATATGCCCGCCATAATCGACTGCAGCCGGGAATCCACCTCCTCGAACGACCAGGGAAGGCGCAGGCTGTTCTGGCTCATTTCGAGCGCCGAAACGGCGACGCCGCCCGCGTTGGCCGCCTTGCCGGGGACAAAAAGCACGCCCTGACGCTGCAGGTAGCGCGTCGCGTCCAGGGTTGTGGGCATGTTGGCGCCTTCGACTACCGCGATGCAGCCGTTTGCGACCAGCGCGCGTGCGCCCTCTATGTCCAGTTCGTTCTGTGTGGCGCAGGGCAGCGCGATGTCGCACGGCACGTTCCATATCCCGGCGCTGCCCGGCGTGTAGACCGCCGCGGGGCGGCTGGCCGTGTAGTCCGCGATCCTGCGGCGCTCTACCTGCTTGAGCCGCTTTATAAGATCCAGGTCGATGCCGTCCGCGTCGTAGACATACCCGTCTGAATCGCTCATCGCGACGACCTTTCCCCCCATAGCCGTCGCTTTTTCATGGGCGTACAGCGCGACGTTGCCCGAGCCGGATATCACGATGGTCTTATCCACCAATGACTGGTCCCGCGTCTTAAGAAGCTCTCCGACCAGGTAGACAAGGCCGTAACCGGTGGCTTCGATGCGCGCCATGCTTCCGCCGTAGGTGAGGCCCTTGCCCGTCAGCACGCTGGCCGACCGGTTCGTGATGCGCTTGTACTGGCCGTAGAAGTAGCCGATTTCGCGGCTGCCGACGCCGATGTCTCCGGCGGGTACGTCCACGTCGGCCCCGATATGCCGGAAAAGCTCGGTCATGAAGCTCTGGCAGAATCGCATGACCTCCATATCGGATTTGCCCTTCGGATCGAAGTCCGAGCCGCCCTTGCCACCTCCGATCGGAAGCCCGGTCAGCGAATTCTTCAGACACTGTTCGAATGCCAGGAACTTGATGATGCTCAGATTGACCGACGGATGGAGACGGAGCCCGCCCTTATAGGGGCCGATGGCGCTGTTGAACTGCACGCGGTAGCCGCGGTTGACCTGCACTTTTCCCGCGTCGTCCAGCCAGGGCACGCGGAATGATACGACGCGTTCGGGCTCCACGAACCGCTCGAGCAGGGAAGCCTTCTCATACTCGGGATGGCGGTCGAATACCGGCTGCAGCGACTCGAGTATTTCGGTGGCAGCCTGTGTAAATTCGGGCTCACCGGCGTTCCTGCGCTGAAGCTCGCGCAGTATTCTGGCTGTATAGTTGGATGCGGCTGTCATAATAATACCTCGCTTTTTCAAATCTTCCCGCTTCCTGGGGCTTTTCATGCATGATGCCACCGGCGCTGCGAATGGGCCCGGGACGGGCAAGACAGCCGACGGGTATTTTCCGGCGTTTATACATCTCGATCTCCCCCAAAAAAAGGTTTGCGATCATACTATCACGGCGCAGCCAAAAATGCAAGAAATATATTTGAATCTTGCAGAATAACACAGGAACCGGCTGGAAATGCAGGAACGGGACCGACGGACGGCATTTTGTAGCGGCTATCCTGCAATTTGACGACAGGTTTTGGTGCGCAGATCGGGTTTGCCCGCAGGAAAAAGAGCCGCGGGATGGAATAAACAGGGCATCCCTTGACAAGCCACCGGCATGATAATACTATTAACGTTGACAGGTGATACAGAAACTAAAAAAAACGGGCGGTGAAGCGATGAATAAGCGAATTCTCCTGCCAATGGGACTGTGTATACTGCTCCTTGGCGCGACGACGCTGGGAGGCTGCGCCGCGGTACCGGGATGGTTCCGCACGGCGACCGCGACGCCCACGGCGGCCCCGACGCCGACGCCGACACCGTCGCCGACGCCGACCCCGACGCCGACGCCGACCCCGACGCCGACACCGACGCCGACGCCAACGCCCACCCCGACGCCGACGCCCACCCCGACGCCGACGCCGACACCTTCGCCGACGCCAAAGCCCACGCCCAAACCCACGCGCAGGCCGACGCCCACGCCGGTTCCCACGCCTACGCCGCCCCCGTCGCCCTACTATATCTATGTAGAGCTGGGATCCTTCACGATCACGATATACGGCATGGATGACGAAGGGGAATATACGAAGGTCGTCGCTTCCTACCGGACGGCGGTCGGGAGGGGCTCGCAGACGCCGACGGGTATCTTCTCCATCACGCGCAAGGAGCGCTGGCACGAGTATCCGTCCAGAGGCTCGATACCGTATGCCAGCCGGTTTACCAGCGGGCTATATATACACGGGCCTGTATACAATGGAAAAGACAGTCATAAAATGTATAACAACACCTACGAGGAGATCGGAAACAAGGTCACCAGCGGCTGCCTGCGCACGACCTGCGGTGCGGCGGCATGGATATTTTATAATTGCCCGATCGGCACCACTGTGGAAATCGTGAGCGGTTCGCCGCGAGGAACCTCGAGCAGCGCTCCTCCGTCTATTGAAGTACCGGGGGTGGATCCGACCGACCCCGAAGCGTGAGGAAAACCGAAACGAAAGAAAAGAGGTACACGACATGAGGAAACTGCTTGCGATACTGGCCGCAGTACTGCTGATGGGCGGCTGTACTCCTGTGGGCGATCCGCAAGCTGCCACGACGCTCCCGACCCGGCCGCCCGAATCAGCTGCGGTCACACGCACTCCCGGGCCCACGTCGGAGGCTACCCCGGCTGAGACCCCCGCGCCTACGCCCACTCCGCTGCCCTCGGCGCAGCCGGGCTATATCGACACCCAGGACGGCGACGGCGTCAATCTGCGCAGCCAGCCCTCCAGCGCCTCGGACGATACGATCATCGGCACGCTCGAGGAGGGCGCCGCCGTCCGCATCGTCGATCAGAAGGACGGCTGGGCAACGATACTGCTGGACGACGGAACGCTGGCCTACGTGAATCTCGACTTCGTGCGGCTGGGCGAGAAGCCGCCCGAGCCAAAGCATCCCTACTACATCTATGTGGAGAAGGGATCCTTCACGATCAACGTATACGGGCTGGACGAAAACAACGAGCACACCGTGCTGCTGCACTCGTGGCGCACTGCGATCGGCCAAGGCAGCATGACGCCTACCGGGAAATTCAGGCTGGGCAAGCGGTACGAGTGGAAGGAGTACAACACGGGCTCGAGCATCCGGTACGCGACGAAGTTTCACGGCAGCCTGTATATACACGGGCCGCTGTACAGCCGACAGGATAAGAACCATATGTATAACGACCAGTACCGCGAGATCGGCACCAAGGCGACCAGGGGATGCCTGCGCACGACCAGCTACGCGGCCTGGTGGATATACGAGCACTGTGAGGAGGGAACCATCGTCGAGATCGTAAACGGCAGCCCGCGCGGCACGTCCAGCGAGGACCCGCCCAGGATCGAGACGTCTCACCTCGACCCGACCGAATCCCTGATAGGAACGTAGGAGGAATCATGAGAAAATTGCTGCCGGTACTCGCTGCGTGTGCGCTGCTCGCAGGATGCGGCTTTCTCGACATCGCGACGCCCCGGCAGACCGGACCTTCGGCCACGCTGCCGCCCGCGCCAACCGCTGTTTCCGTGACGGCGACCGCGATACCGGCCGTAACGCCCACGCCTGCGCCCACCTTGACCCCCGAGCCTACGCCTGAGCCCACCGCGCCGCCGATAGCCGGGACCGTGAAGCTCAGGGACGCGGGAAGCGTGCTCTATGCCAGGGTTGGTCCCGGCAGGAACGAGACCGCGGTCGGCGTGATCGAGAACGGAGCCGTGGTTCCGGTCCTCGAAACGGTGGACGGGTGGTGCAGAATACGGTTCGGAGAGCGGGAGCTGTACGCGTCGGCCGACTATATCACGCTCGACCCTGCAGCTACGCCCCCCGAGGACATCGATATATGCTACTATGTGCGGCCAACGACCGGCGTCGAGCTCGTCGACGACCCGAAAGGGACCGTGGACGAGGATGGGAACAAGGTCAAGATCGAAAAGGAGGTCATCGACAACCTGGTCGACGTGACCGCCGTGATTCCGTCGATAGACGTCGTGATGATTTTCTCCAGGCCCGATAACTTCACGGGTGTGCAGTACTATCCCGATCCCGTGTGCCTGCTGCAGAAGGGTACGGCCGAGAAGCTCAGAAAAGCGCAGGAGAAATTTATGGCCGACGGGTACTGCATCCGGGTTTATGACGCATACCGTCCGCTTTCGGTGCAAAAGAAGCTTTTTGAGTTCGTGGGCGGCAACCGGACCTATATCGCTTCGCCCGAGGTGGGATCCAAGCACAACCGGGGCGCGGCGGTGGATATGACGCTTATCGACAGCGAGGGCAACGAGCTCGAGATGCCGTCGCCGATCCATACGATGAATACCGATTCGTCCCGGAAAAACCCGAATATGACCGAGCAGGCACGGAAAAACATGGATTACATGACCGATATCATGGTCGAATGCGGATTTACCCCCTACAACGGCGAATGGTGGCATTTCAACGACAAGGATTTCGACAAGTACATGCTGACCGATTACGACCTGTCGAAGGTTCTCCTGTACATCCGGAAGCCGGGATGATATATTGAACGGGATTCGCGGCGGGGCAAGCCCCGCCGCGTCCTTTTGAATTGGGAATCAACAAGTCCCTGCCCTACGGTTCCTTATTGGATTCCCGGATCTTGCGGACGGCCGCGTCGACCGCCTTTCTGCGGATCAGATAGACGGCCGCGGTGACCCAGGGCACCAACAGCGTCGCGGGCAGCACGATGAACGGAAAGACCTTGTCCGACCGGAGCCACTCGATGAAGGGGGCGCTGTTGAAGGCGGGAATCATGCATACGACGACGCAGACAGGCGCCAGCAGGTAAATAAATATCCGGTGGGATCGGACTGCGAATATGCCCGAAAGCAAATGGCCTGCCATATAGAGGTATATCGTTATCTTCAGCGCCGCCATCGGGAACCAGGTAAGCACGTTCAGCGACTGCAGGCGCCGCAGGAACCCCAGCGCCTCGACGTAGAGGGTATACATATAATACGGATTCGACAAGTGCTGGGCGAGCTCATAGCCGAACATCATCAGCACCGGAAGCAGCAGCAGCATATATGTCGCGCCGAATACGGCGATCGCAGCGACGTATGTTTTTGTGATGCTCGATTCCTCTACGAGGTAGTACGAGTATACCCAGAAGATCAGCATCTCCGAATAGCGCGCCGCGGTCAGGAAGGCGCCTGCGTTCAGTTGGAGAAACGTGGAGTCGGCGAGCATCGGCTGCAGCATCTTGGGCTCCATCAGATTCAGCCCCATGATGAAGAAGAACACGGAGCTTATCAGAATGACCGAGACCAGCGCGATCGAAAGCCCGCCGATCGTCTCGGGCCCCATCGCAGCGGCATAGATGGCGGGCAGCACGACGAGAAGGACCAGCGCCAGCACCGGCGTTTCGGGAATGATGAACTGCCGCACAAAAAGCGCCGTGATCATCGTACACGCCGTAAAGCAGAATATGCAGAAAAGCGCGATCACCATACAGGCGGCTTTCCCGGCGGCCTTTCCCAGCACTGTTTCCGAGGCCTGGTTCACGGTAAGGCCCCGGAGCCTGTTCATGATAAAAAGCGTCGGAGCGTTGATGACCACGACATACACGAGGCTAAGAAGGAGCACGATCCAGGCGTCCTGGTTGGCGTTGGGCGTCTCCAGGATCGGCAAAAACGTATACGGGAAGACGAGCGCGCTCCCCGCGGCCATCAGGGCGAGCTGCCTCGACGAGATCGGTTTGGCAGGCATCATGATCTCTCCCTGATAAAAGGATCTTCCAGTTTGCCCAGCCGTTCTAGGCAGGACTCGACCCTCAGCCGTACGTCGGCCGTCGGAAACAGGTCAGCCCATCCGTCCTTCATCTGCCGCCACGCATGGGGGTGCTGCCGGTGGATTTCGGCCCCGAATCCGAATATGTCGCTTCCGAATTCCTGCTGGGCTTTCTGCACGGCTCCATTGATTTCCAGGGTGAGCTGATCGCTGATGTTCTGCTCGATCGCTGTGATCATCGCAGGATCGTTGATGTCAATCCCGTGGCCTATCTGAGACAGAGACATCGTCACATCGACCGAGACATCAATAACCGGTCGCTCGCCGCTCACATCGGTTTTGATTTTTGATTTGGCGCCCGTGATGTCGACGACGGTTCCATGGCGATCCGCAGCGCTCGAGAGATAGGAGCCGCTGAACTGATTGGTCAGTATATTGTAGGCTCTGGCTTCGTTCCCGTTCATGAAGCCCGCCAGCACGCCCTGCTTGAAAGCGGCCAGTCCCTCGAGTATAATTTTCATCTTTTTTTGTTCGTTTTCCCCTCCCCCTGACTTTGAAGCCGACAGCATCGATGACGGCGCCGGATCTTCCACGATCTCGATACATCCGAGGACCGGCTCCTTGCCTTCGGTGTAGAAGTCCCGTGTGAAATTAAGATGCGTGACAAACACGCTCTTGGATGTGGCGAGCGGCTGGGTCTTTACCATATCCTGTAAATAAGAGCCCAGATTGTCGGAGTATTCCGTTACGCACTCATAGATTTTTTCGGGCTCGTCACCGCGGACGACCACCATGGTCGGCCGCATCGAGGCAATATGGTCGCGCGAGATAACGTCGCTCAGGCAGCTCATCGCCTGACCTGAGCTTGCAAACTTCTCCGACAGGAAACGGACCTCGATATGGGCGGTGTACAGATGTCTTTCGACTGTTTGCTCGGCGTTGCGCAGCGCTTCCGGAATTGTGTTTCCGTTGCTCATCACGATGATATCGACTGACTCGCTGGTCTCCTTTCCGCCCGTCGGCGGGACTGGGTCCATGAACTCGATCGTCAGCGTAAATGTTTCGTCGTCATTCACGTCGAACAGGAGGCTGGGGATGATTGCCAGGTTCTTAGGCTCTCTCCGGCTCCAGCAGCCCGGCAGTATGATGAGCGCCGCCGCGCATAGAAGCGCCATGCCCCTTTTCATCAGCGCTGCCTCCTGACATTGTCCTTCGCGATGGCTGTCGGGCGGAAATAAATATATTTGAACGGAGCCCTGAAAAAGCTGTTTTTGATATCCTGCGCCGAGAACGAGGCCAGTATGGGTATCCCAAATGATTTCGACGATACGAGGTAACTAATGATAAACGTGATGCCGGCGCTGATGCCGACAAGGCCCAGCGTGCTTCCAAGAAGCAGAAAGAAAAGCCTGCTGATGATGATGAATTCGTTGATATTTGGGATGATGAAGCTGCACACGGCGGTCAGTGCGATGATGATGACCATCGGCGCGCTGACGATGCCGGCCCCTACCGCTGCCTCGCCGATGATGAGCGAACCGACGATCGTAATAGCCGAGCCCACCGCTATGGGCAGCCGTGTCCCGGCCTCCTTTAAAAGCTCGAACATCAGTATCAGAAGAAACGCTTCGGCCGCTGCCGAAAGCGGGGTGCCCTCGGTGGAGCTGACGAACTTGACCAGGAAGGTCGTCGGTATCATCTCCTGGTTGAACGTGATGAACGCGACCGAGAGGCCCGGAAGCAGGACTGCGATGAAAATACCGAGTATCCGTAAAAGACGGTTGAAGTTCGCAAAGACCAGGCGGGTATATAGGTCTTCGCTGGTCTGCAGGTTCTCGACGAACAGCTCGGGGATCGTCAGCGCGTGCGGCGTGCCGTCGCACAGCACCGCGACGCGGCCCTCCAGAATACGGGCGGCTGCGATATCGGGCTTCTGGGTCATGCCTATGCTGGGGAGCGGAGAGTAAATATTATCCTCGATAAAGTGCTCGATAAAGCCCAACTCGAGGACGGAGTCGACATCGATGGCCGAAAGCCTGCGCCGGAGCTCGGCCAGCACGTCCTGGTTGACGATTCCCTCGATGTATACGATTTCCAGGCGCGTCTGGGTCTGGCGGCCCAGCGTCATGCTCTCGAAAATGAGCTTCGGATTGCGTATCTTCCTGCGGAGGAGCGCGCAGTTGGTGCGCAGATCCTCTGTGAAGCCTTCCTTGGGGCCGCGGATGACCGACTCGGCCAAAGGGGTCTCCACACCCCGCTTTTCCCATCCCTTGAGATCCGATACGAACGCTTTGCGGCTGCTCTCATAAAAGAGGGCGGCATTTCCGTTGACGATCTCGGACACGACGGCGCTTAGATCCTGAACCTCCTTGAACTGCGTTTTGAGCGCCATCGCCACATTGCCGTCGAACGAACGCTCCTTAAGCGGCATGATGATGTCGCGCTGTACGAGGTCTTTGTTGACGAGGCCGTCGATGAAGACCAGCAGCGCCTTTTCCCGGACGGTTTCGATTTGCAGCAGGACTATATCGGTGCTAGCGCCGAATGTTTCCTTTAGGGCCTTTTCGCACTCGGCGACACGCGAGGGTATATCGCGGGGCGGCGCTTCACCCGTTTCGCTGCCCGATTCCGGGCGGTTTTTTTTGAACATCTTCTTAAGCAGTCTAAAGATAGCAATCACCTCGGATACGATCATTAGTATGACCGCTTTGAAGAAATTTATCTCTGCAATCGATCGGTGGGGCGGCAGGATTCAGCCCGCGGCTGCGGATGCTGCATACCGTTCGGTTATTCCGGTTCCTGCGTGGACAAACCGCGCCCGCCGCGTTACAATATATCAAACGTTCAACATGAGAGGAGCCGCGCATGGCGCTAACCGTCAACGGCCTGCTTATAAAACCCGCCGGCCCGGACTGCAATCTCGCGTGCCGCTATTGCTTTTATACATGCAAAAAAGCGCTGTTTCCCGATGCTCCGGCGCACCGGATGACGATGGATACGATGTTGCGCGCTCTGTCGGAATACCTCGCGCTGGCCGGGCCCGCGGCCTCGATCGGCTTTCAGGGCGGGGAGCCCACGCTATGCGGCCCCGCGTTTTTCAGGGAGACGTTTGACGCCGTGGAGCGCTATCGCAAACCCGGCCAGCGGGTGACCCTGTCGCTGCAGACCAACGGCATGCTGCTTAATGAGGAATGGGCGCGGCTTCTTCGGGAAAGGGGCGTGCTGGTGGGCCTTTCGGTCGACGGGCCCGCGGATGCGCACGACGCATACCGCCGCGATCCCGACAGCCGTCCGACCCACGCGCGCGCCGAGGCGGCCATGGCGCTGCTGCGCGCGCACGGGGTCGCATTCAATACGCTGACCGTCGTCACGCGCGGCAATGTCGGCCGGGCTGGAGAGCTTTTTGATTATTTCTGCGAGCGGGGCAGCGGAGCCATGCAGTATATACCCTGCTTTGAGAGCGGGGAGGGCGTTGCGGGCTTTGTGCCCGCTCCCGACGCGTACGCGGCGTTTCTCATCGAGATGTTTGACCGCTGGTATCATGACGGTGCGCCCGCGCGGTATGTCCGCATGTTCGACGAGCTGCTGATGGGCTTTATGGAGTACCGCTCGCCCGCGTGCACCTTTTCCCCCGCGTGCGCGGCCAATCTGGTCATCGAGCACGACGGGAGCGTCTATCCCTGCGATTTCTTCGTGGAGCCCCGCTGGTACCTGGGGAACATCGACGAGCGGTCGCTTGCGGCCATCGCGGGCGATCCGCTGCTTTCGGCGTTCGTCGCCCGCAAGCGGGACGAAATGGACGAGCGGTGCGGCGCGTGTCGCTTCCTGCCGCTGTGCTGGGGAGACTGCCCCCGGTACCGCCTGTCGGCCGCGGGGGAGCCCGCGCGGCGCGGCTATGACTGCGGGGCGCTTCAGGAGTTCTTCACGCACGCGCTTCCGCGGCTCGCGTCCCTAAGGCGCTCGCTGCTGGCGGGCAACCATCCCCGCGCGCCGCTGTGGCGCGCGCGCGAGGCGGCTCTCTCCCGTAACGACCGATGCCCGTGCGGCAGCGGCCGGAAGTTCAAGAAATGCTGCGCTCCGCTGCAGGAGCTTTGATGCGCTGCCGATGCCGGGTCTTATTCGCCGGTTTCCCGCTCCGCTTCAAACCAGTATTCGCCGCCCAGCGCGCACACGATATGCACAGCGGGGACGCCGGGCCCCTGCGCGATGGTCAGCGAGCCGTCCAGCGCCGGATGGGAGACGCTGCGCATATCGAAGCTGTGAACCGTGTATTCTCCGTCCAGCAGCCGCCCGGCTGACCAGTAGTCGACGAGCGTATCCTCCCACGGCAGCAGCGACGGCGTGGCGTAGCGCTCTCCTCCCGGCACCCGGAACGAGTGGAGCATCACCCGCAGGCCCCCGTCGGTGGGGCTGCACTGGACGCTGAGCTCCGCGCCGGCATCCGGGGGCATACCGTCAAGCTCGACCGTAAAGCCGCTGCCCGTCGCGGCGAGCCGCCGCCGTGTCTGGTGAACCGACAGCGGCGACACGTCGCCGGTCAGCACGCGCCTGCCCAGCGAAGCCGCCGCCGCTGCGGTCGTGCCGCTTCCCGCGAACGGATCGCACACCCAGTCGCCCTCCCGGGTCGTTGCGAGCAGCATGCGCCGGAGCAGCGCCTCGGGCTTCTGCGTCATAAAGCCTGTCCGCTCGGGATCCTTCTGCTGCAGGTGGCTGATGTCGGTCCATACGTCGCCGGGGTAGACCGGTTCGTCTTCATAGTAGCGGTACTCGCGGTCTGCGCTGTTTATCGCGTAGTAGACCCGCCCGTCGTCGTCCACGCCGCGGCGCATATGGTTGCGGCGCTGGGGCCCGCGGGCGGTTCCGATCGCGTCGGGATCGAAAAAGAAGGATTTGCCCTTGCGGTATAGAAAAATCGTATCGTGCTTGCGGGAAAAGTGCGTGGTCGTCCGGCCGCCGCTCTCGTAGGCCCATATAATTTCGTTGACGAAGGCGCGCCGCCCGAACACGCGGTCCAGCATGACGCGCAGGTCGCCCGCCGCCCGCCAGTCCACATGCAGGAAAAGGCAGCCGTCTTCGCGGAGCAGTTCGCGGGTCAGTACCGCCGCCTGCTCCATCATCGAAAGGTACTGCTCGGGGCCGCCCGGCCACCGATCGATGTAGGCGATCCGGTTGCGCACGAACTCCCTGTGGTTCCGCCAGCCTTCCACGCCGATCCGCTGCCGGAACTGGTACGCGCCCCCGCTCATGAAGGGCGGATCCATGTACGCCATCTGGACGCCGTCATGCGCGCTGCGCCAGCGGGCCAGCGTGGCCGACGCGTCGCCGCAGCACAGTCGGCTCACGCCATCCCCGTGAATCTCGCGGTCGGGCCGCGCAATGGGCTTCATCGGCAATACCTCCAGAAAGGATTATTTTACGTATGGACATTTTCGATTTGATCCGCCAGAGCATCGCGCGCATCGGCAGCCTCACGCCGCTTCGCTCCGACTGCGGCCGCCTGTGCGGCGCGGCATGCTGCCAGGGGAACGAGGCAGGGCAGGGAATGCTCGTCTATCCGGGAGAGCTCGGGGTGCAGTCGTTCCCGCAGTCCTGGCGGCGGGAGCGGGTATCGCTTCCCGGCTACGGCCCCGCGCTGCTCATTTGCTGCGACGGCCCCTGCGAGCGCGGACAGCGCCCGCTCGCCTGCCGGGTTTTCCCGCTCGCGCCCCGGCTGCGCCCCGACGGCTCGTTCGGCGTGCGCATGAATCCGCGCGGGCGGCCCGTATGCCCGCTGTGCCACAGGCCGGTCTCGTGCCTCGAACCCGCGTTTGCGCGGGCGGTGGAGGATGTGTTCGGCATTCTATCGGCCCATTCCGAGGGGAAGCGGTTCCTCACCGCGCTTTCCCGGATGTCGGATGTCTACGACAACCCGTTCAGCCGGGACTGACTCGGCGCTTTGCGCCAAGCCGCAGCGCGCCCTTGAAACTTTCGCCGAACAGCAACATGAACGCCGACAGCCCCGCCACGATGAGCCAGTGTACGCCGTCCATCGCGACCAGACCGAAAAGCGTCCGCAGCGGCGGGATGAGCGCCACCGATACCTGCAGCGCGGCTGATAGAAGAAACGCGCCCGCCATCGCCCTGTTTTTGAACAGGCCCAGCGCAAAGATGCTGTTGCGCTCGCTCCGCGACGCGACCGAGTAGAATATCTGCGAAAGGCCCAGCGTTACGAACGCCATCGTGGTGCCCAGCGTCGCCCCGGCCATCGCCCGGCCGATCAGGAATGCCGCTAGCGCCAGCGCGCCCTCCAGCGAGCCGCTGATGGCGATATCCCGCCAGTCGCGTCCCATCAGGAACGGCTGGCGGGGATCGCGGGGCGGGTGGCGCATCACGTCGCCCTCGGCGGGCTCCATGCCCAGCGCCAGCGCCGGGAACGTGTCGGTGACCAGATTGATCCACAGTATATGGATGGGCATCAGCAGCCGCCAGCCCGCCAGCGTCGCCGCGAAGAGCGCGAATACCTCGCCGAAATTCGACGACAGCAGGAAGCGCACGGTTTTGCGGATGTTGGCGTATATCTTGCGGCCTTCCTCGACCGCCCGCACGATTGTTGCGAAATTGTCATCTGTGAGCACCATGTCCGACGCCCCCTTGGACACGTCTGTGCCGGTGATGCCCATGCCGATGCCTATGTCGGCGGCCTTGAGCGCCGGCGCGTCGTTGACGCCGTCGCCCGTCATCGCGACCAGATATCCCCGTCGCTGCCAGGCGTCCACGATGCGGACCTTGTGCTCGGGGGCGACCCGGGCGTACACGACGAAGCGCTCGATCCGCTCCGACAGCATCATATCGTTCATGCGGGACAGCTCCGTGCCGTTCACAGCCTCATACCCCTCGCGCAGTATACCCAGATCCCGGGCGATCGCCTCGGCGGTTATCTGGTGATCGCCTGTGATCATGACCGGCATGATGCCGGCCTGGCGGCAGTCCGCCACCGCCTGCCGCGCTTCGTCGCGGGGCGGATCGATTATCCCCGCAAGCCCCACCAGTACGAGCTCCGACTCGGTGCCCGGTATGTCGGCCGCGTCAAACGCAAACGCGTCCTTGTAGGCGAAGGCCAGCACGCGCAGCGCCTGCCGTGCCATCGCCGCATTGGCGGCCTGCGCCCGCTCCAGCGCCGCTTCGTCGAGGGGCGACTCGCCCTCCGCTCCCACTATGCGGGTGCAGCGGTGAAGCAGCACGTCGGGAGCGCCCTTGACATAGATGCGAAAGCCGCCCGGCACGGCGTGCGCGGTGGTCATGAGCTTGCGCTCCGAGTCGAAGGGTATCTCGCCGTCCCGGGTCCGGGCGCGCACGGCGTCGGCGGTCCACGCGCCCACCCTGAGCGCGTAGTCGATGAGCGCGGTCTCGGTCGGGTCTCCGACCGCCCTGCCCTCGGAGTTGAGCTGCGCGTCGTTGCACCGGACCATCGCCGCGCACAGCTCCCTAAATACCGGGGAATCTGCGGGCGGATCGCCCGACTCCCTGTGCGCGTCCTCCAGCCACAGCGCGCGCACCGTCATCCGGTTCACGGTCAGGGTACCCGTCTTGTCCGAGCAGATAATCTGCGTCCCCCCTAGCGTCTCTACCGCCGGGAGCTTGCGTATGATCGCGCCTCGTCCGGCCATGCGCTGCATACCCAGCGCGAGTACGATCGTCACGACCGCCACGAGCCCCTCGGGTATCGCCGCGACCGCCAGCGATACAGCCGTGAGGAACATCTCGAATGGCTCGCGCCCGGTCAGCAGACCCGCTGCGAATATTACCACCGCCACGATGAGAACGCCCGCCGACAGCACGCGGCTGATCTCGGCCAGCTTCCGCTGCAGCGGCGTGGTTTCGTCCTGCGGGGCCGCAAGGCCCGACGCGATCCGCCCGATCTGTGTGCGCATGCCGGTCTCGACGACCACGCCCATTCCCCGTCCGTACGTCACGCTGCTGCCGCTGAAGCACATGTTGACGCGGTCGCCCAGCGGGACATCGGGATCGGCAAGCGCGTCGGTGCTCTTTTCGACCGGCACCGACTCGCCTGTCAGCGTGGACTCCTCGACCCGCAGCGACGCGCTCATAAGCAGCCGCAAATCGGCCGGTACGAAATCGCCCGCCTCGATATGCACGATGTCACCGGGCACGAGCCCGCCGGCCGGAATCCGCTCCGCAGCGCCGTCCCGCACAACGCGGGCCATCGGCGCGGCCATTTTTCGTAGCGAATCCAGCGCCGCCTCGGCCCGGCTCTCCTGCAGCGTGCCCAGCAGCGCGTTAATGAGCACCACCGCCAGTATGATCGCGGTGTCGACCCATTCGCCCAGCATGCCCGATATCAGGGCCGCGGCCAGCAGTACCCAGATCATCACGTTGGCAAACTGCTCGAAAAAGAGGCGGATCGCCGATTTCCTGCGGGCTTCGTCGAGTTCATTGGGGCCATACCGCTCTTTGCGGCGGCTTGCTTCGTCTTTTGTCAGGCCTTCCGCCCGGCTGCCCAGCCGCCCGAGCGTCTCATCCTGCGTCAGCGTATGCCATCGGGTTTCGTTACTGTTCATCGTGTTCCTCCCGAATCCAGGGGAAATCCGGCGTTTGCCGACCGCTTCAGTATAGTATGAACGAAATGGCGCGTCAACGGGGGGGACCGTGCGCGCGATACGATGGAAAAGGGGCGGGGAAGCGTGCTTTTCGCCCCGCCCGGTTTTTTTAGGAGATTCGCGAATTGACATACCCGGGCCGGAGCTGTATAATCAATTCACTTTTCGGTACGGAGGGTGACAAGTGACTAGCCACGATATCGCCAGGATGATCGACCACTCGCTGCTCATGCCCGATATGACGGCTGAGGATGTGAAAAATGGGTGCGCGCTGGCGCGCCGGTTCCAGACCGCGTCGGTATGCGTCAGGCCCTGCGATGTGGCGCTCGCGGAGTCGATGCTCCGCGGGAGCGGCGTGGCGGTTGGTACGGTGATCGCGTTTCCCCATGGCTATAACCAGACCGAGATCAAGGTGCTCGAAGCCCGGCGCGCGATGGACGACGGCGCGACCGAGCTGGATATGGTGCTCAATATCGGACGACTGCGCTCCGGGAACCACGACTATGTGTGCGAAGACATCGAGGCCGTGGTCCGGGCCGCCCACCAGAGCGGCGTGATCGTAAAGGTAATACTGGAGACCGGCTACCTTTCCGACGAGGAAAAGGTAACCGCGTGCCGTCTTAGCGCACAGGCAGGCGCGGACTTCGTCAAGACGTCGACGGGATATGGGCCGGGCAGGTATACGCTCCATGATATCCGGCTCATGGCCGGGGCGGTCGAGGGACGCTGCCGGATCAAGGCCGCAGGAGGAATACGAACCCTGGCCGATGTGCTCGCGGCGCGTGAAGCGGGCTGTGACCGCGTGGGCGCGACGGCGATCGGGCCGATACTCGAGGAGGCGCAGCAGCGATTCGGGAAATAGACGATACCGGCGCGGCGTTACGATCCCTTTTTTCGATATCCGTCCAGCACCGCGCCGATGATGAGGCCGACCGCCGTACCGATTACCGCCCAGTAGATCGGTACCCGTATGATAAGGCATATGACCGCGGCCAGAGCGGTTCCAAATATGAGTCCCAATGCGGTATACTGCGGTTTTCTTTCGTTTGCCATGGTTGTACCTTTCATAAAAAAAGACTGGCGCCAAGCGCCCCTCTACTCTACCATAAACGCAGTGCGCTAGTCAAGAACAGGGAAGTACGCGCAATACATATGCATTTCCTTCGGCGCTTACTGACTGGTATTTATGAGGAGCAAATTCTGTTCCCATCTGAGCCCCCGCCCCCGGTCTTTTCACGCGCCGGGTATTCCTGTATACTGGTAGCATGAACGTCAACAGTATGAACGCGGAAATCGGCCGGGTACTGACCGCGCTGCGGCCGCTGCGGCTGATGCCCGCAGACAGCGAAAGGGGACTGCAGGACCGCATCGTCGCGGCGCTTATCGCCTCGGGCATCGCATTCGAGCGGGAAGCTCCGCTGGGGCGCGGCCGGATCGATTTCCTGACCGCGTCGGGCGTGGGAATCGAGGTCAAGCGGGACAGGCCGGACCGCGGCGCGCTCCTTGGGCAGCTCGCGCGCTACGCGCAGAGCCCGCGGGTGGGAGCGCTGGTGCTGGTGGCCGAGCGCGCGGTAGAGCTGCCCGCCGTCGTTGGCGGCAAGCCCTGCGCGGCGCTGTGCCTCAACGGCAACTGGGGGGTAGCGCTGTGAGGGAGCCCGATACGCCCGCCGCCGGGGCCGGGGACGGCGGCCTGCCCGTCTATCTGAGGGACTGGGAGCCTGTGGGCCCGCCCCGCGGCACCCTCTCGTATAACCGCCGACGGAGGATGTGGCAGATCGCGGCCGACGACCCGCATGTCGCCCAGCTGTGCAAGCGCCTGTTCCCCGGCGCCGACCGCGAGCGCCGGGGATACTGCTATTTCCCCGACCATCCGCGCTTTGTGGCCGACTGCCGGTGGCTGATGATGCGCTTCCCGCTTGTCGTGGCCGCTCCCGACCGGGCCAGGTGGCAGACCGCGGTAACCGGCGCGCGGCGGGCGGTGATGGAGCGGCAGCGGCTTCTTGCAGGCCCGCGGGAAGCCGAGCCCCTGCCCGGCTTTTTCGAGGGGGAGCTCATGCGCTTCCAGCGGGAGGGGCTTTACTACCTTTTGCATGTTTCTCGCGGGCTGCTGGCCGACGAGATGGGCCTTGGAAAGACGGTGCAGACCCTGGCGGCGCTGTCCCGCCTCGGGCGCTATCCGGTGCTGATACTGACGCCGCCCCATCTGGTCATCAACTGGCAGCGAGAGATCGCGCGCTTCCTCCGGGTTGCCGACGCCGATGGATTTCCGGTAGCGCCCCAGGTGCATGTATTCCGCGGGCTGACTCCCTACGATCCGCCCGAGGCGCATGTCTATCTCATCCATTACCTGCTTCTGCGGGGCTGGAAACGGACGCTGCCCGAAATGGGATTTCATACCGTCATATTTGACGAGGTGCAGGAGCTGCGGCATACGGGCACCGAGAAGTACAGCGCGGCGAGCCTTATAAGCTCGAGCGCCGAAAGGGTCTACGGGCTGTCGGGGACTCCGATATACAACTACGGCGGCGAAATATGGAACGTGATGAACGTGATAGACTACCACTGCCTGGGCGACTGGGAGGGCTTCACCCGGGAATGGTGCGCCGGATACGGCCGCCCGCTGCTCGCCGACCCTGAAGCGCTGGGACGGCATCTTCGCAGCGAGGGGCTGATGCTACGCCGTACCAAGGCCGACGTACTGCCCGAGCTTCCGCCCAAGCGGCGGGTGGTGCAGGAGATCGATTCGGACGAGGACATATACGAGCAGGGCATGCAGCCGGTCTGGGACAAGATACGCAGCCTGATGGCCCTTACGGGCGGCGAGAGCGCGGCTGCGCTGCTGCGCGAGAGGATCGCCCAGGACGAGCGGCAGGCAACGGGCCTGTCAAAAGCGCCAGCGGTATGCGCGTTCGTGCACGGGCTGCTGGAGGGCGGCGAGCGGGTGCTGCTCTTCGCGCACCACCACAGCGTGTTTGATGTCTATCGTCGGGAGCTGGCCCGCTACCGTCCCGCGTTCCTGACGGGGCTCGAGGATATGCGGCGCAAGGATCAGGCGATCGCGGCCTTCATGGAGGGCCGGACCAACCTGTGCTGCGTCAGCCTCCGGGCCGCCGCGGGCCTCAACCTGCAGAGGGCCACCTGCGTCGTGTTCGGCGAGCTGGACTGGTCTCCGGCCGTGCACAGCCAGGCGGAGGACCGCGCCCACCGCATCGGCCAGCACGACTCGATACTATGCTATTATCTGGTCTGTTCCCGCGGCTCCGACCAGGACATGCAGGACGCGCTGGGGCTCAAGGTCAGCCAGTTCCGCGCGCTGATGGGCGAACCTGGCCCCGGCGAGGAGCAGCGGGACGACGCGCTGCGCGCGGCGGGCCGCCATATCGACCGGGTGATCGAGCGGCTCATGCGGCGCATCGGCGCGCCCGGAGAGGCGGGGGAAGGGATGCTGTTGCCCTGAAGCAGACGCCGTGCTATTTAACCAATGAAAAGATATACGCTCGCCGTACCCACTCGATGAGCTGCCCGTCCACCTCGCGCTCGCTTTGTACGACCACGTGGTGCGTCCAGCGGTTGGGATAGGGCTCGGTCGCCTCCACTATCCTCGGATCGTCGACACGGTAACTGAGACCAAAGGAAACGATGATATAGATTTCCGGACGGCCTTTTATCCTGCGGATGGGAAGCGACACGGCGGCAAAGATATATTTATTCGAAAAGGAAATCTGAGTCTTGCGCACCCGGATCGTGAAATCGTCAAATTCAGAGCGAAGCCTGGCGACAAACGCCTGATAGAGCGGCAGCGCCTGCGGCATCCTGTTAAAAAACAGCAGCGTTTCGGTGTCCAAGGGTTCGCATCCTCCTTCGATTGCGTACAGCCGTTAAAGCCAAGTACCCCCAATCGCCGCCTGGCGATTGGGGGTACGCATCAATGCGGGTCAAATCAGAGCTTTTCGGCCTGCGCGACGACGTCGTTCATGGCCGCAAGCGCTTCGTCGGGGAGCTTGTCGTAGCCGCCTCGCTCGACGGCCTTTTTGTTTATGAAGCCTACCCTGTCCTTAAGACGGGCGATGAACTGCTTTTTGTACTCCGCGTCGGTGAAATCGGGCTCGAAGCCCTCGATGGCAAGCAGCTCGATACCCTCGATGCCCATCGGCGTAAAGCGCGCGGTACCCTCGACGATTTTCTCGAGGCTGCCCAGCGTGGCTTCCTTCGTCACCTTTTTCTTCATGAAAAAGCCGGTGTTGAATATGTAGCACTCGACCCCATGATCAAAGAGCGCCTTGAACGCCGCGTAGTCGTTTGCTAGCGGATAGGTGCGGAACGGGTTTGCGTAAGGTTCGACGACCAGCGCGTCGGGATCGACGCCCGGGGCCAGCCGCTCGGCGCTCGTGCGCTTCGTCGCCAGTGTGGCGCCCATCGTGGCCGCGAGCACCGGGTCGGTGATCTTAAGGACCGGCGGGAGCGTCGGATCCTTCATGAGCCATATGATTGCGTTGGCAGGCTCGCCAAAGCGGTCGACGCGGTTGGGGCTCCACAGGCGGCTCTTCATCGCGCGCCCGTTTCCGTTGCGGATGTCCTCCATGACGAGCACCTTGTTGCCGTCCTCGTCGAGCGTGACGCCGTTATTTTGGATCGTGAGAAGGTACACGTTGTCGGGGCTTCCCAGCGGGTAGTCCTGCGTCTTGTCAAAATAAGCGGGCTCCAGCGCGACCGCCGCGCCCGTATCGATCGACAGCACGAACGCGTCGTCATGCAGCACCGTAATATCGTATTTGTCCTCGTGGCGCGCGTGGGTGATCGTGGACTTGCCCGAGCCCGACAGGCCGAACACGCCGGCGACAAATTTACGGCCGTCCCTGAGATTATAGCGCTTGAGTCCGCCGTGGCAGGCTGCGTAGCCGTGACGGTTCGCGATGCCCCATGCCAGCGTCAGCGTTCCTTTTTTGTGCTCGCCGAAATAGCGCATGCCGAGGATCGCCGCACAGTTGTGGGCGGGATCGAAGAACGCAAGGCCCATCGGATGATCGGGGTGCGACCAGGTGGGGTCCGAGAAGATATAGATGTCGCCCTCACCTTCGATGACCCGGCTGTCTTTGTACATGTTGTAGTACTCTTCGGTGATGTACTGGAAATTGAGCATCCAGGAATACATGATGTTTTCTTCATTCTCGGGGATCAGCAGGTGCAGCTTGACCATGAACTCCCTGTCCAGCCCCGCGTATGCCTGCGCATGGTACAGCTTCTTATAGCGGGTATTGTACACGGCCTCGCGGATCTTGCCCGCGTATTCCTCCAGATCGACGCCCGGCTCGCCCAGTATGCGGCGCGCGGCCGCCGCGCGGCCCTTTACCTCGCCGTCGTTGAAAAGCAAAACCTTCGCGTCGGCAGGAAGCCCGATCTCCTCGGCACGGTGCACCGTCTGGTCCAGCACGACGGTTCCGGGGGAGTGATAGGCCAGATGGTACGCTTCGGCTACGGTCCGCACCGGCACGACGTTGTTGCCGTAGAAAGCGGTCTCAATCGTTGACCGGATAGGGGAAAAATATGGACTGTTAAGATGCACTTCATCCCACTTATAATATTGTTTGGTAGACATTTTCTCCTCCTAGTTTTAGTATTTCATTAGCGCGCTGCGCGCCCGTCATTTACCGTTTTCCGGAAATGCAAGCACCTTTCCATGATTCCAAAAAAATTCACAACACACCCCATTTTGGATTCTAGCACAAACGCGTGTCATTGACAACGATATTTGTAAAATGAATGAAAACTTGCAGATGGAGTTTACAAAGCAAGTTCTACAGTGGAGCTTGCGGCGGGGTTGATGCTGAAACGGGATAGAAGACTACAGAATCAAAGGAAGCGTGGTAAATGGCGGCGGCCCGTTTTTTCCGCTGAGCAGATGCCGCGCCAGCGACGGGGATGTTATTTTATTATTGCTTGTCAATAATTAGTATAATCCGGCGTTTGACCGGGCTGTGCAACCCCGTTATAATAGAGATGCACAGGTGAGAGGCGGACCGCAAGAAGGAGATAGGCCTATGGCGAAGACAGCGAGAGCAATTTTTATCATTCTTCTCGTGGCTGCGACGACCATCGCGTCGGGATGCAGCGCCGAACGGTCGCTTGCCCGCCGCGTGGACGCGATGCTGGAGGGCGGCGATGCGGGCAGGCAAGCCCAGCGGGCTATCATGGACGAAGCCGACAGCGTGTATCCGGTGCTGCTTTCGTGGCTGGAGAGCGCTGATGCGAGGAAATCGCAGCGCGCCCAATCGGCGTTTATGGCGCTGGGCGAGGATGCCCGGCAGTATCTTCTCGTGCACTTCTCCACGATGTCGGAAAGCGCCCGTCCGCTGGCCGTCGAGGTGCTTGCCGCTCCCGCGGATAAGGAAGCCATACTGCGGCTTATTTCGCTGATGCGCTTTCCCGACGCGCGGGACAGCGTGGTGCGCGCGATCACCGCGATGGGGGAGCCGGCGGCCGCGTATCTTGCAAGCCAGCTTCACAGCACGCATTACAGCGATGCGATCGACGCGGTGCTGGCCGCGTTCGGAGAGACGGCGGTTCCGCTGGTCGTACCCGCGCTCAAGAGCGAGAACGCCGACAAGGCGCGGCGCGCGATCAACATATTGATCGCGATCGGGGAGCCTGCGATACCGGGGATGGTGTCGGGGCTTCTGGGCTATCGAAGCGGCGAGGAAGCGCTCCTGCGCGCCGGAGAGGCGTTCGCGCGCTATCCGGAGGCCGCGATTTCGGCGGTGCTTCATACCGTTTGCTCAGGGGAGGGCGCGCCCGAGGCTGCCGCAGCGATGCTCTCGTCGCTGGACGCGTCCTGCTGGTCGGCAATCTTTTCCTATCAGCCCGCTACGCAGGACACGGGCAGGCTGGGGCAGGTGCTCGCGCATCTTATACGGGACAGGGTGACCGTGCCGGGCGCTCTCGATATGGCGATTTCAAGCGCCGATGACGCGCTGTGGCAGGGCGTCGGATCAGGGCTGCTGAGCGGCGGATTTGCCGATGAGACGATGGTGGAGATCCTCTCGCGCATCGGCGCGTCGGCCGATACCGACGGCCTGCTGGCCCGTGCGGCGGAAGCGTTCCTGCCCGAGGGGATATCGCGGGAACTGGTACGGGCGCTGTGCGCCGATGACGCGCAGGCATTCCGGGCGCTGGTGCAGCGGCAGGACGCAGAGGGGCTCCGCTGGCTGGGGAGGCACCTTTCGCAGGCGGAGGACAACGAGGCGGTCTATTCCCGGTGCGCCCGCGCGCTCGAGGAAAGCAGCGGCGAAACCCGGCAGGCGCTTCTTGCCGCCTATGCGTCGGGGACCGGAAACCGCCTGCCCGCTCTGGTGATGGGGATGCTGTCGAGCGCCGACGAGGCCATGAAACAGGCGGCGCTCACCGCGCTTGCCCATGTCGAGGACGAGGACGGAAACCTGAGCGGGCCGTTCCTCTACGAAGGGCTCGACTATACCGATTTCCTGGAAGGATGGAGCCAGTGCCTTCTGAGCCCGAACGACGATCTGGCCGCCCTGGCACATCAGATGCTGGCGCGCGTGCCTGTGGGCAGCGACAACCACCGGTTCTTCGACGGGCTGTTCACCGCCGCGCCCGGCGAGTATCTGCTCGAGGTGCTTTCGGGCCACTATTGGGAGGAGAACGGCATCAGGGCTTCGCTGCGGTATCCTCCCGACGCGGCCGACGCGCAGGAGATAGCAGCCGTCGCGCTGACCATATCAGGAGGGATATCGAGGGTCGCCGCCGACGACGCGCCCGACATGAAGCCCATTGCCGTCGATATACTCAAAACGCTGGGGCTGCGCATCATCGAATCGGCCGAGAAGGCCGATCTGCTGCTGGACGTCGCGTACTCCGGACAGCCGCTCAGCAAGCACTACCCGGGCCTGGCGAAGGCCAGCTATCCCGGCGCGCGCTTTACGCTGGTGCTGCGGACGACCGACGGCGTCAGGGAGATTCGCACCGACACCGAGTGCACGCTGGCTCCGCCCGATACGATCACGGCCACAAACGCGACCGAATACCTGCCTGATCCCAACGACGCGCCGCTTACAGACTGCTTCATGGAAGCGTACATCGACGGGCTCTACCGGCTCTTCGGCCGCGAAACGCTCTTTGTGTTGTACCGCGATTTCCCTGAAAGCGTGCTGCCCCTGGCCCGGCCGCTGTGGGAGAGTCCGACCGCGTAGCGCGCGTGGTATTGACCCGCTTTAGGCGCGGTCATTTACGAAAACGCTGTCATCATTGCGCATACGCATGGCCCCGGTGCTGTACCAAAAACGCACCGGAGCGCCATGCTTTTCTCCATTAACAGCACTTTTTTATTGACAGCAGTGAAAATATAAGTGTAAAATAAGAACACCAGTTCGTTTACGGGTGCAGGTTCCGCCATTCCGGGAAAAAAACGGCGCGCCGCCCTGTATACTGTATATGGGTGTAAGCGACAGACCAGCGCGGGAGGATCGATGCGATGAGCGCAACATGCCGGGAACCGTACCGGGACAAGCCGGAAGAATTATCGATCCTGCGCGTGGAGACGGCGACGCATATCTGGATCAATCCGAATATCGGGGAAATCAGAGAAGGTCTTTTTTCTTCATTGCCCGGGACAATATGTGCAGAACCTGTGCGATCGTCTCCTCGGTCAGCTCGCCGTTATACAGGGCCGATTCGAGCACCTCGACAACCGTAACGCCCCGATCGCGCAGCGTCCGGGGAAGCGCGTCATCCGACAGAACCGCAGCCTGCCGCACCGATGTGCGGCCCAGCAGGTAGTCCACCGAGCACCCGAAATACCCGGCGCACGCGATGAGCACCTCGCGTCCGGGTTCCTTGACTCCCCGTTCGTATTCGGAGATCGCCGTCTGGGACAGGGCGAGCTCGCGGGCCAGCTCCACCTGGGAGAGCCCCTTTTCCTTCCTGAGTTCCTTCAGCCGTACCGAAAACATAGGTGCAAATCCCTTTTTCTTCTTGACAATTATATCACAGTGAGATATAATAGCGCCAAGAGATAACTCCATAGGAGTTATTCAATCATACAAATACCATGATAGAGATTATACCGCCCGTACGCCCGGTTGTCAATCAGGCCAAAGGGAAAGGAGGTGCGAATTTGCCCGATTCAAGGAGCGAACATGTCCGAAGAAAGCCGACGGCGATATCGCAGCGCGAACGATGATACGAATAGGAGGAACGGGTTATGGGGAATGACTTTTGCCGGACGCTGAAAAAGGCCGCAATGGAGCGGCTCAACCGGTACCGCGAGATGCGCGACCGGGCGGACTCGCTGGACGGGTACCACTATCTGGCGTCGAGCGAGCGGGCTGGAGGCCGCGGTCCGCTGGCCGATCCGACCGCGGGCGCGGTGCTGCTGCGGGAAAGCTCGCACGATGTGCTGTGGCTCACGCTCATAGACGACGCGCTGCGCGCGAGCGAACCCGGCGTGCGGCGGCTGGTGCGGGAGCTGTGGATCGCGCCCACGATACCGCGCAGCGCGTACCGGCGGTATCAGATCATCGCCGACAGGCTGTTCATCGGCGTATCCACGCTGTACGGATGGCGCGACCGGTTTCTCCTCGAGCTGGGCAGCAGGGCGTATGCCCGGGGGCTCATACGCATTCCGGGAGGCAGCGGGCAGGGCTGCGCGGACGATGCGCCCGCGCAGGGGCGCCGGTAGGTTCCTATGCAATGAAGGATGCCGTAAAGGCATCCTTCGATTTACCGGAGTGCGGACTATCGGCCGGCGGCGCTATCGCGCCCGGACATCGCGCCCCCTGAGCACCGCTACGAACGTCTCGCGGCGGCCCAGCCGGGACAGCAGGCGCTCCCCGTAGCGCTCGGCCAGATCGGCCAGAGAGAGATTGGTCGCGATCAGCGTGTGGCGGCCCGACGACTGGCGCTCGTTGAGCACGGTGAAGAGCGTTTCAGCCGTTACGCCCGGAAACAACGGCTCGGTTCCCAGATCGTCGAGTATCAGCACCGGCGCGGACAGGTATAGCTCGATGCTGCCCAGCGCGTCGAATCCCTTTCGCGCCTCGGCGACGATATGGTAGGCCGACGTATTGAGCACCGTGACGCGCTTTTCATGGATGATCCGGTGGGCTATCGCGTGCAGCAGGAACGTTTTTCCGAGCCCCACGCCGCCCGAGAGCAGCAGATGGGGCTTTTCGTTATCCGGGAAGTCATCGACCCAGCGCGCGCAGTACGCAAAAAGCCGCTGCATCTGAAGCCGCTGGTTGTAAGGCTTGCCATCGACCGATACGATTTCCGGGAAACGGTCAAAATCGCACTGGTTAAACGTGCATTCGGGCCGCAGCCTGGCCGACTGGCTCATCCGTGCCAGTACCCTTGTCAATACGCATTCGCACAGATTCCGCAAAGCGCCCCGGGTATAGCCCGTGTCCTTGCACCGGGAACAGTCGAATACCGGCTCAAGCGCGTCGGCCTGCAGCCCGTCGGCGGAAAGCGCGGCCGCAAGGAGCGCCTCGTACTCCCGTGCTGCCCGCAGCGCGGCCTGGGCGTCGGGCTCGCCCGCTGCAGCGCGCCGCGCGGCCGCTATGCCCTCGGCGCGCATGCTGCGGCGCGCCACATCGACTTCGGGATGCCGCGCCATGAACGCAGACATTCGCTCCGCTGCTTCATGCACGCGTCTTCGACGCCTGTCTTCAAGCCGTGTCAGTTCGTCGCGCAGCACCTCGCCGTCCAGCATGCCCTACACCTCGCCAAAATCGACGAAGCGCTCGCTGAGTTCCTCGTCGGTATAGGTGCGTTCGTACTCGAAATGAACCGAGGCTCCGGCCGGGGGACCCCCGTTACGCTTGTGGTCGGTCCGCGCTGCTTCGGGGGTTGTGATGCCCTTCTCCTGCCAGTTCCTCAGTATTCTTTTCATATAGGGTATGCGGTTGCGCGCTCCGGCTGCGAACTCCGCGGCCAGCGCGATCATCGCCGGCGGGTGACCGGCGTCGAGCATGTCGAGATACCCCTTTTTCTCCGCTCCCGTCGCGGCGCGGTTCTCGCCCCAGGCGGCGAGGAATTCACCCATCGCCGTGGTCGCAAGCACGATGCGGGCCAGATAGTCCTCGATGGCCTTGTCGGAGACCATGCCCCATCCGCTCCACCGCGACAGCACCGAATTCAGGTCGCTCAGCAGGTGGTGCCCCTCCTGCGACAGCTGCCGGGCTACCCGGAGGATCGCCGCATCGGAAAAGCCGTCCTCGCTCCAGCGGCGGTACATCGCCTGGTTCTCGGGCGCGTCGATGCGGTCGGTAGCGCCCATCTCCCGGACGATCCGGCGAAGCTTGTCCCGGACATCGTCGCGCGAATCCAGCACCTCTACAGCCTGCCGGGCCGTGAGCACGTTCTGCTCGTACAGGTTCGCGAGCCGGGCATCGAG
>JBMNNN010000133.1:0-5921 GCA_050942555.1 Christensenellales bacterium
TCGGGCATGTTTTTTTATTACGGCCAGGATATCTGCATCCGACTGTATTCCCCTGGCATTGATGGTCAGCAGATAGGGCGCTTTTTTCAGCGGTACCAGATCCAGCACTAATATTATGATAGTCGCTACAAGGGAAGTCATTATCCCCAGCTCATACAGGCCTGCTCCGCAAACAATACCGGTATGTAATGTACGGACCACAGGAGATACACCATATCCATAGGATCCTTAATCGCTGTCCGAAACCGGATGATAGCCAGGGCGCCGATGGTACCCAGCGTGATGACAAGATTCGATTGCAGCGTATATATAACAGTTCTGGGCTTAACCGATACAGGCACGTCAACGCAACCGTCCCTTCATTGCTTTGTACTAACACCAAACTTACGTGCTTTATCACAAGCTAGAGCGGATTTTCCGCATACAATATGCCGCTTCCCCTCCCCGCCCCCGGCTTCAATTGTAGCATCCGCTAAAAAGTGGTATAATACGGGCGGAGGTTCGCAAATGCAGGAAAAGATAGAAGCGCTCTGGAAACGATATCGCCAGTTCATCCGGTTTTGCATTGTCGGAGCCACCAACACGATCATTACACTGCTCGTGTATCAGGGGCTATTAATGCTGTCGGTGCCGTACCTCATCGCCAGCCCCGTCGGCTACGCCTGCGGTATCGTCAACGGCTATCTGTGGAGCACCGCGGTCGTGTTCCGCAAAAGGCGCGATTTGCGCAATCTCGCGAAATTCGTAGCGGTCAACCTTTTCGTGCTGGGCCTCAACACGGGACTTATGTACCTGTGGGTCGATGTCCTGTCGCTGCATAAGCTGCTGGCCCAGTGCATCACGCTCCTTTTTACGATTCCCTGCAACTTTCTCTTCAACAAGCTGTGGACGTTCCGCGGCTGAAAACCCGAGCGCGCGCTGTCTGCGCCAGCGGCAGGCGGGCTTTTTACGCTTCGTTTTGGCCCCGTAGACGATTTCTGCCGTGCAGAAATCCCGATTGACAGAAAGCCGAAAGGTAATATAATGAAGGAACCGCGCAGGGAGCGATCATTCTATCAACAGGAAGCAAGGCGGCGGCTCCGCCGCGAAAGGAGAGCGGCAGTTCGTTGACACCTGCGGATCGAAAAAAAAAGGGCGCGGTCGTCGCGCTTTTCGCGCTGGCTGCGCTTTTGACAGCCGCTGTGATCTGGATGAAGCGCAGCGGGCTTCTGGCGCTCTTTTCGTCGACCGAGCGCCTGCAGGAGTACGTGCGCGGGTTCGGGCCGGCCGCGCCGATCATATTCTTCGTGCTGCAGGCGGTTCAGGTCATCCTCTCGCCCATTCCCGGCAACGTGACGACGCTGGCGGGCGGCGCGCTGTTCGGATTTTGGAAAGCGTTCCTGTTAAGCGCCGCGGCGGTCGTCGCCGGTTCTCTTGTGGCATTCGGGCTGGCCCGCCTGTTCGGAAGGCCGCTCGTCGTGCGGCTGGTCGGCGAAAAGACGGTGGGCCGCTATCTGGACGCGCTCATTAGCAGGCAGCGGATACTCATTGCGCTTTTCTTCCTGCTCCCGTTCTTTCCCGACGACGCGCTGTGCCTGATCGCCGGGCTGACGGGGATGGGCTGGGGTTTTTTTGCGCTGACGCTCATACTGACGCGGCCCTGGGGGCTGCTTTTCAGCGCGCTGGTGGGTTCGGGCGCGATCGCTGTGCCGGTCTGGGGATGGGCGCTGATCGCCGCAGCGTCGCTCGCCCTCATAGCAGCCTCGGCCAAATGGGGGCAGGTATGGGAGCGGTGGCTTCTGGACCGCGTAAAGAGAATAACCGGAAAAGGCAGGTAACCGCCGCTGCCGGTGTGCGTTTCCCATTCGGTATGGTGCAATGCGCCTCAGCCCGGAACGGGGCTGTCCTGGTTTTCCGGTACGGACGTCATTTCCACAATGCATATCCTATTGCGTCCGGCCTGCTTGGCCCTGTAGAGCGCCTTGTCGGCCTGCGCGATCAGCTCCCGGGCGGTCATCCCGCACTGGCTGTGACAGATGCCGATCGATACCGTCATGGCTGCGGGATCGCTGTCGGTTTCCAGCACCATGTTCTCCACCCGCGCCCGGAAACGCTCCATCGAGGAGACCGCGCCCTGCACAGAGCAGTCCCTGAGCAGCACCAGGAACTCGTCTCCCCCGAACCGGGCAGCCAGATCCTTCTCGCGCACCGATAACCGCAGCGCTTCGGCGATCTTTACGAGCGCCTGATCGCCCGACTGGTGTCCGTATTTGTCGTTGACCTGCTTGAAATTATCCCCGTCGATCATCGCCACCGCGTAGGGTGGGCTAATTTTCTCGACCAGCTCCACCAGATAGCTGCTTTTATACAGGCCCGTCAACCCGTCCCGGATGGATTGCTGATAGAAGAACGAACGCTGCTTAATTTCTCGGGCGATCTCGACGTCCTTTCGCGTCAGCTCCAGCGTGTGGAGTATGAAAACTAGGCACATGTATATGAGTATGATGATAAACGGCGACGAGTAGGTCGTCCTGGAAAACGCGATCAGCCTGATGACGGCGTACACGGAAAAAAGACCCGTGAAGAGCAGCGCGATAAAATAGGCTTTGGCTTCGTCGCTTTTGCGCAGCTGCGGAAGCAGCACGATCATCCAGATCACGATATTGACGGGCAGCAGCAGCAGCAGGACATCGTAGGCCTGCTTAAAGGATATGATATCCTGGCAAATCGCCGCAACAGCTGCGTATGCCAGAACCGTCGCTCCGCCGACCAAAAACATCTCGGAGCGCCGGTTGAACAGGAACCCGATCGCCCATCCGGTAAACGAGACGCATAGAAACAGGAAAAGCATGATGATCTTCTTGTACGTAAGGTAGGAGCAAGGCAGACTCATAAGCGGCAGATAGTCGATCGAATAGAGCATCAGGGACAGAAGCGCCAGCGCGGTAAGTATAAAGTGCGGTTTTGGCTTTCCCACAAAGGGCATTCCCATAAGAAGGATGAGTATGCACCCTGACAGCACGAACCCCATGCCGATCATCGTAAAGCCCGAAATAGCCACTTCGTCCATGCTATGGATCCATCGGGCAGTGCCGGGATCGGTCAGAATCACCGATCCGGTAATACCGCGCTCATACTGGTGGTATATCTCTATTTCGAGCGTGTTTGCGCTGCGGATCAGCTGCCCGTCCACGACGAATACGAAGGACGCGTTCCAGATATTGGCCTGGCCATCTACGATATCGCCCACCGAGCCTACCAGAATGCCATTGAAGTAGACGCGGTAGCCCTCGCTGTTCAGATGCGAAATATATATAGCCATTTCGCCGTGCCGCAGAGCGGAAATTTCGCTTACGCCGATTACCGCCTTCACGCGCTCTCTTTTTTCGTCCGACGGGCTCAGCGTGCGGATTTCAGCCAGCGAAGTTCCGCCGCCCATAAACCGCTCGGGCTCTATGGTCGCGTAATGCCTGTCGCTGAGCACCCACTTGGACAGCACTTCGGGCGCCAGGGTGAGGAGCAGCGAAGCCAGAAACAGGGTCAGAAACAGAAATAGCGTTTTTTTAAAACTGATTTGCATCCGGTACTCCTAATGCCTGGGCGCAGTCTATCCCAACAGGCGGGCTACCGCCTTTTGCGTATTCTCCGCCGTGCCAAATCCGGTCAGCCGGAAATATCCCTCTCCGCAGGCGCCAAAGCCCGCGCCCGGAGTCCCGACGATATTGTACTTTTGAAGCAGGTAATCAAAGTATTCCCAGCTGCTCATGCCTTCGGGCGTCTTAAGCCATATATACGGGCTGTTGACCCCGCCAAATACGCGGTGTCCCAGCTTCTCGAAGCAGGAGCGGATCATCGCCGCGTTGCGCAGATAGTACCGGATGTTCTCGTCGACTTCGCGGCTCCCTTCGGGCGAATAGATGGCCTCGGCCGCGCGCTGCACGATATAGGGCGTACCGTTGAATTTCGTGCACTGACGGCGCAGCCACATCCTGTTGAGCGAGACGGCGCCGCCCTCCCTGATGCGGGCGGTAACCGTTTTGGGAACCACGGTGACCGAGCAGCGCGTGCCGGTGAAGCCCGCGGTTTTAGAGTAGCTGCGGAATTCCACGGCGCAGCGCTTCGCCCCCTTGATCTCGTATATGCTGTGCGGTATCCCGTCCTGGGTGATGTACCGCTCGTAGGCCGCGTCGAAGAGGATAAGGCTCTCATAGCGCAGCGCGTACTCGACCCACGCGCGGAGCTGCTCGAATGTCATCGCGGCACCGGTGGGATTGTTGGGCGAGCACAGGTAGATGATGTCCACGCGCCGCCGGGGAGTCTCGGGCTGAAAATTGTTTTCCTCCAGACAGGGAAGAAACCGGATTCTGCTGAATTCGCCGGTGATCTCCTGCTTACCGCCGTGGCCCGACATGATGTTGCTGTCCAGATACACCGGATAAACCGGGTCGGGGATCGCGATGATGTTGCCGCTGCCAAAAAGGTCGGTGAAGTTGCCCGTGTCGGACTTCGCGCCGTCGGATATGAAAATCTCGTCCAGCTCCAGCGTCACGCCGCGGGGTTTGAACTCATGATCAAGCACTGCCTGCCGCAAAAAGTCATAGCCCTGTTCGGGCCCGTAGCCCCGGAACGTCGCGGCGTCGCCCATCTCGTCGACCGCCCTGTGCAGGGCGGCGATGACGCTGCGGGGCAGCGGCCGCGTCACGTCGCCGATGCCCATCCTGATGATATCCGCATCCGGATGGGCGGCCTGGTACTCGGCCACCTTGCGGGCGATATCGGTAAACAGATAGTTTTCGGGAAGCCTTTGAAAATTGCCATTGGCCCAGACCATGAATATCCTCCTTACCGGTATTCGATCTCTCCGTCAAATACGTGCGCAGCGGGGCCCGTCATATATACTGGATGCCCGGTACCCTCCCACTCGATCGTCAGGCGGCCGCCCCGCAGCGATACTTCGGCACGTTTTTCGCACCTGCCGGTGAGCATAGCCGCCACCGCGGTGGCGCAGGCTCCGGTCCCGCAGGCCAGCGTCTCGCCGCTGCCGCGCTCCCATACGCGCATATCGATCGTATTGGGTCCGGTGACCGTCGCAAACTCGATATTGCATCGGCGCGGGAATACGGGATGGGTTTCAAGCCCGGACCCGTACTGCGCGACCGGGAAATGCATCGCGTCGTCCACCCATATGACCGCGTGGGGGTTTCCCATGCTCACGCAGTGAATAGCCCAAGAACGCCCGCCGCTCTCGATCGTCTCGCCAATGCAGCGGTCGCGGCCCAGCAGCACCGGGATCTTTTCGGGGCGCAGCTCGGGGACGCCCATGTTGACCCGGGCCCGCGCGATTTTGCCGTCGCTCCCCGGGAACAGATCGAGCGTCTTGACGCCGCTACCGGTTTCCACCGTCATTTCCAGTCCCCGGACCATGCCGCGGTCGTATGCGTACTTGCCCACGCAGCGAATCGCGTTGCCGCACATCTCGGCTTCGGAGCCGTCGGCGTTGAACATGCGCATCCGCAGGTCGGCCGCGTCGGACGGGCAGATGAGCACGATCCCGTCGCCGCCCACGCCGAAATGCCGGTGGCTCAGCCGCCGGGCAAGCGCCGCGGGATCGTCGGGAAGCGCGCAGGTGCAGTCGATATAAATATAGTCGTTCCCCGCGCCCTCCATTTTTGTGAACTTCAGCTTCATTGTCTGGCCGTCTCCTTCACGAAAGCGCTGGGCTGCGCTCCGGCTTTGCGATAATACCCCAGTATTGCTCATTTTCGGGTATTCCGGCGGAATTGTCAAGTAAAAAGTGTAAATCGATCGTGTCAAATTGTTCTGGGTAAAAGATCAGGCAGAAGCAACAGTATCACGAACGGAACCCAAAGCCTTGAGTAGCATCCTTGTTCCGTCAAGCCTCCCAGAGCGAACGTAAGATTTTTCAAAAATACTCCAGTCGG
>JBMNNN010000134.1:0-5886 GCA_050942555.1 Christensenellales bacterium
CAATTAAGACACGGCAACAGATCCCGCCTGCGGATCCGGCTCCCTGCATGTAAAAATGACAAAACGAGAACGGGTTATTGATGCAGTTAATCACAAGCAGACAGATTTTGTACCCTATGAAGTCGGCTTTACATATCAGGAATATGAAAAGGTCAGCCGCTATCTGAATGATGACAGATTTGTAGAGAAAATCGGGAACCATATCGACAGCGTATATTATGACGGCTTTCTTGAGGAAATAACACCGGGTTCAGGTTACTGGAAGGATGACTTCGGCGTTGTATGGAACCGGAACGGAGTAGACAAGGACATCGGAGTAATTGATGGTTTTGTTATTACAGAACCGGATAAGAGAAAAATCAAAATGCCGCAACTGGATGAAAAACGAATTCGCGGGGGATATGAGGCATTGATGTCACGCAGCAGGGATACATTCCGGTTTGGCTCCATTGGATTTTCCATGTTTGAAAGGGCCTGGACTCTGTGCGGAATGGAAAACCTGTTGGTGTATATGCTGCTGGAGCCTGAATTTACGGACGATCTGCTGGACGCTATCCTGGAGTACAATCTCCGAGTTATTGAGATAGGTCTGGAGTACGACCTGGACGGCTTTCACTTTGGAGATGACTGGGGACAACAGATAGGCTTGATTATGGGACCAAAGCATTGGAGAAGATATATTAAGCCCAGAATGGCAGCGATGTATGCCAAAGTAAAAAGCAAAGGCCTTATTGTATCCCAGCATTCCTGCGGAGACATATACGAGATATTCCCCGATTTGATTGAAATAGGCCTGGACATATATCAGACCTTCCAGCCTGAGATTTACGATATCCGCAAGGTGAAGTCCGAGTTTGGGAAGGATTTGTCCTTCTGGGGAGGAATCAGCACCCAGAGGCTTCTGCCTTTTGCATCTCCCGGGGAAGTTAAGAGAGTTACCAGGGAGACCTTGTCAATCATGGGTAAGGGAGGCGGGTACATCGCAGCTCCCACGCATGACATCCCGGGTGATGTCCCACCGGAAAATGTCGTCGCCATGCTTGAGGTTCTGCAAAACCAATGATGATATGATTGTAGTAATATAACAATATATTAAAATAAGGATACCTGTAATATAAAAGCTCCACATCCTGTATGATGCGGAGCTTTACGCAGCAAACCGTTTCCATCCACAGGTAAAATTATATCCTCGCCGCCCCCACAACCGAAATCGTACCGCCGCGCATGGGACGAAATCGCCGCAGGCCCGGCGGTTTTTTCATCTTCCACGCGCAAAGGCCTTTCCATGTCTGCCAAAATAGCGTATGATAGACGCGTATGCCGTATGGAGGGCCGTATGATACGCAGTAAATGGCTGACGGGAGAGGACGATCTATCGGCGGTGCGCCGCCTCCGGCAGACCCCGGACGACGGGCGGGACGGGAGCGCGCTGCACGTGCTGGTGTATGAGGACGACGCCGATCTGGCTGCCGGGCGGCTGTACGATGACCGGGGGCGGTTCTATATCGACGGGCTCGCGCTGGCGCCCGGGGCCGACCCGGAGCTCCTGGTGCTGGCAGTGCAGATTATGGTGTACAGGGCCGCCGAGCTTGGGGCAAAGGAGATATACAGTCCCGAGAGCGGCGCGGCGCGCAAGCTGCTGCTGGCGGCTGGTTTCCTGAGCGTACCGCCCGGAGAGGATCCGTATGCTGCTCTGGTGCTGCGCCCCAGCTGCGGTCATGACTGCTCCAGCTGCGCGTGCTGTCATGCCCGGGAAAGCGCCGGGGAGGAGCCGGAGAGATAATCCGATCAGAAAGGATGAGCGGTATGACAGAAAGGGACGCTTCCTTCCGCTCCGCGGACGGGAAAACCGTGCCGGTTCGTCTGTGGACGCAAGAAGGAGATATCCGGGGCGCGCTGCTTCTCATACACGGCATGGCCGAACACGCGGGCCGGTATGAGCGGTTCGCCAGCGCGCTGGCGCGGGAGGGGCTTGCGGTATATGCGCCGGACCTGCGCGGTCACGGGCGGGCTATCGCCGGGGGCGTCCGCGGAAGCCTGGGCCCGCGAAACGGATGGGAGCGGGCGCTCCATGATCTGCTGCTGCTGACCGACCGGATGCGGTCGGCGCATCCCCGAGCGCCGGTGTTCCTTTTCGGGCACTCGATGGGCTCGCTGTTTGGCCGGGTGCTGCTGATGCGGCACGGGGAGCGTTTCGCGGCCGCGGTGCTGTCGGGCGTGTTCGTCGACAAACCCGTGCGGCGCACGCTCGCGCCCCTTCTGGCGTCGGTGGCGGGACTGGGGAGAATGGAGCGGCCCAACCGTCTGCTCCACAGCATGACGTGCGGGCAGTACAATAAGCCCTTCGAGGGGCGCACCGCATACGACTGGATCAGCTCTCTGCCCGAAGAGGTAGACCGGTACGCCGCTGATTCGATGTGCGGATTTGTCTGCCCGGCCGCGCTGTACCGCGATATCGGCGTCATGCTGCGCGACTCGCTGCGAAGCGGGCGCATACGTGGCGTGCCCGATGGCCTGCCGGTGCTCTTTGCCGCCGGCGCCGACGACCCGCTGGGCGGCAGGGCCGCGGTCGGATTCCTAGTATCGAGCTGGAGGAAGCACGGAAAAAACGCGTACGGCAGGGTCTATCCCGGCTGCCGTCACGAGGTGCACAGCGATATTGCCGCCGGGGAGTTCACCCGGGATGTGCGGGATTTCCTGCTGGGAGCGCGGGACGGCTGGCTGGATGGCATATAGATAAAGAAAAACAATTGCCAAACCAATTCAGGCATCGTAATATTACGATTTAAGGAGTGTGGTAAATGGGCGAACAGGTCCGGAGACTGGAGCGGTACAGGGCGCCCGCCGAGGTGCTCAAGGCCATGGCCCATCCGCTCCGGCTCTGCATACTGATGGCGCTCTATGAGCACGAAGGGATCAGCGTGACAGCCTTTCGGGATCGGATGCGCGCGCCCCAATCCACCGTATCCCAGCAGCTGGGCATATTGAGGCGGGCCGGTCTGGTTACAGCCGAGCGCACCGGCAAGCTGGTCAACTACCGGATCGCCGATGGGAGTATCAGAAGCATCGTCGAGAGCGTGATCCGGCTCATGTACGAGAAGGAGTGACGGGTCATGCGGCGAACGGTGATCATCGTGGGAGGCGTGGCGGGCGGGGCTAGCTGCGCGGCGCGTCTGCGACGGCTGGATGAGCAGGCGCGGATCATACTTTTCGAGCGGGGCGAATACATATCCTTTGCCAACTGCGGACTGCCATATAGTATCGGTGGCGTCATCCCAAGCCGTGACGACTTGCTGCTGCAGACGCCGGAGTCCTTCAGCAGGCGATTTCATGTGGATGTCCGGATTCGCAGCGAGGTAATCGCGATCGATCGGGACAGCAAGCAGGTGGAGGTACGCGACGCGGTTTCGGGAGCTGTATACAAAGAGAAGTATGATAAGCTGGTGCTGTCCCCGGGCTCCTCTCCGCTGCGGCCACCGATTCCCGGCATAGACCACCCGGCTATCCTGACGCTGTGGACGCTCCCCGACATGGACCGCATCGGAAAAAGGCTCGAGGCCGACGGCGCGACGCGCGCCGTCATCGTGGGCGGCGGATTTATCGGCGTCGAAATGGCCGAGAATCTGGCGACGCGGGGCGTGGCGGTAACGCTCGTGGAGCTGACCAACCAGGTAATGCCCCCGCTGGACTTCGACATGGCCCAGTTCGTGCACAGGCATCTTGCGGAAAAAGGAGTGCGCCTCGTGCTGGGCGACGGCGTGCAGTCCTTCGGGGACGCCGGCGGGGACGTGCGAATCACGCTCAGGAGCGGGCGGGAGCTCGATACGAATATGGTTATTCTCTCGATCGGCGTTTCTCCCAACAACGCGCTCGCAAAGGAATGCGGGCTGGCGCTGGGCGCGCGCGGCGGCATCGTCGTGGATGAAACGCTGCGCACCGAGGATCCCGATATATACGCGATTGGCGACGCGGTGCAGGTAGTGCACTTCGTAAGCGAAGAGAAAACGTTGATCCCGCTGGCGGGCCCGGCCAACAGGATGGGACGCATGGCCGCTGATATACTGTGCGGCCTGCGCAGGACATACAAAGGCACCCAAGGATCGTCGGTCGCAAAGGTATTTGACATGACGGCCGCCGCGACGGGCCTCAATGAGAAAAACCTGCGGTCGATGGGACGGCTTATCTGGAGGGACTATGGCGTGGCGATACTGCACCCGCGTTCGCACGCCGGATACTATCCAGGGGGTAGCCATCTGGCGCTTAAGATCATATACGACCGAAAGGGCCGTCTGCTGGGAGCTCAGGGCGTGGGCCGCAGGGGCGTAGATAAGCGGGTCGACGTGCTGGCAACCGTGATCCGCATGGGCGGTACGGTCTTTGACTTGGAGGAGCTGGAGCTTGCGTATGCGCCGCCCTACTCCTCGGCGAAGGATCCGGTCAATCTGGCCGGGTATATAGCCGCGAACGAGCTGGAGGGCACGGCTGCGTTCATTACCTGCGAGGAGCTCATGGGCCTCGACCGGTCGGAGGTAACGGTGCTGGACGTGCGCACCGGCTCAGAGGTGAGGGCGGGGGCCATACCCGGCAGCGTGCACATACCGGTGGACGCGCTGCGCGAGCGGCTGGGCGAGCTCGACAGGGAGCGGGAGACCATCGTCTACTGCGCGGTGGGGGTCCGGGCGCACACCGCGGCCCGTATCCTCATGCAGAGCGGTTTTACCCGCGTGCGCAATCTCGCGGGCGGATACATGAGCTGGCAGACATACACGGGAGACTACACCGATGGAGAGTAGGCGCGGGCCGCGCAGAAGGGAGCGTACGCATTGGTAAAGTTAATCGTGGACGACGAACAGGAGCGGGCGGAATATACCGGCGACTGGTTTGCGGGAATCCTCATATCCGCCGAACAGGAGAGCGACAACGTCACTATCTTAAATATGCATGCGATGACGCTGCTGAAGAATGTGAAAGAGCTTAAAAATGAAGTAGTCCAGAAGCTGCGCGAAACAGCCGACGCGCTGGAGGCGTACGGGTCGGGCTGCGAGCCTGTGGCGGAGTGCGACGAACTCAATGACAGGGACCGCAACCGGTGAGGGCAGCCAATGCGAAGATATAGAGCTCCGGCATGGGAGGAAGGGCCAGGGATACGACTAAGGGAGGAATGAAGATGGGGAGGCGTGCGATAACATTTTTTCGTCTCGCTACGACCATGTCGGCGCTGCCGCTGACGGGCTGCGCGCGCGCGGACAGCGGCGCGGCGCCTGATGGCCGCTGGTTTTGGATCGCGGCGCTCGCGGCGCTGGCGGGAGCGGCCGCGTGCTTTTTTGCCGACAGACTGCACAGGCGTGCACGCCGTGCTCCCGCTGCCCCGGCCGAAAAGGACGCGGTGGAGGCCTTCGGGCGCAATCCGCTGCCCATGGCGGTGCTCAGGGCCGACGATGGCCCCGGATGGGATTGGGCCGCCGCGCGCATCGACGCCGCGAACGAGGCTTTCTCCCGGCTCGCGGGAAAGACTCCGGGCGAGCTTGTGGGTATGTCGCTGGGCGAAGTGCTTCCGATGGGCATGTCCGACGCGCAGATGGGCGCGGAGGACTTTCTCATCATCCGGGACGACGAGCAGGAGGGCTGGAGCGCCATCGAGGTCTCGAGCTTCGAGCTTGGCGGGAAGCCGCAGACCCGCTGCGCTGTGTTCGTAGAAAAAGAGATCCGGCTTGAGCAGGATCAGCAGCGCCTGCTGGAAAAACTGGAGCGCCACTACCAGCACAAGGTCTACCACGATTCGCTGACGGATCTTCTTAACCGCGACGGGATGCGCATGCGGATGGAGAAGCAGTTCGAGCGGGCCGAAGGCAGACTGATGATGGCGATGTTCATGGATCTTGATAA
>JBMNNN010000006.1:0-28899 GCA_050942555.1 Christensenellales bacterium
AACTTCGCATATATCCGTATCGTTCCAAAAGCACCTGATACGTCAGCAGCAGATCGTTCCAATGATGCTTTTTCAACACTTTCCGGATAGCCCTTATTTCTTCATCGCTATGCTTCCGCGGGCTTCGATGCGGCCTCCGGCTTCGGTCTTTCAGGCTGTCCACCGTTCCATCCCATCTTTTGCGCCACTTGATTACCGTCTTCCGGCTGGTTTTGTATCGCATGGCTGTTTCTGTAACCCCATGCTTTTGTAAATACTTCATCATTCGTTGACGGTGGTGCGCTTCCTGTGTTATTCTGTCCATGCAGAGAACTCCTTTCGTGGCCTTTGTTTTTTTCAGATCCATTGTACCACGTTCGTTCTCTGCTTTTCATCTCTTGGTGTTACCTATGTATTGTACCTCAACAGTTTGCCGGAGTTTTCGCACAGGGCGCGCGGCGACCTGTCGGCAGGGAATGGGCATGTGCATCGAAAAGAGCGCCGGGCAGGGCAAAAAGCAACGAAACAACACAAGAACCGCGATAACCATCATACGGGTAATGAAAGAGGCCCCCCGGTTAATACAATGTAAGCAGCAAAGAATTAAGGCAAAGCAAACGTAAGGAGGCCAAAAGCGGACACTCCTATATCGCATATCGTAAAGATGCCGCGCTGCGGCGCGATCAATTTCCGCTTTCATTTTCCGCCGAGGTTGGCTATAATAGGTGCGACCAAAAGGAGGCCCGAAATGGCGCATTACGATTGTATCATTGTGGGAGGCGGTCCCGCGGGACTGACCGCGGGGATATACACATGCAGGGCCGGATTTCGCGCGCTGCTTATTGAGAGGATGTTCGCGGGCGGGCAAATCACGACCACGACGCGCCTGGAAAATTACCCGGGGTTTCCCGGGGGCGTGGACGGCCCGCAGTTCGGCTCTCTCGTGCACGATCAGGCGACAGAGGCGGGGCTCGCGATCGAGTACGACGAAGTGTCGGCCCTGACGCTGAAGGGCGATGTGAAGCGGGTGCAGACCGCGTCGGGCGCGGAGCATACGGCAAACGCCGTCATATGCGCGATGGGCGCGCGCCGCAGGCCGCTGGGGCTCGAAAGGGAGGACGCATTCCGGGGCGCGGGGCTGTCGTACTGCGCGACATGCGACGGCGCTTTCTTCCGGGACAGGACCGTGGCGGTCGTGGGCGGCGGGGACACCGCCTGCGAGGACGCGCTGTATCTGGCCCGCATCGCAAAGGCCGTTCACCTCATTCACAGGCGGGATACGCTCCGGGCCAGGGGCGTCATGGCCGAGCGCGTCAAGCGCGATCCGCGGATAAAGATCCGGTGGGATACGGTCGTCGAGGAGCTCCGCGGCGGGGAGAGGCTGGAATCGCTCATCCTGCGCAACCTGAAAACGGGACAGCAGGAGAAGCTGCCGGTCGACGGCGTATTCCTGGCGATAGGCCTCGAGCCGCAGACCGAGCTGGTACGCGGCCAGCTCGTGCTGGACGCGCTGGGCTATATCGAGACCGACAGGCGGATGCGCACCGGCATAGCGGGCGTATTCGCGGCCGGGGACGTGCGCAACACGCCGCTGCGGCAGGTCGTGACAGCGGCAGCCGACGGCGCGCTCGCCGCGAACTCGGCGATCGAGTATCTCGAAGAGCGCAGCGCGCACGGCGTATGACCGTCCGGCGCGGCAGAATGAGACGGAGAACGGGGGAAATATCGTATGCCAAGACTCTTTGGAACAGACGGGGTGCGCGGCGTGGCGGGCGCGGAGCTATCGTGCCAGCTCGCGTATGACCTGGGGAGGGCGGGCGCGGCGGTACTGACAGACGGCGCAAATCGTCCCCGCATACTGGTAGGACGCGACACGCGCCTGTCGGGCCAGATGCTCGAGTGCGCGCTCATTGCCGGGATATGCTCGGTGGGCGCATGCGCGGTGCCCGTCGGCGTCATGCCAACGCCCGCGGTGGCATGGCTGACCCGCAGATACGGTGCCGACGCGGGCGTCGTCATATCGGCCAGCCACAATCCGATGCAGTTTAACGGCATCAAGTTTTTCGACCGCAACGGGTTCAAGCTGCCCGACAGCGTCGAGGACCGCATCGAGGAAATCGTCACAAATGAGTGCCGCGGCATTCCCTGTCCCACCGGGGAGGGCGTGGGCCGCGTCGAGGAAGCCGGGGAGGCCGGGGAGGACTATATCGGGTTCGTGCAGTCGCTGTGCAGCGCCGACCTGACAGGCATGCGGGTGGTGCTGGACTGCGCAAACGGCGCGGCCTACCGGATCGCGCCGCGCATTTTTTCAGGACTGGGTGCCGACGTGCTGACGATATTCGATCAGCCCGACGGCGTCAACATCAACGACCGCTGCGGCTCCACGCATATGGAGGCGCTGTCCAGGGCCGTCCGGGAGACCGGCGCGCAGGTGGGGCTGGCATTCGACGGCGACGCCGACAGGTGCCTCGCGGTCGATGAGCGCGGGCGCGTCGTCGACGGCGACCAGATGATGCTGCTGTGCGCTGACCGCATGAAGCGCGCCGGACGGCTTCGCCATGATACGCTGGTGGTGACGGTTATGAGCAACTACGGGCTGACGCTGGCCGCGCGCGAGCGGGGCATCCGGCTCATGAAGACCGCGGTGGGCGACCGGTATGTGCTCGAATGCATGCGCGAAAACGGGTACGCGCTGGGCGGCGAGCAGTCGGGCCACATCATATTCCTCGAGGACAACACGACCGGCGACGGCATGGTGACGGGACTTAACCTGCTGACCGCGATGAAGGAATTGGGGCAGCCCCTCTCGGAGCTGGCCTCGATCATGAAGGTGCTCCCGCAGGTGCTCATCAATGTGCCCGTCGCCGAAAGCCGCAAGTGTTCGTGGCGCGACGATCCGGCAATCAGCGAGGCGATCGAAGGAATCGAGCGAAAATGGGCCGATGCGGGACGTCTGCTGGTGCGCGAGTCGGGTACCGAGCCCCTCGTGCGGGTCATGATCGAGGGCGACGACAAAGACGCGATCGATGCCGACGCGCGGGCGCTCGCCGAACTGATCGCCGCGCGGCTGGGATGAGCGGCGCGGCAGGCGGGAGGTGATGCGGGACGCTGCCTGAAAACTGAATGGAAGCGCCAGAACTCCCGGCAGGGAGTTGACGAGGACGGGGTCTATCGAAGGTTTCGGCGGGTGGCCCCGCGGAGGATGTGTCATCCGACAGCAGTTTCCACAAATCCGGACGGCGACGGCCGGGACAAAGGGGAACGGACACACGGTAACGGGAAAACGCCATGCATAAGGCAGCGCGCTCTTGGTTGCGCGTTTTTTTGCGTTTCCCGGGCGGTTTTCTCATAAAAACGGCAGGACCGTTAACAATGAACTCGAAAGGGAGAATGCTCGATGTGCGGCATCATCGGATATATCGGGGACAGGGACTGCGTCCCCATACTGCTTGAAGGACTGAAAAAACTGGAATACCGCGGATACGACAGCGCGGGCATCGCCGTCATGGACGGCGGCACCATCGCGGTGCGCAAAAAGAAGGGCCGTATCTGCGAGCTGGAGAAGTACGTCGTACAGTATCCCGCCGCCGGCTCTACCGGTATCGGACATACCCGCTGGGCGACGCATGGCGAGCCCTCGGATGAAAACGCGCACCCACATACAAACATGGCCGCAGACATCGCCGTCGTCCACAACGGCATCATAGAAAACCACGCGCGGCTGCGGGCCTGGCTCACCGCCCAGGGCGTCGCGTTCACATCGCAGACCGACACCGAGATGCTCGCTCACCTCATCCATTACCACTATAAGGACGACCTCATAAAGGCCGTCGAGAAGGCGCTGACCCGCGTAGAGGGCTCCTACGCGCTGGCGATCATGAGCGCGCGCCAGCCGGGCGAGATCATCGCAGCCCGCAGGGACAGCCCGCTGGTCGTGGGACAGGGGGACGGCGAGCAGTTCATCGCCTCGGACATTCCGGCGCTGCTCGCGCACACGCGCGACGTGTATTTCCTAGAAGACCGGGAGCTGGCGCGGGTGACCCGGGAGGGCGTGCAGATATTCGACGAGTACGGCATGGCGGTCGCGCGGTCGCTGTTTCATGTCGACTGGGACATGGCCTCCGCCGAAAAAGGCGGCTACGCGCACTTCATGCTCAAGGAGATCCACGAGGAGCCCATCGCGCTGCGGGAAACGTTCCAGCCGCGCATCGGGGACAACGGGCGCGTCGACCTTACCGAAATCGGGCTCGATGACGACGCGCTGCGCGCGGTCGGTCGGGTCATCATCGTGGGCTGCGGCACCGCCTACCACGCGGGGCTTGCGGCCAAATACGCGTTCGAGCGGACGCTGGGCATACCGGCCGAGGCCGATGTCGCGTCGGAATTCCGGTACCGGGACCCGATCGTCAGCCCCGGCGACCTTTTTATACTAATCAGCCAGTCGGGGGAGACCGCCGACACGCTGGCGGCGCTTAGGCTGGGACGAAGCCGGGGCGCGCGCACACTCGCCATCACAAATGTCGTCGGCTCGACGATCAGCCGCGAGGCCGACGCGGTATTCTACACATGGGCCGGGCCCGAGATCGCGGTAGCCTCCACGAAAGCATACACTACCCAGCTGATGGCGCTCAGCCTGCTGCTCATCGCGATGGGAAGGGCGCGCGGGACGCTTTCGGGCGAACGGTGCGACGCGCTGCTTGGCGAGCTGAAGCGGATGGAGACGCTGGCCGGGCAGGTACTTAGGCACGAGCCGAAGCTCGCGCATTTTGCGTATCTGAATGCGAGCATCGGGCACGCGTATTATCTGGGGAGGAATCTCGACTACGCGGTCGCGCTGGAGGGCTCCCTCAAGCTCAAGGAGATTTCCTACATCCATTCCGAGGCGTTCCCCGCCGGGGAGCTCAAGCACGGGCCCATCGCGCTCATCGAGCCGGGCACGCTGGTCGTCGCGCTGTGCACGCAGCCCGCGCTCTATGATAAGATCGCGTCCAACATAAGGGAGGTCAGGGCGCGGGGTGCGCGGGTGCTGATCATCGCGCGCGCCGACGCCCGGGAACTCATCGAGCTGTCCGACCTATGGGTGGAGCTGCCCGAGGCCGATCCGCTGCTCATGCCGATGCTGTCGGTCATACCCGCGCAGCTCTTCGCGTACTACTGCTCGGTGGAGCGGGGCATCGACGTAGACAAACCCCGCAATCTGGCAAAGAGCGTGACGGTCGAATAGGCATGCGAACCAAAGAGAATGGGCGGCCCGGCGGGCCGCCCATTTTTTGCATCGTCTTTTGCGGTCAGCCCGTCATACGGGCATCGCCGGGATTCTCGGGCACATACCAGCGGACCGAGTAGCCCGCCTTCGAGAATATCGGGGCCGCCACGTCTTCGAGATGATCGACGGCCGCCCGGAGAGCGTCGCTGGATACGCCCAGCGATTTTGCTTTACTGAGCCGACTGGAGATCGTCTTGATATTGATAAGACTGTCCCAGGCGTTCTTTTGCTTTTCAAGCTCGGCCGACAGCGCATCCATCGCCTGCTGGATCGCGATGCGGTTCTCCCAGGAGATTTTGCGCGTCGCGGCCGCGTCGTCCCTGGCCAGCGTCTCCCCGGCCAGCTTCAGGAATCCGCGACCCTCGTGGTCGGCCCACATCCAGACGCAGTAGTCGAGCGCATACTCGACCTGCTCGGGGACGTCGATGCCGTATATCTCCTTTATCAGCTGCACGCGTTTGGGCTGGTCGGTGATGATGAAGAGCCAGTTGAATATATCCATGAACTTGCCCGGCATCGTATGCATACGGATATTGTCGCTATCGAGGTTGTAGGCAAACACCGCCAGCGCCGCGACCTGCGCGGTCGAAAGGTTTGTATGGAGCCGATCCTTGTATTTGAGCACCAGCGCGGGCGCGTCGAGTATCGTTTTTTCCTGCTTCATTTTCTTAAACAGCGCGACCAGCATTTTCTTTTGCCGGTTGACCCGCCCCAGATCGTGGTCGATCCCCTTGCGGGCGCGCAGATAGTCGAGCACCTTCTGCCCGTCCATATGCTGCAGCCCCGGCTCGATCGTGCGTCCCTGGAGCCTGATCTTTACGTCCACGTCGTACTCCACGCCGCCAATCTCGTTTACGAGTTCCTTGACGACGGGCATCGTGACGCCGACATAGTAGTCTATCGGTATGCCGCCCAGCACGCCCGAGACGCTGCGGCAGACGTTCATGAAGCCGTCGGGGACGCCTCCACCATGGTGCACCGAAGAATTGAGCTTGTAGATGCCCTCGACGTTCGCGATCTTCGCGTATGTGTCGCGGGGGACCGATATCATGTCGACCGTGTTTTTCTCAAAATTGATGGCCAGCACCAGCATCACGTCGGAATAGAAATTCTTGTTCCACGTCGCACGCTCGTCGGCGTAGTCGACGCCGATCACCAGCACGTTGACGATGTCTTTCATCAGCTCGCGGTCGGCGATGCTCATCGCGTATTCGTACGGGTCGACCGAGGGGGCGGGCGTGGGCTGCTCTTCGCCGGTTTCGCCGGGCCGGACGGTCGGGGACGGCGTTTCGACCGGAGCGATCGTCGGAAGGGGCCTGCCGAAAAGCGCGCGGGGCGTCGTGAACACCTGATACGCCCTGAATGCACCGAATCCCGCCGCGCCCGCGGTCGCGATCGCGAGTGCCCAAATGACGAGCGCGAGCACGCTGACGCGGAGGCTCCCGATCCGCACGATTGTGCGCAGGCGCCCGCTGGCCCGGGGAGAATCCTCCGCGCGTGGCGAACCATCCTGTCTCCGTTTCCGGAATTTCATATCGACTTCACTTCCTGCCATGCTGGGATCAGGCCGGATCCGCCGATCCGTAAGCCTGCTTATTCAATTATACATGCTTCCCGACTCATTGACTACTTCGGCGGCGCAAAGGTTCCAAAATCCACGAAAATACAATAGTTTTTTATTGTTTCCGTAAAAGATACTCTAAATCTATATGAGAAAATTAATATGCCCTATGAGCGCACGCATGTATGATTTGCGGGTGCATTTCGCTGTCCGAAACAGTCATAGTATAGGACGAATGAAGCCGATGGGATGGATGCAAATATGAAAGGTATAAAAATTCGCTTGTCTACGCTGCCGGTCCGCTGGATCGTCGCGGGAACGGCGCTCCTCGTCGCCGCGGCCACCGTGGCTGTCTTGCTGTGCCCCGGCATGCCGCTGCGCGAGCTCATCAGATACCGCACCCATTCGGGCCGGTATGCAAGCATAGGCGTACTGGAGTCGGAGCTTGGAGACTTGGACGAACCGGTGACCCGCGTGGCGTTTTCGCAGATCATCGGCCGCGCGTACGGCGTTTCCGATATGGGCCGGATCGCGTACGATCTGTCGCCCCCCGACGGGACGGCCGAGCCCGGCGAATTCATATCCCGCAGACAGGCCGCCCAGGCGATGGCGGCGCTGCTCATGCTTCCTCCCGGAGGCGGCGAAGCGCCGCTCGATGCCGACGCGATCGGAGAGGACGCGCTGCCCGCCGCGCTTGCCGCAGTGGAGCGGGGCCTCCTCAGGCTGGACGCGGGCCTTTTCCGGCCGGAGGACCCGCTGACCGCACGGGAGCTGCTGGTCATGCTGCAGAACGCGGTAGGCACCGCTTTTCATGAGCCCGGAACCTATACGAGCGGCGCGGGCGGCGTCATACGGGGAAACGTGACGTTATCGGCCGCCGATATCGCGCTGTGCGACGCCGAGGTGACCGGGGACGTGGTGATCGCCCCGGGCGCGGGAGCGGGCGCTGTGACGCTCGACAACGTCCGCATCGGAGGCCGCCTGCTGCTGATGGGCGCGCAGGGCGGCGTACTGCTGAGCAACGTGAGCTGTCCCGAAGCGATACTCAATGCGCCGGATTATGAGCCGCTGCGCCTGGTCGCGATGGGGGAGACGCAGATTGACGCGGTGTGCGTGCTGACCGGCGCGGCGCTCGAGGAAAACCAGTGCACCGGCGAAGGCTTCGTGAACATCTCGATTTCGGGCGCGAAGGCGCGCGCAGCGCTTCGGGGCAGCGCGGACGGTATCGAAATCACCGCAGAAGGCTCGGAACTGACGCTTCCAGCAGGATCCTTCGTCCGGAACATCGTGCTGTGGACGCCGTCCGACATACTGGGCGAGGGCGATGTCACGATGCTGACGCTGCACAACGGACCGGTGCTGTGCGAGGTGCTTCCCGACACGACCGATATACTGACGCCACGCACCGTGAGACTGGCAGGGTGGACGTTTACCGGCGATCCCATCAAGGTGTCGGGCGACGATATACGCGCCGTATCGCGGGACACCGCCGCGCTTGCGATCGGGTTTTCACAGGGCGACGACGCGGATCATGTGACGGGCGACCTGACGCTGCCGACCCGGGGCGAGTACGGCTCCCGTATCGAGTGGAAGTCGGACAACGAGGAGCACATCACGGCGACGGGCACCGTCACGCGCGCCGACTATCCGCTCGGAGACCGGCAGGTCACGCTGACCGCGATCATATCGCGCGGGAACATCAGCCAGGAGTGGCGCTGCACGCTGACAGTCCTGCAGAAGGAAATAACGCCCCAGCAGTCGGTCGAGGCCGACGCCGCGGCGATCGAAATCGGGTACGGGGCAGGGGACAGCGAAAGCGGCATCATACATGACCTGGTGCTGCCCACATCGGGCGCCAACGGCACGACGATCACGTGGGAATCCTCGCTGCCGTCGGTGCTGGACGCATCGGGGAAGGTAAACCGTACGACGTCGAACCGCACCGTGACGCTGACAGCGACGGTCACAAAGGAAGACGCTGTAGAGAAGCGGGAGTTCAAGATCGTCGTCAATAAAAAGATCGCGTTCACCGACGAGCAGCGCCTCGAGGAGGATAAGGACACGCTGCGCATCGTGTTCGCGCCCGGCGACAGCGCCGGAGCGGTAACCCAGTCGCTGCTGCTGCCCGGAAGCGGCGTAAACGGCTCTGTCGTGACATGGGCCTCGTCGCATCCTGCGGTCGTGACGGCAGGCGGCGCGGTGACGCGGCCCGATGCCATCACGGGCAATCAGACCGTCAAGCTGACCGCGACGCTTTCCCTTGGCGGACGCAAGACCACAAAGACATTTCAGGTGGTGGTGCTGGCCCTCGAGCCCGAGCCCACGCCCACGCCCGCCGTGACCCCGACGCCTGCGCCCACGTCTGCCGCGACCCCGGCACCGACCGAGGGATAGGAGCCGCATATAAAAACCGCCGGCCTGCAAAGACCGGCGGTTTTTTATGCGGACTGCCGTTTCGCGCTGCGCGCTCACTCGTCGGCCTCGTAGGCGACGACGCCAAGGAGGCCCGGGCCCGTATGCGCGCCCAGAACGGGGCTGACCTGCGATATTGTGGACTCGCGGATTGTGAGCACCTTCTTGAGCGTGCTGAGAAGTCCCTCCGCCTCGTCCTCCGCCTGGCCGTGGACGATCGCAAGATTGACGGGCCGCGCGCTATAGCGGGCCTTGAGTCGCTCGATCATCGCATCGATCGATTTCTTCTCGCTCCGCGCCTTGGCGACCGTATGGTATACGCCTTCGTCCGACACGCCGATGACGGGCCGGATCCCCAGCAGCGTGCCCACGGTGCCCTCCACCCGTCCGATTCGCCCGCCCCTGCGCAGGTACTCGAGGGTCTTGATGACGAACATGGCGGTCATGCTCGAGCGGATCGCGCCGATCCTTTTTAAAGCCTCGGCCACGCTGCCGCTGCGGGCGGCCTCGCGCGCCGCTTCCACCGCCAGAAACCCCAGCCCCATCGACAGCGTCTTCGAGTCGATGACCTCGATGCGCAGGCCTGTGTACTCCATCGCCAGCAGGCGGATGAGATTGAAGCTGCCCGAAAGACCCGCCGATATCGACAGGTATATGATATCGGTATAGCCTTCGGCGACGATTTTGTCCAGTATGTCGGTCACGTCCTGGGGAAGCGGCAGGCTGGACTTGGGCACCTCGCTGTCCAGCAGCGCGTAGACCTTCTCGGGCGTGATCTCCATGCGGTCCCGGTACTCCCGGGTGCCGTATACGATACGAAGCGGCACCATGAATATATGATACCGGGCCAGCATCTCATCGGAGAGATCGCAGGCCGAGTCGGTGACGATCGCGATTTTACAGTTTTTATTGTCCATAAGCACCTCAGCTGGGTTTCTTTTATCTATTAAATACGGTTACTGAAACCGTATAATGTAAGTATAACACTGATGGAATGCCGAATCAATAACAACATTATGAACGTTTTGTGTCCGTATCGCTTGAAATCGTAAACCGGATGTACTATAATTGCTCCAGGGAGGGATATGATGGATTACCGCGAAGCGATACGCGAAACCGCCGCAAAGCTGAGCGCGCTCTCGCTGATCGATCCCAAGGATATTCCCCGCATCGAGCTGTACATGGAGCAGTTGACCACCTTCTTTGAGGAGGAAATGGGTGACGTGCGCCGCCACAGCGACGAAAAAATACTCACAAAGACCATGATCAACAATTACACAAAGAACGGTATACTGGACCCGCCCGCCCGAAAGAAATATAACCGCGACCACATCATCGCGCTTGTCTACATATTTCTTCTAAAGCCGGTGCTGGCCATACAGGACATCCGGCAGATATTCGATATGCAGCCCGACGGGCACACGTCCGAGGAGCAGGCGGCGCTCTATACGGTATTTACTCGGATGCTGGACGATTACCGCGAAAAGAGCGCGGACCGGATCGAGGCGCTGCTGGCGTCCGCCGACCGGATGCTCGCCGAGGCGGGGCTCGACGACCCGCGCTACAGCGTCATGCTGCTGTGCCTGCTCCTGTCGGTCGAGGCTACGGCCGGGAAGCTGACGGTCGGGCGGCTTGTCGACCGCTTCAGGGACTGGGACTGGGATCATACCGAAAAGGAGAGCAGATAAATGGACTACCGTGATTATTTGGGCGCGGGCGGGGACGCCGCACCCGAAGCGTACGGCGTGTACCCCCAATCGATCCGCACGATGGGCAATGCGAGGGTGTTCATGGCCCGGGAAGCGGCCCGCGACGTGCTGGTAGCGACAGGGGACGGGGCAGGACTGCGGGGCGAGATCTTCGAAGGCCCGTCAGGGCCCTATCTCGTCGCGCCGCTCAACCACGAGAACGCGCACGCGCTGCGGCGGGCATTTCCGTTCACGGCGCCGACCCGGGTGCTGCGCAGAGAGCGCTCGTTCGGGGTCGGCGACAGGCTGGGCATCGCCGCCTTCGGCCATATCCGGGTTTTCGAGCGGTATGACGCGTATCCGGTGCTGGCCCAGCAGTCGATCCGCGAGCTCGACCTGACCGGCCGCACCTACGAGGACGTGCTGGACTGCGTGACCTTCATGGTCTACCGGGAGGGCTATGAGAAGGGATACGGCGCCGACGGCGACCATCTCAAGAAGGCCGCCGACGTCGAATACGCGCTGCGCCTTGGATTTACGATGATCACGCTGGACTGCTCGGAACACATCAAGGCCGGCGTGGACGCGCTGTCCGACGACGAGGTGCGCGAGCGGCACACGCCCGACAGGCAGCTAGAGGAGCGGTATCTGGGGAAGACATTCGACATAGGCGAAGGCATCCGGCTCGCGTTCACGCCCGAAGCGCTGCGGCGCGCCGCGCTCCTTTACGGCGGCGCGATCGACTTTGCCGCCGGGATATACGACACATATTTCGCGCGCGGGAAGGCCGACGCGGATTTTGAGATGTCGATCGATGAGACCGCGACGCCGACCACGCCGCTGCAGCACTTTTTTGTGGCCAATGAGCTGATACGCCGCGGCGTTACGCCCGCGACGATCGCGCCCAGATTCTGCGGGGAGTTCCAAAAGGGCATTGACTACATCGGCGACATCGCGCGCTTTACGCAGGAAATCGAGGTGCACAGCGCGATCGCGCGCCATTTCGGCTACAAGATCAGCGTGCACTCGGGCTCGGACAAGTTCTCGGTCTTTCCGGTGATCGGAGAAAAAACGCGCGGCCGCTTCCATGTAAAGACGGCCGGAACGAACTGGCTGGAGGCGATGCGCGTCGTGGCGCAGACAGACCCCGGCCTTTACCGCGAAGTGCACCGCTTCGCGCTGGGCGCGTTTTCCGAAGCGACGCGGTATTACCATGTGACCACGGACCTTGCGAAAATACCCGATATCGACGCGCTGCGCGACGGGGAGCTACCCGATCTCTTTTTGGACGACAACGCCCGGCAGCTCATACACATCACGTACGGACCCATACTGGGCGCGCGCGACGGGCAGGGGGCGTATCGGTTCAGGGATCGGCTGTATTCGCTGTGGAGAGCCAATGAGCAGGCCTATGCCGACGCGCTTGTGCGCCATATCGGAAGGCACTTGGATGCGCTGGGCGTAGGGAAAATATAGCGGCGGCCGGGTCATTCGTCCCGCAGGCGTCCGAACACCATGCGCCCCGCCGCTGTCTGCAGCGAGCTGGTGACCACGATGTCCACCGTCGCGCCCTGCAGCCTGCTTCCGTTCTCTACGACCACCATCGTGCCGTCGGGCAGGAATCCGACGCCCTGCCCGGCTTCCTTGCCGTCCTTGACGATCGTGATCGTCATCTCCTCGCCGGGAAGCGCGATGGGCTTGACGGCGTTGGCGAGCTCATTGATATTGAGCACCCGGACGCCCTGGACGCCCGCCACCTTGTTGAGATTATAGTCGTTGGTCACGACCTTCGCGCCCGTTTCCCTGGCCAGCCGCAGCAGCTTCTGATCGACTTCGGCCAGGTCGTCGTAGTCGGTGTCGTGGACGTCCACCTGCAGGGACAGCTCCTTGCGTATCTGGCCCAGCACGTCCAGGCCGCGCCTGCCGCGGTTGCGCTTGAGCATGTCGGGCGAGTCGGCGATATGGCGCAGCTCGGTCAGCACGAAGCGGGGCACCCATATCGGCCCCTCCAGAAAACCGGCCTTCGCGATGTCGAATATGCGGCCGTCGATGATGACGCTGGTGTCGAGTATCTTGGGAAGCGGCCCGTCGGCCGCGGCATCGCTCCGGGCCCTGCGGCCCGATATCCGGCCCCGGATATCCAGCAGCGCGGCCAAATCCTCGCGGCGGTGGGCGCCCACCGACAGACCGATATAGCCCAGCATCAGGTACAGCAGGATCGATATCGCGAGAGCCAGCCACGGAACAGGGATCATCTCCGAAAGACGGCTTAACAGAAACGCGATCACAAGGCCGATGACAAGACCCGCCGCGCCCGCAGCGATATCGGCCAGGGGCATCGCCTGCAACCGGCGCTCGATCCGCTCCAGAAGATTTAGGAGCCGTGGCGTCAGCAGTATAAAAAGAATGCATGTGATAATTCCGAGTACCACATAGCATAAAAGATGCTGCCACCAGGGAAGGTCTGCCATCCGCCACAGTCCGGCGCGATCCAGCAGCGTCGAAACAACCGCGAGTATCACGGGGCCTACCGTAAGTCCAATGAGCGCCATGGATACGCGGATCGTTTTTCGAATTGCTTTCTTTTCGGCGGCCCTTTGCCGCTTCTCATCATCAGCCATCACTATCACCCCAATTCCTGTTCGCCACGATTATTCGCGCTACCGCAGCTGCGCGAGCGCCTCAACAACGGTAGCGACATGTATAAGCTCAAGTCCCGGCGGAACCGATATGCCCTTCGCATTGCGCCGCGGTAGGATCGCGCGGGTAAAGCCCGTACGCTGCGCCTCGGCAAGGCGCAGCTCCGCGTGACGCACCGGACGCACCTCGCCGGTAAGCCCGACCTCTCCGAAAACAGCCGTGTCCTCGGAAAGGGTTGTCCCGCGAAAGGCCGAGGCTGCCGCCATCACGATGCCAAGATCGGCGGCAGGTTCCACGAGCCGCAGCCCGCCCGCTACGTTCATATATACATCCTGATCGCACAGGCGCATACCCGCGCGCTTCTCCAGCACCGCCAGCAGCAGTACCATCCGGTTGTAGTCGACGCCCGCCGCCTGCCGCCGCGGCATACCGAACACCGTGGAGCTCACGAGCGCCTGCACCTCCACCAGCACGGGCCGGGTTCCTTCGAGGCTTGCCGCGACGACGGTGCCGGGCGCTTCGCGACCCCGATTCCCCAGCAGCATTTCGGAGGGATTTGCGACCTCCGCCATGCCTTCCTCGCGCATTTCAAAAAGCCCGATCTCATTGGTCGAGCCGAACCGATTCTTGACGGTCCGCAGCACGCGGTAAGCATGGTCTGCGTCTCCCTCGAAATACAGTACCGTGTCGACCATATGCTCCAGCACGCGCGGCCCGGCCAGTGCGCCCGACTTGGTCACATGCCCCACAAGAAATACCGAGCGGTCGCGCGTCTTGGCCTGCTCCATGAATGCGGCCGCGCAGTCGCGCACCTGGCTGACCGATCCGGGCGCGGGCGACAGCTCGGGGTTATAGATGGTCTGTATCGAGTCCACGACGACGAAGGACGGGTCCAGCGCCTCGATCCGCTCGATCACAACGCCCAGATCGGTTTCGGGGAGTATAAAGAGATGCTCCGAGCGGACCCCCAGCCGGGCCGCGCGCATTGCGACCTGTCGGGCCGATTCCTCCCCCGACACGTAGAGCACCCTGCGCCCGTCGCGGGCCAGCGCGCCTGCGGCCTGCAGCAGCAGCGTGGACTTGCCGATGCCGGGATCCCCGCCGATGAGTATCAGCGAGCCTGCGACCACGCCACCTCCCAGCACCCTGTCGAGCTCCCCTATACCGGTCGATGCGCGCGCCGCGTCCTCGGGGGACACGTCCATCAGCCGGATCGGCGGGCTTCCGGTCCTTTCGCGGACGTTTGCAGGCTTGCGGACGCTTTCCTCGACCATCGAGTTCCACGCGCCGCAGGCCGGACACCGCCCCATCCATTTGCGGCTCTCGGAGCCGCACTGGCTGCAGCAGAAAACGGTCTTATCCCTTTGCATCGGAAGCTCTTTCAGGATACAGATCCTGATCGGATAGTATGATATAGCGGAGCACGTCGCGATCGGAGTGGGCCGATTTATTGATCCATACCACGGTCCGCCCGGTTACGACCGGAAGGATGCCCTTCTCGCCCTCGGACGTGAGGCGGCAGGTCTCGCCCTTGTCGTATATATAGACCCACACGCCCTCGTTCTTGCCGTAGACGACGAACCCGTCGCCCAGCGTATAGGTGGTCACGCCCGTCTCGATAAGCCGGGGTTCCCCGCCGGGCTCGCTGACATACAGGCTGCTGCCCGGCGATTTGTTGCCGTCCAGCCATACGAAGACCTCGCCGTTGAAAATCGGATCGTGTACGTACGTGCCCGGCTCGTATACCCGCGGATGGGGCCCGTCGGCGTCGAAATCCTCGCTGAGCTTCATATAATAGATCGCCGATACTTCGCCCTCCTCGCGGACGTCGTCCTGTCCGGAGGGCGTGTCAGCTTCTTCGGCAAGAGGGCCGGCCCATACCACCCAGTCCTCGTAGACGCACGGCGCCGACACGCCGTATGTGGCCAAATCTTCGAATGAGAAAAGCGTGATCTGATCCTGCTCTTTTAGGTCAAAGAGCACCAGCGAATCGACGGTCTTGCTGGTCCGCTCCATATAGATCAGCGTATTTCCGTACAGCCGCAGCTTGGGTTTCCCGTTCTTGTTGTTCTGCAGCATGAACTTCTTGTTGGTAGAGGCCGTGTTGTTGTTGCGGTCGTATACGTAGATTTTATTGTTGGTGCCGTGGTCGGTGTCGAGCCATACGATCCAGTCGTGGTTGACCAGCGTCTCGTATATCTCTCCCTTGTACTCTCCTGTCTGGGCGATCTTCTGGTACTCGCCGGTATCGAGGTTGTACAGGTACACGGCCTTCATGACCTCGGCCGCCAATGAGCCGCTGCCCGACGAAAACACGATCTCCCTATCGTATATGCCGGTGGGCATATTGATATGGTCCTGGTCGAACTTGATGTCGGCCGCGCCAAAAGAGAGATCTCGCGGGCCGCCGGGCGACGCCGTTACGAGCGGCACCGACAGCGCTGCGCCCCGCGCCGGATAGTTGCGTGGCGCCTGGGTCGCGACTCCCGGCGGTATCGTGGCGACCGGCGGCGCCTGTGCGGGCTGGTCGCCCACCAGCGCGCAAACGCCCACGATGACGCCCGCGAGCACGGCGGCTGCCGCCGCCACGATGCCCAGCCGGGGCAGCAGGCGCTTCCAGTCGGCATGGGCCAGCGCGCCGACGGCACGCCGCAGCACCGCCGCCGCGTCAAAGCGCCGGCTCTGCCTCGCAGCGCGCGCCGGCCGCCGTTTTTTTTCAGGTATAATCACGGGCCCGTCGTATTTGGAACGCCTGTCAGCGCCCTCGACGTGGCGGGTCTGCTGATGCCGCGCTGCGCGATCGATTCGCCGGGGCATGGTACACCTCTCTTTGCAAATATGATATTGTATTATAGCATAAAACGGCCCCATGAAAAACAGGGCCGTATTCAATTTACTTTTTGTTCATCGATTCGACAGATTCCGACAATGATTTCTACGGATTTCATATCAATCCTGTTGCGGCGGGTGCACATCGTCCGCCGCATCCGGATCGATGGGCATGAGCCCGATCTCATGAAAGAGCGCGTCGGCCTGCTCCAGCGCCCGGGTAGCGAGCGCAGCGGGAATATCGGTATCCTCTATCGCGAGCGCCTCATCGGCCCAGACCCCGAAATTCTCGCGGATGCTGTCGGCATACCTATCGCCGTCTTCGGGGATCCACCGGTCGACGGGGAGCCTGAATCCGATAAGGGGTTTCATCTTCATGATCAGCCTAACCGGATGGCTCACGCTTTCCCGCGTCCGCACGTCGTCGCCAAGGAGGCGGAATTCCAGTATATGCGCCCACAGATAGACGGTCACTTCGTCGCCCGCCGTCTCCCGGCCGAACTCCTCATAGACCGCGATCACTAGCCTGCCCTCTCCGAAACCGGTCACCCGGTCCTCAAGCAGCGCGAGTGTGACCTCGTCAACAGGAGACGACGGATCGAGCCGGTCAAGGTACAGCCTTTGCGCCTCGTCGAGCGGTCCCGCGGTCGGGGACGGCTTTGCCGCGAAGGGAAGCGGCAGCGACAGGCTCAGCTGCGTACCGGCGTCCCTGACCGTGTCATTGAGGGCATCCTGGAGCACCAGAAACTCGCCCGACGCGGTCAGCAGGTCGCATTTCAAAACGGTGTCCGCCCATTTCTCGTCAAGCCCCAGCGCGGCCGGGTCGAACTGCGCGATCGGTATCATCTGGGAAAGGCTCCATGTGTTCCCTTCCGACCGTTTAAATTCCATATAATAGAAGTCTTCCTCGGTCCATTTGACCGCGTCCATCCCGAGCACGGCCGGCCCGTGGTCGCGCATCCACGCCGTCAGGCGCTCATCCCGGGGCGATACGGTCACCGTCTTCACCTCCATATACTACACGCTTCATCGGGGCGAATTGTTTCACCGACATTAAAAAAAGGCGGAATCCGCCTTCTAATCACCTGAACTGCGCGACCGCCGCGATCGCATGGGCCGTGATTCCCTCGCCCCGGCCCTCCGGCCCCAGGCCCTCGGTCGTGGTCGCCTTGACGCTCACCGCTTCGGGCGCGATCCCGAGCGCCTCGGCGAGCCGCGCGCGCATGTCCGCGATGTACTCCCGGAGCCTTGGGCGCTGCGCGATGACGGTCGCGTCCACGTTAACCGCCCGCAAGCCCGCTGCGCGAAGCTTCGCGCATACCTCCCGCAGAAGCACGATGCTGTCCGCACCCCGGTACCGCTCGTCTGTGTCGGGAAACAGCGTGCCGATATCATCAAGCGCCGCCGCGCCCAGCAGCGCGTCGATGACCGCGTGGGTCAGCACATCGGCGTCCGAATGCCCGGCAAGCCCGCGCGCATACGGGACCGCGACGCCCCCCAGTATGAGCGGACGGCCCGCCTCCAAGCGGTGCGTATCGGTTCCGATGCCGACCCGGACGCCCACCGGCGTCCGCCCCGTTCTAGCGGCCAGTATCCCGGCCGCGGCGGCCAGATCCACCGGCGAGGTCACCTTGATATTGCCGGGATCGCCTGCCGTAAGGCGCACCCGGATGCCATACCGCCGCGCCACCGCGACGTCGTCGGTCGCCTCAAAGCCCTCGGCGCGCGCCCGCCGGTATGCGTCCCGTATCTCTGCCGCCCCGAACGCCTGGGGCGTCTGTACGGCCCACAGCGCGGCGCGTTCGGGCGTCACCTCGACAAACCCGTCGGTCCCGGCCTGCTGTATCGTGTCCCGCGCCGGGAACCCCGATGCCGCGCCGCCCTCCCGGGCGGCCTCGGCGACGGCCGACAGCGTCTGCGATGTCACGCAGGGCCGCGCGCCGTCGTGTATGACCGCGATCGCGGCGTTCCCGGGCAGCGCCTCGAGCCCCGCCAGCACCGATTCGCCGCGCGTCTTGCCGCCGCGCGTCGTGCGGAGCAGTTTCCGGAAGCCCCAGCGCGCCGCCTCGCAAATCACCTCGCCGGGCGCGACAAGGCAGACGGCATCGATCGCGTCGCAGTCCTCGCAGGCCGACAGCGTCCACCAGAGCACCGGCTTTCCCAGCAGCGGCAGCAGCACCTTGGGCATGCTCGCGCCCATGCGCTCGCCCCGGCCGGCCGCAGGGATCACCGCCCACACGCTCACGCTACAGCTCCCGGACCATCGCGGCCGACTGCTCCCGTCCCGTGGCCTCCGACAGCGATACGACCTCGTACCGGGAGGTCCGGTTCGCAAACGCGACCTCGATCACGTCGCCCACCGCGACGACGCTTCCAGGCTTCGCGGTGCGTCCGTTCAGCGTGACGCGCCCGGCGTCGCAGGCCTCCCGGGCGATGGTGCGCCGCTTGATGATGCGGCTCGCCTTCAGGAATTTATCGATGCGCATAAATTGAGCCTCCCTGCCGCAAATTCTCCCGATAAATGAAAGGAACCGACTGTTTGAGCCGGCTCCCCTGGTACGCGGAAACTAATTGAGCGCGTCTTTAAAGGATTTTCCGGCCTTGAATCCCGGAACGACCGAGGCAGCGATCTGAATCTTCTCTTTGGTCTGCGGGTTGATGCCCTCCCGGGGAGCGCGCTTTTTAGCCTCAAAGGTACCAAAGCCGACCAGCTGTACCTTGTCGCCGCTCTTGAGCGTTTCGATCACGACATCCGAATACGCGTCGAGCATCTTCTCGACGTCCTTTTTCGTAAATCCTGTTTTCTCTGCGATCGCGGTGACGAAAGACGATTTATTCATGGGTATTCCTCCTTCAATATTGTGACCGGGGGGCGTGCCGCCCTCCAGCGTTATTTTACACAGAAACCCTTTATTTATCAACTATTTTGCGAAAATATCTGCCATTATATGCCGAATTATGTTTGATTGGTTTCGGAAATATCCCTTTCCTTATATTCCTTCCAATAATTTTCCATCTCGTCGAGCGTCAGAGACGTGATTTTCCTGCCCGAAGCGGTGGCCCTGTCCTCGATATACGCGAAGCGCTCGGTGAATTTCCGGCACGCTCTGCGAAGCGCCAGCTCGGGCGATACCCCGATATGGCGGGCCGCGTTGACCACCGCGAACAGCAGGTCTCCAAGCTCCTCCTCCACATGCGCCGGATCGCGCGGCCGGGCGGCCAGCGCGCCGCGCAGCTCCGCGATCTCCTCGCCGATCTTCTCAAGCGGCCCCGATGCGTCGGGCCAGTCGAACCCGGCGCGCGCCGCGCGGGACTGTATCTTCTCGGCCTGCATGAGCGCGGTGAATGCCCCGGGCACCTCCTCCAGCGTCTCGGTGAACGAACGCTGCCCCTTCTCCTTCCGCTTGATCGCGTCCCATACCTCGGATACCGCGCCCGGCGTCGCGGCGGTTCCCTGTCCGAATACGTGCGGATGGCGGCGGAGCATTTTCCGGCAGATGCCATCGGTCACGTCGCGGGCATCGAAGTCGCCCCGCTCAGCGGCCACCCGGCTGTGAAAGACGACCTGCATCAGAATATCGCCCAGCTCGCCGCACAGCGCCTCCATATCGCCGCGCTCGATCGCGTCCAGCGTCTCAAAACACTCCTCCAGCAGATACCGGCGCAGGCTTATGTGGGTCTGTTCGCGGTCCCATGGGCAGCCGCCGGGCTGCCGAAGCATATCCATGATGTCTACCAGATCGTCCCACGAGTAGCGGCAGTGCTCCGGCCGGCGCGGCGGGAGATACACGCAGCTCCTGTGGTCGATGTCGGCGCGCCTGTCCAGCTCGTAGAGCGGGATGACCTGCGCGCCCGCCTCTCCTATGTATACCGCGGGGGCTTCGTCGCCGTACCGCCCGGCCAGCAGCAGCTTGACCTGGCCTGCCTGCGCCGCGTCGTCCAGCTGGGTCACGAGAAGCGGCGCGCGCTCCGAGAACGCGGCCTCGCCGAGGAGCGCGGCCGGTACCGTGAAAAGGCCCGCCGACGCGTCCCCCGCCTCCGAGGCGCATCGCGCCAGCGCGGCGCTTGCGTCGGACACGCCCGGCTCGACGCGTAGCGCGACCCCGGTCGCCCGCAGCGCGTCCACGGTGCCGTCGCCCGTGACGCCGTCCCCGGGCACCGCGTACACAAGCCCGCCGCCCTGGGCCCGCTGCGCCACGACCTGCGCGGCCCGCCTGGCCAGCGTCTCAAAGTCCTCGGCCTCGTCGTAGAGAGCGTCCAGCGTCTCGCAAGCGATTCCCTGCTCCATAAGCCAGCGATACGCCGGGTGGCGCGCGGTGCGCAGGATGAGCGCGCTTGCCTGCTGGAGCGTCTCCTCGGCCCGCCGCGTCAGCAGCGCCGGATCCCCGGGCCCCAGTCCTACCACTGTGATGATCGGTTGCATATGCTTATCTCCTGTACGTCTACGTCGCGGGATCATCGTCGGGCTTCATAAGGCGCAGGCGCAGCAGCGCCCGGCAAAGCCGCCTGCCTCCCGGGAAGGCCATGAGCTCGTCCCGCGTGACCGCCCGCAAAAGGAGCGCCGCCGCGGCGAACACCGCCGCGCCCGCAGGGGCTGCCACAAGCGCCGTCCAGTTCCCGAGCGTCGGCTGCCAGAGCCGCACGATCCCCGCTACCGCCGCGGCCATCACGCCCGTCGCCGCCAGCGGCTTGACGATATAGTCGACGACCGGTATGCGCATACCGGTCAGGCGCATCACCGCCGCGCAGTCGATGATGGCCGCCACGGCGTAGCATGTCACCGTTCCAACCGGCGCGCCGAATATGTTGACCTGCGGCATGCCCGTCAGTATCAGCGTCAGCACGACCTTGAACACGGCGCCTGCCGCGAGTCCCGCTACCGGAATGAATACCCTGCCCATGCCGTTTAATACGCCGGTCATCGTCTGCACGACGGTGAGGAACACGACGCCTGCCGACGACAGGGTGAGGAGCTTTCCGGCCAGCGCCACCCGCTCCTCGCTGAGCGTGTACCCGTAGAAAAGCCGGATGATCGGCTCGGACAGCAGCATCATGCCCGCCGCCGCCGGTAGCGCGATGAGAAGCGCCAGCTTCATTCCCAGATTGACCTTGCGGCGCACGTCCTTTTTGTATCCCGCCGCCCAGGATGCCGCCACGACCGGCACGAGGCTAACCGACAGCGCCTGCGATATGATCGTGGGCATGTTGACGATGTTGTTTACGATGCCGGTCTGCAGCCCGTAAAGCTCGCGGGAGAGCTCGACCGTATAGCCGATGTCGATGAGCCGGTTCTGTATGATCGCCGAGTCGGCGGTGCCCATGAGAGGAAGAATCGACGCGCCCACGAGGATCGGCACCGCCAGCGTCAGCAGCTGCCGTAGCACGCCTCCGGCCGGTTCGGGCGCCTCTCGGGCCGGGAGCCTGCGATCGTGCCGGTGCCGGTGGTAGATGCCCATCAGCAAGACCCAGGCCATGACCTCCGACAGCGTGACGCCAATGAGCGCACCGGCTGCGCCGTAGGCGATGCCCCGCTCCATCATCCGCCACGCGAAGTAGAGCCCCAGGCCTACCTTGCCCACCTGCTCGACGACCTGGGACACGGCGGTTGGCGCCATCTGGTTCATGCCCTGGAAGTATCCCCTGTAGGCCGACAGCGCCGCCACGAAAAAGAGCGCCGGCGCGATAGCCGCGATGGCTGGCGCGGCGAGCGGATCCCCGAGCCAGGCGGCAAGCGGCCCGCTGATGAGCGCGAGGCCAGCCGCCGAAAGCGCCCCTACCGCCAGCATGAGCCGCATCGCGATCGAAAATACGCGGCGCGCGCCCCGCTCGTCGCCCCGGCTGAGCCGCTCGGCCACGAGCTTTGCGATCGCGGTGGGCATGCCTGCGGTGGACAGCACGAGCAGCCACGCGTAGATCGGATAGGCCTTCTGGTAGAGCCCGAGCCCGCCCTCGCCGATGATACCTGCCAGCGGTATCCGGAACCCGACGCCCACGACCTTTACGAGCAGTCCCGCCGCGCTTAATACCACCGCGCCGCGCACGAAGGATTTTCTCTGGGATGTTTCCATTCTTCACCTGCTTTGGGCATGCTTACGCATGCTTATACCATCTTATCCGCCGATCGTCGGCGCATACCGCGCCGCGACCAGTTCAGCCGAAATACGCATCGAACCCGATCCCCGTCCGCTCGCCGATCATCCGCATCTCGGACAGCGTCTTTTCGTTGACGGGAATCCCGCAAATAAGCTTTTCGCGTCGGGACTCGAATTCCTTCTCCCCGTGCGTGTATATCCGCGGCTGCCCGTCGGCCTTCGGGCTGTCCCTTAGCTCCTGAAGGAACGCGCTCACGCGGCCCCTGATCTCGTTTTTATCGCCGAACAGGCCGTAGTCGATCGCCCAGAAGCAGAACGACGTGTCGGCGTTTCCGCTGTTTTTGACATGGGGCGACGGGGTGCCGCCCGCGAAAATCGCGGTGAAAAGCTCGACGATGACCGCCAGGCCGTATCCCTTATGCGAGCCGGTCTCCTCGCCCGATCCGCCCAGCGGGAATATGCCGCCGCCCTTTTTGCCGACGATGTTGCCCAGTATCCGGGCCGGATCGACGCAGGCGTTGCCGTTTTCGTCGGACGCCCAGCCCGGCGGCAGCGACGCGCCCCGCTTATTATAGACCTCGAGCTTGCCGCGCGTCACGACGGTGGTCGCCGCGTCGTACCAGAAAGGGACCGGGTCGGCCGGCATGCACACCGCGATCGGGCTGGTTCCGAGCATCGCTTTTTTACCAAACGTCGGCACCATGATGGCCTCGGTGTTGGTCATCGATATGCCCAGCATGTCGGCCTCGGCCGCCATCAGCGTATAGTACCCCGCGATACCGTAGTGGTTCGAGCCGCGCACCGTGACGATGCCCGCGCCGCTTGCGCGCGCCTTTTTGATCGCGAGCGCCATCGCGTTCCTTCCGACGACCTGGCCCATCGTGCGGGGCGCGTCGATGACCGCCGACAGCGGGGTCTCATGCACGACGCGCTGCTGCGCTTCCGGGTCGATCGAGCCTTCCTCGAAAGCCAGATAGTAGCGTATGAGCCGCTGCACCCCGTGGGACTCGATGCCGAACAGGTCGGCGGTGATCAGCACGTCGGCGATACCGGCGCTGTCGCGCTGCGAGAAGCCCCATGTTATGAACAGGTCTTCGCAGAAACTGTGGACTGCTTCTGCGTCAAGATAGCGGTACTGCATGTTTCCACCTCACATTATCGGCCGGTCTCGCGCGGCCATACCTGTACCGGCAGCCAGGCAAACGCGCGGTTCTCGCCGCTCACCAGCACCGATCCGTCCGCTCGAAGCCCGAGGGTATAGCCGCCCGCGGCGGCGACGAGCCGCAGGTCCGACCAAGACCCCACGCCGCACTGTCCGAACGCGTCGCTTCCCGCGGCGAGCGCCCCGCCCGACCGCGTCAGCCCCACGGCGTGATCGAAGGAGAGCGCGGCGTCCACGCAGTTGCGCCATTCGGCTATCTGCGCGAACAGCCCCGCGTCCAGCCCGATGGGCGTGACCGTCCCGTCCCCGTGTATCGCGAGCGTACGGTAGGGCCCCGCCGCGATGGCCGCCACGTCGCTGCACTCCTCAACCCTGCACTGCCCGAATGCGTCGGAGCCGCACGAAAGCAGCGTGCCGTCGCTGCGCAGCGCGACGATATGGTCCCATCCCGCGGCGATAGCTACAATCTGCCGCCAGTCCGATACGGCAAAATCCGGATCGGTGCACAGCACCGTCCCGTCGGCGCGCAGCGCGACCGTCGCGCGGGACGTCGCCGCGATCGCCCGCACGTCGCGCCAGCCCGACACATCGCACTGCCCGAACGCGTTCGAGCCGGCCGCCGTTACGCTGCCGTCGATGTGCAGTCCCACCGTATGCACCTCTCCCACCGCGACCGAAACGATGTCGGTCCAGCCGCCGACATCGCACTGGCCGTACTGGTTGTCGCCCTCGGCGCAAACGGTGCCGTCCCGCCTCACGCGCGCCAGGTGGCGGTTCCCGGCGGCGAGCGTACGGGCCAGCGAGAGGTCGGGCGCCGACAGCGCATGCGCCAGCTCCCGCGCGTCCGCGTAATCGCCCAGGCTCAGGTACAGGTTCAGCGCCTCGTAGGCCCGGCCCGACGCGGCGAACGCTCCGGCCTGCCGGTAGTTAGCCTCAGCGAGCAGTGCGGGCGCTTTTTCGTGCTGTCCGATGAGGGTCGTAATGAGCGCGGTCGCTTCGGGATACCGCCCCGTGCGGATCAGCTCCTCAGCGATGCCGTACTGCGCGATGAGCGCATACCTGCGGGAATCCTGGTAGTCGCCCAGCGCGGTGAACGCCTCCAGCGCCTCCGGATACCGCTTTTCGGCAAGCAGCCCGAGCGCATCGCCATATTTGCAGGCCAGTATTTCCGGGCCGGCATCCCGGTACTGCTGCAGGCTGGTATATAGAGCGATCGCCGTATCGTAGTCTCCTGCCGCCTGCGCGGCCCCGGCCTGCTGCCATTTCGTTTCGATCCACTCGTCGAATGAGCCGCGATACCCCGAAAGCGACAAAAAAAGCGCCGCTGCCCCGTCGTAGTCGGCCTGCTGGCGCATAGCCAGCGCGCTGCGGTACGGGCGTTCCCAGCCGAACCACCAGAGCCCCGCGGCGCATAGCGCCGCGCACGCCGCAAGACAGACCGCGGCGCACAGAATGATCCGGCGGCGGCTGCGGGCGGGCCGGGCTTTGCGTCGCTCTCTCATCGCGCGCCTGCCAGTCTACCGGTTCGCCCGGTAGCGGGCCGGATCGTCGGGCCCGGGCACCATTTTGCTGTGTCCCGCCATGATAAGATCGGGCAGCGGCCGCTGGTATACGCCCAGCTCGGCCAGATAACCATGCGTATTGAGCTGCTCGCCCATGAACACCATCGATGCAGAATGGCCGCCGTCCAGATTATATGCCCAGTCGCATCGATAGTCCTGAAAAAGCCGCGCGAATTCCCGGAACGTAAGGCCATCCGCGGTGACCACCGCGATCAGGTGCCCCTGCTCAACAAGGCCGATTCCGGTACGGTAGTTTCCCGGACGAAGAGGATGGCTGTCGATTTTCGGGTTGATTTCGCCGTCCTCAATGAGTATCGGCCCGAACGCGAACACGTCCCGCGCGCCCATCCCCAGGAGCCCCCCGGCGTCGACGCTCCCGGCCCTGAATACATCCATGCTGCCGTCGTCAAAGACGGCCAGCATATCGGCCGATGCGCCGTCGAAGTAGACTTCTCCGTCCCGTATCATCACGCCCTTCGGGTTCGCGTGATGGCACAGGAAGTCGGCCGTGAGCCCCAGCACCGCCTCGTAGCGGCGCGCGATTCTGTAGGGCATCTCGGCTTTGCGCCCGGGCGGGGTCTTGTGGGCGAATCCGCTGAAAAACCGCTCCCCGTCGCGCAGGCGCACGTCGGCCACGTAGCACTGCCTGCCGCGCCAGCTTACCCGGTTTATAAGAACCGTAATCCGTTCCGACTCGTACAGCCAGGGGCCCCGCTCCTGCCCGCCCTCGACGATATACTCGCGGCCTTCGAACAGAAACCCCGCGGATTCCTCGGTCTGCGGCTGTGCGGGAGCCGTTACCTCGCCTGATGAAAGCCCCAGCCCGCAGGCCAGGGAAAGCAGAACCATGCTGCAGAATCGAAGCATCGCGCACCTCGCTTTGGCCGACTTTCGGGAGAGAAAAAGTCGGGAAGTACGATAGATATCATACCCTACGCGGGAAGTTATTTCAACTGGTTTGCCGGAGCGGAGCGGATTGCCCGGGCGTATCCAGAGTGTACGTATTTGCTTAATATGTATTGTGATTATGGTTAAATGATATGACATATAAAATTACCTCTACGCATTAGCGCTTTATTATGATACAATGATAAAGTCAAAACCGCCTATATTGGAATTGGAGGATACATTACAATGAAAATGAGACACTTATCCGTACTGCTGCTGGCACTCATGACCCTGCTATCTCTGGTCTCCTGCCAGACCCCCGCATCGGGCGCGACCGCGACGCCCGACGCTTCGTCGGCTCCCGATGAAGACGACTGGGCCTATATCAGGGAAAAGGGCGCCCTGATCATCGGCTATACGCTCTATGAGCCCATGAACTATATGGACGGCGATACGCTGACCGGTTTTGATACCGAGTTTGCCCAAGTCGTATGCGAAAGGCTGGGGCTGGAGCCGGTATTCACCCTGATCGTATGGGAGACCAAAGAGGCCGAGCTGGAGGCGAAGACCATCGACTGCATCTGGAACGGCATGACCATCGATGAGGAACGCCTGCAAAATATGAACATCTCCCGGCCGTATGTGAAGAACAAGCAGGTCGTGGTCATTCGCAGGGAAAACGCCGAGCTCTATACCGATACGGCCAGCCTGGCGGGCAAGACGATCGCAGCCGAAGCCGGATCGGCCGGGGAAAAGGTCGTCAAGGAGAACGCCGACCTCTCAAAGGGCACCCTGGTTCCGGTCCTCCAGCAGACCGACGCGCTGCTGGAAGTGAAAGCCGGCACGTCCGACGCGGCTGTGCTCGACTATGTGATGGCCAAAGCCATGGTCGGAGAGGGCACGGATTACGCAGACCTGCAGATCGTGGAAGGGCTTGAGCTGGCCGTCGAGGAGTACGGGATCGGGTTCCGCAAGAACAGCACCGCAACCGCCCAGGTCAATGCCGTAATCGAAGAGCTCATCGCCGACGGTACACTGCAGGCGCTGGCCGACAAGTACGATGTCAATCTGGCCGACTGATTAAAAGAGCAGTAAGCGCGTGGCCGGGTGGCGGGGCCCGCCTGGCCATGCCGTTTTTGAGGGTTTGCCATGCCTACGACGCTGGACGCGGTCACCCTGGCGCTGCTGGGGGCGTTCCGCCTCAATGGATATATCTTTGTGGGGACGCTGGTCATCGCGGTACCGCTGGGTCTTGTGATATCCTTTGGCTCGATGAGCCGGTTCGGCCCGCTGCGCTGGCTGACGAAAACATTTGTATGGGCCATCCGCGGCACGCCGCTCATGCTGCAGATCATGATCGCTTTCTTCGCGCCCCCGCTGCTATTCGGGGTCGTGCTGCCCCGTACGGAGACGGCGATTATCGCCTTTGGGATCAACTATGCCGCATACTTCTCGGAAATTTATCGCGGCGGCATCGAGAGCATTCCGAGGGGCCAGCTTGAGGCCGGGCAGGTTCTGGGTATGACCCGCTCCCAGATATTCAGAAAAATCGTGCTGCTGCAGGTCATCAAGCGCATCACGCCCCCGATGGGCAACGAGATCATTACGCTTATCAAGGACACGTGCCTGGCCCGCGTCATAGCGATCATGGAGATCAATATGAAGGCCCAGCAGTTCGCATCCAAGGGACTCATATGGCCGTTATTCTTCAGCGGCGTCTTTTTCCTCGTATTTGTCGCGGGGCTCACCGTTCTGTTTCATTACTTTGAGAAAAAACTCAGCTACTTCAGGTAAAGGGGCCTTCGAATGGCGATTCTGGAAGTCAAAAATCTCAGCAAGCGTTTCGGCGCGACCGTCGTGCTGCGCGACATCAGCTTCTCGGTGGAGCGGGGAGAGGCGATGGCTATTATCGGCTCCTCGGGAAGCGGGAAGACCACGCTGCTGCGCTGCCTGAATTTCCTGGAGCGGCCCGACAGGGGAAAGATCATCGTCGGCGGACAGCTTCTTTTGGACGCGGAGGACCCCGCCACCCAGAAGGAAAGCGAGATTCGCAGGAAACGGCTGCACTTTGGGCTGGTCTTTCAGGCGTTTCATCTGTTTCCCCAGTATACGGCGCTTGAGAACGTCATGCTCGCACTCGAACTGCTTGCAAAAGAGCAGCCCCACTACAGGAGAAGCGCGAAGAAGATCGCCGCGCAGACGCGGGAAAAGGCGCTCGCACTGCTGGAGCAGATGGGCCTTTCCGATAAGATCGGGCTGTATCCGCACGAACTTTCAGGCGGCCAGCAGCAGCGGGTCGCGATCGCGCGCGCCCTGGCGCTCAAGCCCGATGTGCTGTGCTTCGACGAGCCGACCTCGGCGCTGGACCCCGAGCTCACCGGCGAAGTGCTCAAGGTGATCCGGAGTCTGGCGCAGCAGCGCACCACGATGGTCATCGTGACCCATGAGATGGCCTTCGCGCGCGACGTGGCCGATCGGGTCATATTTATGGACGAAGGGGTCATCGTCGAGGAAGGGCCGGCGCGTCAGGTAATCGATCATCCCCGGCATGAGCGGACCCGTCAGTTTTTATCGCGCTACTCCGGCTAGCGCGCACCGTAAAAAAGGGAAGCCCGTTGGGAGCGGTCAGATAGGGATTTATGAAAAACTCGTGTGACAGCTTCAAGCGGGGAAACAAGCAGACCACACCTAAGACAGTTGTCTTAAGTGTGGTCTGCTTTATTTATGCCACCCAGTTATATCCGGTCATGGCTTGGTCAACGATATGGTTAAACACGATACTGCTCTTATGTAGGAACACCTCTCGGTCGTAACTTTCCG
>JBMNNN010000135.1:0-5853 GCA_050942555.1 Christensenellales bacterium
GATTGATCGGAAAATGAAAAGCCCTGGACTGGATAGACGACGCGGCGTGTCGCTCCGATTCGGTGATTTTCCGGAAAATCATGGTTTTGGCTCCTTTTTTGGTTAACCGCTGGGAATAGTCGGTATATTACATATAAGTGTTCTAATCATATCCGACCCATGTTATAATGTCAATCCGGATTTGACGTCCGGCAATGATTGATGGGAAGGAGGTTCTGCAAAATGAACCGAATTGCATTGGCGCTTATGGGTTTATTGCTTGCCGGGACGCTGGCGACAGGGATGACGCCCGGCGCGGCCGAAACGGCGGCGGATCAGCAGGCAAACGAGACGCCTGCCCAGGTCGCAGCGGAGCCTGCGGCCAGCACAGCCGCGCCCGCCGACAAAGCCGACGCAGTTGCGGAGCCTACCGGGGCTCCCGAAGACGGACGCCCGTGGCTTATACGGGTGAATCTGACCGATATGGTCGTCAGCATCTATGCGAAGGATGCGCAGGGCGAATATACGCGCCTTGTAAAGCAGTTCATCGCGACCGGCGGCGCGGCCGACACGCCCACGCCCTCTAATGTGTACGAACTGAAGGCATACCGTGACGCCGACCATTATTTCGTGAAATTCGACTGCTGGGCGGCGTATGCGACGCAAATATCGGGACCGTACCTGTTTCATTCGGTGATCTTCCGTGCGCCGGGGATGCAGGGCATGAACGGAAGCTACAACAACCTGGGGCGCGCGGGCTCGCATGGATGTATCCGCCTGACGCCCGAAGAGGCGAAATGGGTATTCGATCACTGCCCCGCAGGGACGCTGGTGGATATCTACCATGGCGAAGCGAATCCCGATCTGACGCAGTCGCTGCTGCCGCCGCCCAGCATCGACGGCAAATATCCTGCCTCGATGCCGCCCAAGGTGCGCGAGAAGAGAGTGCAGCCGGTAAAGATCGGCGAGTATGAAAAATAAACCATAAGCCAGGTTAAGGGACGCTGCGGCGCTGCGTCCCTGTTTATTATTTATACGAGCAGAATCCTGGGATCGCGTAGTTCGTGGCCGACAACGGCACCGTGATCGTCATATTCTTCGGCGGCCGGCTGGCGCTGGGGGAGGAGCGCTGCCGCTCGAGGATCTGGTCGCGTTCCTCATGTATCTGAGTTTTTACCAGCCCATCATGGCGCTAGCAGATCAACGAGGGGCTGCAGCACGCGATAGCCAGCGCCGACAGGGTGTTCGAGCTGCTGCGCGAGCCGCCCGAGGTCATGGAGGAGCCGGGCGCGCGCGAGCTCGTCCGCGCCCGCGGACTCATCGAGTTTCGCAATTCAGCTTTTGTTACGTCGATTCGATTCCGGTGCTTGAGGATATGTCCTTTTACGGTTCAGCCGAGACAGACCCTGGCGATCGTCGGCGCGACGGGCGTGGAAAAAACCACGATCGCAAACCTCATACCGCGCTTCTACGAGGCCACACAGGGCGAAATACGGCTGGACGGGGAGCGGGTCGGGCGCTATACGCTCACAAGCCTGCGCCGTCAGATCAGCCTTAATTCGCAGGACGTGTTCCTCTTTAACGGGACCGTTAAGGAAAGCATACTCTATGGCTGCCCGGGCGCGTCGGACGAGGAAGTGATCCGCGCGGCCACCGCGGCCGGAGCGCACGAGTTAATCATGGCGCTGGAGCACGGGTACGGCACGCATGTAGGGAAGCGGGGCGTTAAGCTGTCGGGCGGGCAGAAGCAGCGCATATCGATCGCCCGCGCGGTGCTCAAGGACGCTCCGATACTGATACTGGACGAGGCCACCTCGGCGGTGGATACCCAGACCGAGCAGATCATACAGGAGGCGATCTGGCGCCTCAAGCGGAACAAGACCACGATCATCATCGCGCACCGGCTGTCCACGATACGGGAAGCCGATCAGATCATCGCGCTGCGGGACGGCTGGATCGCTGAGCAGGGCTCGCACGAGGATCTGATGGGTATGGGCGGGCTGTACAGCCGCCTGTGCCAGGCGCAGAGCTCCGCCGGAGCGCTCTAGCGCGGCCCGAGCAGCGCGGCGGCAATTTCCTCCATCGAGCTGGCGCGAAATTCCGCGGCGGTGTCGGGATAAAACCCGTCGGGATCGAACAGGCATCCGGCGACTCCGGCAGCATGGGCCGCGAGTATGTCGATGTCGCGGTCTCCGATCATCACGGTTTCGGACCGGCGCATCCCGTGCCGCTCGACAAGGTAGTTGATGGCGTCGGGCGCGGGTTTCAGGGGGAACGGGTCGTCTTTGGTCACGCCGCCTGAGAAATGCCGACCAAGCCCGTGTAGATCCATGTATTCGTAGGATTTTGCGCCGCGATGCGTATAGAGGAAGTTCCGGCCACCGCTTTCGACTACGCGGCGGCATACGGTTTCGGCCCCCGGATACGGCTTCACAGCGCTCCAGTCCTTGTTTTCCTCATAAAAGCGGTAGCGGGCGTATAGTTCCTGCCCGTCCACACCGAATTCCCGGGTGTAGTGCGCGATGCATTCCGCGACCGAGCGCTTGATCATGACGAGTATCGACGCGGCGGGCGCTTCGATTCCCTGCTCCAGGAGCGCGCGCCGGACCGATTCGGTCATATGCGGATAGCTGTCGAAGAGTGTTCCGTCAAAGTCCCACAAAAAATCCCTGTACAATATCGATATCCCCCGTCAATTCTGTCAGCATGGGCTCGGTTTATGGGGGGCGCCCGGTCGCGTCGCGGTCAGACAGCTTCCGGTATGCATCCAGTATCTCCCGGAACGCATCGGCGTCGCCGCCATGATCGGGATGAAACCGGTGCGCGAGCTGCCGGAAACGCTTTTTTATCTCCTCGGCGTCGGCATCGGGCGGCAGTCCCAGCAGATTGAGTGCCGCCGGATCGCCGAGCGCGCACGCGAGAAAACCCCGCTCCCGCAGATACAGCGTCAGCACCTCGGCGTAGAAATCCCGCTCCACCAGACCGAACGCGCCCTCGTCCATGCTGAGCAGCAGGTCGCGGCCGTACCGTGGAGAGGGAGCGCCGAAGTACCGGCTCCATACCGACTCCCCCGCGGGCCGGACCGGATCGTCGAACCGCAGCCGGATCTCGTCCCGCTTCATGCGGCGCAGCCGGCGCATGAGCGACGTTTCGTTCATTGCTGCTCCTTTCCCGGGCTGATCGCGCTGCACCGGAGGTCGCTTATTTATTCCGCTGCTGTCGCCTTCTTCCTGGCCGCACCGGTCTTCGTACCCTTCTTGCTGCTCGTCGTCTTTTTCTTTGCCGCGGTCTTGCGGGCTGCGGGTTTTTTCGCGCCGCCCGCATTGTCCTGGCTCTCGTCTCCTGCGCGGGAGCCGTCGCCGTAGCGCACCGGGCCGCCATCAGCGGGTTCCCACTGAACCCAGGGCGCGTCGCCCATCAGCGAAAGGGTTCCGGTCTTGCCAACCAGCGTCTTTCTTTCGAGTAGGGTGCGCACGATATCGGGCGTCACCTCGGGCCCGCCGCCGCCGTCCTTCGTGAATGCGTTCTTCCAGAGCGTGAATGTGCACCGGGTGCGCCGCCAGTTTGTGCAGTAAAACGCCTTGGAGTTTTCCTTTATCTCGCCATCCTCGCAGATCGGGCACGCGCCTAGCGCCTCGCGCTCTCCGGAAGGCGGGCCCTGCCTGCGCACCGATTCGGGAAACTCGATGCCCTGTTTGTGCGTTCTGCTGTCGCTCACGATATCCACGACCAGGCGGCGGATGCCCTGCATGAACTGCGCGGGATCGCCCCCGCCACGGCCGATGTCGCCCAGCGCCTTCTCCCACTGGCCGGTCATGATCGGACTGCGCAGCACCTCGGGAAGCACAGCCACCAGCGTGATGCCCTTTTCGGTGGGTACGAGCGTGCGCTTCACGCGGCGGACGTACTGAACTTGTATCAGGCGGTCGATGATCGCGGCGCGCGTTGCCGGGGTTCCCAGACCGCTGTCGCGCATCTGCGCAGCCAGCTCCTCGTCGTCTATGCGGCGTCCGGCGTGCTCCATCGCAGCCAGCAGAGACGCCTCCGTATACGGGGGGGGAGGCGTTGTTTCCTTCTCGGCCAGTTCCGCCGCCACCGCGGTACGGCTCTCTCCCTGCGCGACCTGGGGCAGGTCGTCCTGTTCGGCGTTGTCGGGTTCTTCCTCTAAGTGCTTATCATTGCCGCTTTTGCCGTACACCGCCGACCAGCCGGGCTGCGTGACCCGGCGGCCCCGCGTCAGGAACGCGTGTCCCTCGCAGCGGGTCAGTATCTCGGTTTTCTCGATGATCTGGTCCTCGAGAAAGACCGCGATAAACCGGCACGCTATAAGGTCAAAGAGCCTAAGCTCGTTGCCCTCGAGTTTCTCTATCGCGGCCGCGCTGCCGGTGGGTATGATCGCGTGGTGGTCGGTCACGCCCTTGTTGTTTATCACGCGGGGAAAAAGCTCCCGCTCGGACGCAAGAGCCAGCGTGGCGAACTTCTTCCACTTGCCCTGGTTCAGCTTCTCCAGCCGGTCGGGCAGCGATTTCTTCATATCCGATGAAAGGTACTTGCTGTCGGTACGCGGATAGGTAATCACCTTGGCCTGCTCGTAGAGCGTCTGCGCGATTTTGAGCGTCTTGGACGCGGGCCAGCCAAACTTCCGGTTCGCGTCGCGCTGCAGCTGCGTCAGGTCGTAAAGAAGCGGCGGCTTGTTGACCTGCTGGGTGACCTCAACCCGCTCGACCAGCGCGCTTTTACCGGGCAGGGCGGCCGCCAGCGCCTCGAATTCCGCGCGGCGCGCGGCGGGTATCCGGTACGGATTCTCCCGGACGCTCTCGTCGAACCAGCGGCCTGTGTACCCGCCAAAATCGGCGGTTAAGATGTAATACTTTTCGGGCTTGAAGTTGCGCCGCTCCAGCTCCCGCTCGACCAGTATGGCCAGCGTCGGCGACTGGACGCGCCCCACCGACAGGAGCGTATTGTATGTGAGCGTATAGCCGCGGCTTCCGTTCATGCCTACCAGCCAGTCGGCCTCGGCGCGGCACCGCGCCGATTCGTATAGATTATCGTACTGGCTGCCGGGCTTCAAAGACTCAAAACCCTGGCGGATCGCGTAGTCGGTCATCGAAGAGATCCACAGCCGGTCGAAGGGCTTCGTGCAGCCGGCGTGCTCGTATATGAGCCGGAATATGAGCTCGCCTTCGCGCCCTGCGTCGGTCGCGCACACGATGCGGTCGATCTCGTCGCTGTTCATCCAATTTTTCACGATCCCATACTGGTAGCGGGTCCGGTATATGACTTTCTTTTTCATCTCGTCGGGCAATATCGGCAGCGTGTCAAAGCTCCACTTTTTGTATTTTTCGTCGATCTCCTCGGGATTGCACAGCGATATCAGATGGCCGATCGCCCATGTCACGACATATTCGTCTCCGATGATGCAGCCGTTGCCTCGCGTGGAGGCGCCCAGTACGCGCGCGATGTCGCGGCCTACCGATGGCTTTTCTGCCACGACCAGTATTTTTCCCATTCCGTCCCTCCGGTTCTTTGTTTGTTACGACCAATTTGCTCTGGTATTGTCCTATTATAGCATAACGGCATATCCGGTCAACGGATATGCTGCCCGGGATCAGGCGACACATTGAAAAACACATAATACCAATAGCACGGACGCTCCGCTGGGGGTACTTTCTGAATCGCATGGAGTGTATTTTCGGAATCGTAGGGCAGGGGCCTGCTCCCGCCGAATTTCTTGATTGTTTTTGGCTTGTTCGGGTTCTAAGATTAGGTAACGCTCCGCTGGGTCCGGCACTAAACATCGACTTGATTTTAGTGCTTTTAAATGTCACCATTTCGATGTTTAGTACCGGATCGTGAAACATCAGGGGAACGGTA
>JBMNNN010000136.1:0-5849 GCA_050942555.1 Christensenellales bacterium
CGTACCGTCTCCCGCATGAGCGCGGATACGCCCTCTCGGGTCACCGCCGATATGGGCAGCACCCGCGCGCGCTCCCCTATATGCTCACGAAGCCGCGCCACATTCTCCTGGCTGCCGGGAATATCGGTCTTGTTGGCGGCGATGATCTCGGGGAGCGACAAAAGCGCCGGACTGAAAAGGCCCAGCTCACGGCGGATGCTCGTATAGTCTTCCACAGGATCCCTGCCCTCCACACCGGCCGCGTCCACGACATGGATCAGCATCCGCGTACGCGCTATGTGGCGCAGGAAATCGTGCCCCAGTCCCGCGCCCTGATGGGCATTCTCAATAAGCCCCGGTATGTCGGCGATGACGAAGCTGTACTCGTCGAAGCGCGCCACGCCCAGATTCGGGCTCAGCGTCGTAAACGGATAGTCTCCCACCTTGGGCCGGGCTGCGGTCGACGCGGCCAGCAGCGTGGATTTCCCGGCATTGGGATACCCGACCAGCCCCACATCAGCCAGCGTCATGAGCTCCAGCGTCACCTCGTATCCCTGCGTGCGCTGTCCGGGCTGCGAAAACGCGGGTTTCTGGCGCGTGGAGGTCGTAAAACGCGCATTGCCACGGCCTCCCCGGCCGCCGCGCAGCACGATGACCCGCTCGCCCGGGGCGCTCAGGTCTACCACCACCTCGCCGGTATCGCTCCTGCGCACCACCGTACCGGGAGGAACCTCGATGACGAGCGGCGGTGCGCTGCGTCCGGTCCGCCTGCCGCTGTCCCCGTCTTCGCCGCGCTGCGCTTCGTATCTGCGCCGGTAGCGGAAATCCAGCAGCGTGCGCATCGCCGGGTTCGCCTCGAACACGATGTCTCCGCCCCGCCCGCCGTCGCCGCCGTCGGGGCCGCCGCGCGGCACATATTTCTCGCGGCGGAATGACACGCAACCGTCGCCGCCGTCGCCAGACTTAATATAGATTTTTGCGATATCGACAAACATTCAGCTTTACTCGCCGTCCGCCTTTCCGCTTCCCATGATCTGGCGATCGATCGAGGCGGCCGCTTTCTTTCCTGCGCCCATCGCGAGGATGACGGTAGCCGCTCCCGTCACCGCGTCGCCACCCGCGTATACGCGGGGCAGCCGCGTCGCCATCGTATCCTCGTCGACGATGATGCCGCCCCAGCGGGTGGTTTCGAGTCCCTTCGTCACCGATGTCAGCATCGGATTGGGCCTTGTACCGATGGCTACGATCACCAGATCGGTTTCTATCTCGAACTCGGTACCCGGCTGCTCTACAGGACGGCGGCGGCCCGACTCGTCGGGCTCTCCCAGCGCCATGCGCACGCAGCGTATGCCGCGCACCCAGCCATTATCGCCCAGTATCTCTTTCGGGTTGGTCAGCAGATCGAACTGCACGCCTTCCTCGATCGCGTGATGCACTTCCTCCCTGCGCGCGGGAAGCTCCTGCATCGAGCGCCGGTAGACGATGCGCGTCTGCGCGCCCATGCGCAGCGCCGAGCGCGCGGCGTCCATCGCGACATTGCCACCTCCTACAACCACGGCGCGCTTTGCCTTCTTGACCGGGGTCAGGCTGTCGGGACGGTACGCCTTCATAAGATTGATGCGGGTCAGGTATTCGTTTGCCGAGTACACGCCGTTGAGGTTCTCTCCGGGAATGCCCAGGAACTGCGGCAGGCCCGCGCCGCTGCCCACGAAAACCGCTTCGAAGCCTTCCTGCTGGAACATCTCCGCTATTTCCACGGTGCGCCCCACGATCGTGTTGAGCTCGAAGCGCACGCCCAGCTTTTTAAGCGTTTCGATCTCGCGCTCCACCAGCGATTTGGGCAGCCTGAACTCGGGAATGCCGTATACGAGAACGCCGCCGGGTTTATGAAAGGCTTCAAACACCGTTGCCTCATAGCCCCTGCGCGCTAGATCGCCCGCGCAGGTCAGTCCTGCGGGTCCGGCACCCACCACGGCTACTTTGTGGCCGTTGGGTTCAGGCGGTTTAACATCGTCGCTCAGACCGTGCGCCATCGCCCAGTCCGCCGCGTATCGCTCCAGACGCCCGATCGCGATCGGCGCGTCCTTTTTCGCGAGCACGCACTCCTTCTCGCATTGCTCCTCCTGCGGGCATACCCGCCCGCAGACCGCCGGCAGGCTGTTGGTCTCATTGATAATCCGGTATGCTTTGGCAAAATCGCCCTTTTTTATCTCGGCAATAAAGTCGCGGATGGGAACCTGCACCGGGCATCCTCCCTCGCAGAGCGGGTTCCTGCAGCCAAGGCAGCGGGACGCCTCGGTCCGCGCCTGTTCCTCGGTATATCCAAGCGCCACCTCATAGAAATTTGACACGCGCGTCTTGGGATCCTGTTCGGGCATCGCAGTACGATTCAGATTCAGCGGCATATGCAATTTCCTCCGCAGTGGTGTTTTTCCCACATTTTCTTTTCCTCGTCCCTGTAAACGCACTGGCGGTTCATAAGCTCGTCAAAATCGACGCGGTGCGCGTCGAAATCCGGCCCGTCCACGCAGGCGTACCTGACCTCGCCGCCCACCGTGACCCGGCAGCTCCCGCACATACCCGTTCCGTCCACCATGATGGGATTCAGGCTGGCGATCGTGCGAATCCCGTACTCGCGGGTGATCGCCGCGACTAGCTTCATCATGATGATGGGCCCGATGACGATGACCTCGTCATATTTTTCCCCGGACGCGAGCAAATCACGCAGCGCATCGGTGACGAATCCCTTCCTTCCCCGCGTCCCGTCGTCGGTCGCGATGATCAGGCGGTCGCAAAGGGGCGCGATCTCCCGTTCGAGTATCAGTAGATCGCTGCTGCGCGCACCGATGATGACGTCGACCGACACGCCGCGCCGGTGCAGCTCGCGTATGGAAGGGTACGCGACCGCGGTGCCCACGCCGCCGCCGATGCACAGCACGCGGCCTTTCTCGGGAAGCGGCGAGGGCTTGCCCAGCGGTCCGGCCAGATCGGCGAAGTGCTGGCCTTCCTCCAAAGTAGCCATGAGCTGCGTGCTCAGCCCCAGAACCTGAAATATGACCCTGACGGTGCCCGCCTCCGGATCAGCGCCGGCGACGGTGAGCGGTATCCGCTCCCCCTCTTCGTGGGAGCGAAGAATGACGAACTGGCCCGCCCTGGCTTTCCGCGCCACGCGCGGCGCGTCAATATCCATGCTGTAGATATTGGGCGCGAGCTTTTCTTTCTTCCGTATCGTGTACATATCGCAATGGCGCTCCTTTAAACTGGTGTATCCGGGTTATTGTAGCATATTTCAGGGAGAAAGCAAACTGCAAATGAGGGTGGGATCGTGTCGGGTTGTTCTGGTAAATTCCCAAAGCAGGTTCTGCAATGGAACCTGCGGCGGAACTGAATTTGGGAAGAAAAATAGCCCCGGGATATTACTGGTAAAGGGGGGGAAGAGGTTTAGCTGATGGAGCTGCGGCATACGGAGTCGAATGATATACTGTCCGCATACCCCAACGGCGCATAGCAGAGAAGCTCCGCTGCGCGCCGTTCACCCCACCACGGTTTGTACTACCAACAGATTGCTGCCCCGTTAAGGGACAGTCGAAATTTCAACCGGGACAACGGTTAAGGAATGGGTGCTGTCCCATGAATAGCGCCCATGTACACCCGGCTACACCGCCGCCCTGAATATGGCGAGCTTATCCTCGAGCGTCAGCGGCACAAATGTGCCGGTGCGGTCCCCGTTGTTGCAGAACGTATTGCGGGCCATCTCCTCTATCCGGGAATCGGCGATACCGGCATGGGACAGCCGCGTAGGCATACCGATCGACGAGAAGAAGGACTCGAGCCGGTCGATTCCCTCCCGTGCCATCGCGTCCCTGTCGCCGGATTCGGGCACGCCCCATACGCGGGCTGCGAACTGCGCGAAGCGTTCAACTCCGGCGCGGTACACATAGCGCATCCATGCGGGGAAGAGTATCGCGAGCCCCGCGCCATGCGCCAGGTCGTATAGAGCAGATATCTCGTGCTCCATCTGATGGGTCGCCCAGTCGTGTACCCTGCCCACGCCCAGAAAATTGCTGTGCGCTACCGAGCCGCACCACATAATCTCGGCCCGGGAATGATAATCGTTAGGCTGCCGCAGCGCCCGCGGAACGTTCGCGATCATCGAGAGCAGCACCGCCTCGCATAGCCGGTCGGTCGTTTCCACATGGTCGGTGATCGTAAAATACCGCTCCATCACGTGAGCCATGATGTCGACGGCGCCGCATGCGGTCTGGTATGCGGGCAGCGTATAGGTGAGCTCCGGGTTCATGATCGCGAAAACCGGACGGATGATCTCGTCGTTGCAGGCGCGCTTTAAGTGATCCTCCTCGCGCGTGATGACGCTGCTCATGCTGGTTTCGCTACCGGCCGCCGGTATCGTCAGCACGACGCCCACCGGAAGCGTCCGCTCGGGCGCAGCGCCCGAATAGAAATCCCAAACGTCGCGCTCCGGATGCGCCGCGCCCATACCGATCGCCTTGGCCGAGTCGATGACGCTGCCGCCGCCCACCGCGAGTATGAAGTCGATGCGCTCCTTCCTGCAAAGCCGGATCCCCTCGTATACGAGGGACAGCCGGGGATTGGGCCGGACGCCGCCCAGCCCGATAAAGTCGACGCCTGCGCGCTGCATGGAGTCGGTCACCGCATCGTATACGCCGTTGCGGCGGATGGAGCCGCCTCCGTAGTGGAAAAGGACGCGCGACGCCCCGCAGCGCTTTACGACGTTCCCCGCGTCCAGATGCGTTCCTTTCCCGAATATCACGCGGGTGGGCAGGAGATACTCAAAGTTCAGCAACGCTTATTCTCCTTTCCATGGGAGGGTAACCGGCTGCCCGCTGCGAGAAGCCGCGTAGAGCGCGCGGACGATTTCCAGCGAACTTATAGCCTGTCTTCCGTCCAGCCAGATCGGAGTCCCGCCCAGCACGCTCCGGTAGTAGTCTTCGAGCTGTGCCCGGTGTCCGATTCCCCAGTAGGCCTTGTCACCTTTCGCCTGGCGCTCCGGGGCGACGAGCAGCGTCAGCCGTCCATCGCTCTCCCACCGGTACAGCCAGCCGCTGCGGTACAAAAGGCGCCCGCCCTCCAGGCGCGCGTGAATCTCCACAGGCTCGTTCTCGCTCCCGGCCACTGTCGCGTAAAATGTGCCCACGAGCCCGCCTTCGAATTCAATGCGGATGTGGGCTGTATCCTCCACCTCGATATACTCACCAAGGCCGTCGGTAGAAATGCGCCCGGATACCCGCGTCGCCGGTCTTCCCGTGCACCACTGCAGAATATCCAGCGTATGGATCGCCTGGTTCATCATCACGCCGCCGCATTCGGTCGCCCAGCGCCCGTGCCAGTCGTCGGAATAGTACTCGGGCGTTCGCTTCCAGGCCACAGTGCCGCGGATCCCCAGCAGCTCGCCCATCTCGCGCCCGGTGATGATCTGCCGCAGACGGCGCGCCGCCTTCAGGTACCTGTTCTGGAATATGACGCCGAGCCGCCCGCCCAGGCTGTCGGATACCGCGATCATTTCCCGGGCCTGTGCCAGGTTCCCGGCCATGGGCTTTTCCACCAGCGCGTACTTGCCGCACCGCATCGCTTCAATGGCCATCGGCCCGTGAAGGTAATGTGGGGTGCATATATGCACCCCGTCCACTTCGTCGGATTCAAATACCGTCTTTGCGTCATATACCGCGCGGCAGCCATACAGGGCCGCAGAAGCGTCCGCGCGCTCGGGTTTACTGTCGCATACCTGTGTCAGAACCACACCGGGCAGGCAAGCCAGCGCCCGCGCGTGCTCATGATGAATCCCTCCGCAGCCGACGATCGCGACGCGAAATATTGTATTGCTCATAATT
>JBMNNN010000137.1:0-5816 GCA_050942555.1 Christensenellales bacterium
GGTGCGCAGGGTATTCGACTACGCGCAGCGCCATTTTCTAAGCGGCATGCCGCTCTGGTACGGCCTGACGGTCATCGGGCGGCGCGGCGGCAGCAACGCGCTGTGCGGATTCTATCTGGGACAGGAGCGGGACGTGTTCGAGGCCGCGGTCCGCAAAAGCCAGGCCGAGAACCTGACGCTTCTTGACAGGCCGCCCCGCACGATCGTGTGCTGGCTGGACGAGGAGGAATTCCGCTCGACCTGGGTCGGGAACAAGGCCATATATCGCACGCGTATGGCAATCGCCGACGGTGGCAACCTCGTCATATTCGCGCCCGGCATCCGTATGCTGGGCGAGGATCCGGCGATCGACCCGCTGCTGCGCAAGTACGGCTACACCGGCCGGGACAATATACTCAGGGCCACGCGGGAGAACGACGATCTCAAGACCAATCTGTCGGCCGCCGCCCATCTCATTCACGGCTCGTCCGACGGGCGCTTCACGATCCGGTACGCCGCGCCCCGGCTCAGCAGGGCCGAGATCGAGAACGAGGCGCGGTTCGCATACATCGACTGGAACGAGGCGATGGCCCGCTATACGCCCGACCGGCTCACCGACGGGTACAACACGCTGACCGGCGGGGAGGAGGTTTTATTCGTATCCAATCCCGCGCTGGGCCTTTGGGCTTCCCGCGAACGGTTCGAGCAGGCGTAGCGCCGCAAAGAGTACAAAAGGATACACAGCAAAAGGCCGGGCTGACGGGTCCGGCCTTTTCTGCGGTCATCGGGCAGCTCTGCTACGCCCTTTACAGCATGCTTTTGGCGTAGCAGAACAGATAGAACGGGCGGTGGTTTTTTTTATTTGGCTGTTGTATAATAAAACCAGTTGCATTACCATTTGGAGATCGGGGTGGCAAATTTGAGTTGGTGGCAGGCGTTGCTATTGGGCCTGGCGCAGGGGCTTGGCGAATTTCTTCCGATATCCAGCTCCGGGCATCTTGTGCTTTTTCAAAATATCTTCGGCATCACAGAAGAAGTGCTTCTTCTGGACACGCTGCTACATGTCGGAACGCTGGCAGCGGTATTTTTCGCGCTCTGGCCCGATATACTGCCGCTTATCAGACGGCCATTCCAGAAAACCACGCTGCTTCTCGTGATCGCCACGATACCCGCCGTGGCGGTGACGCTGCTGCTGGGCGACGCGATCGACCGGCTGTTTGCCGGCACGTACCTGGGCTGGGGCTTCCTGCTGACGGCCATCATACTGCTGACCGCAGGCCGCTCGCGCTCCCATGTCAACGCGACGGGGTTCTATGCGCTGGGCACCTGGCACGCGCTCGCGATGGGAACCGCCCAGGCTGTTGCCATACTGCCCGGGGTATCGCGGTCGGGCAGCACGATAGCGGGCGGACTTGTTTCGGGCGTGGATCGCGACGCAGCGACGCGCTTCTCGTTCCTGATGAGCATACCGGCGATACTGGGATCGCTCGTATACCAGCTAAAGGATCTGGCGAAGATCGGCGTGGCCGCTTCGTCGGCGGGCATGTCGCTTGCCGCGGTGCTGCTCGGGATGCTGGTGGCGGCTGTATCGGGGTTTCTTGCGCTGAAATGGATGCTGCGTATTGTGCGCCGGGGCAAGCTGTGGGTGTTCGGCATCTATACCGGCGCGCTTGCGGCGCTCGTGCTGCTGGACCAATACCTGTTTCATATCATATTCTGACAGTCCTGACGGCGGGTATGGAAATCCGGGTAGCGCGTCAATACTGAATGATGAGCGACCGCGCTGCCGGGACAGGAGGTGAGCCCATGGCAGTCAAGGCGATCATGGTGGACTTTTTCGGCACGCTGGTAAAGTCCGACGGGGTCCGCATTAAGGATATATGCCGACAGGTCTGCGAGACGTCGCCGCTTTTTATCACGCCCGGCGACGTCGCCACTTACTGGTGGGAGCGGCTCGATCATTATGCCCACACCTGTCATGGAGAGAGCTTCCGCCCCCAGCGCGAGCTCGAGCTGCGCGCGATCACCGATATGGTCGAGCATTTTGAGTCCCGGCTGGCCCCGCGCGATCTTGCCCAGTTGATGCTGGAGCGGTGGCGCAAGCCCGAGGGCTGGCACGACGGTCGTTTCTTTATGAGCCGGATCCCGATTCCTGTCTGCGTCGTGTGCAACGCGGACCGCGCCGACATCGAGGCCGCAGCCGAATACACGCAGATCGAAATCCCGCGGATCGTATGCAGCGAGGACGCGCGCGCCTATAAGCCGCGGCACGAAATATTCCAGTATGCGCTCAAGGTAATGGGCACCACGCCCGCAGAGACGCTTTACGTCAGCGATTCCATACACTACGACCTTAGGCCCGCCGCAGCGCTGGGCATCCATACGGCATGGGTCAACCGGCGCGGGCGCATGATCGACGATTTTACGCCCGACATCATCTGCGACGAGCTGGGCGCGCTGCGCCGTATGATCCGGTAGCGGCCCGCCTTTGACATGCTCAATCACCAAATACAGCATATCGGCGCATACCGGCGCAGAGTAAAAACCGGGCGGTCGTGACCGCCCGGCTCAATGTCGTATCCCGCGCAGCGCTAATGAAGCGTCACGATCCGGCACACGGCGCCCGCGGCGCGCAGCCGCTCGATGATCCAGGTATGGCATGTGAAAAGAAGCACCTGCCTGCGCTGCGCGACACCGGCCAGTGCCCGGAATCCCTGCGCCAGGCGCTGCTCGTCCCAGTCGGTAAAAACCTCATCGAGGAGCAGCGGCAGCGGCTCCTCCTGCGGGTCCAGATGGTCCACCATCGCCAGCCGCAGCGACAGGTAAAGCTGCCCCAGCGTGCCCTTGGAAAGCCGATCGGCCTCGGGGTCGAGATACCGGCCCGCCTCCGCGCCAAATACCCTGAGCCCCGAGCCGTCCTCGGGCATAAGCAGCCTGCTGTATCGCCCGCCGGTGATCGCTCCCATGTACTGCCCGGCACGGCGGATGACGTCGGGTTGATGAAGCTCCTGAAAACGCCTGCGTCCGGCGCGTATGAATGCCGCGGTCAACACCTGCCTGTCCCGCTCCAGCCCGGCCTCGTACTCGGCAAGATCGATCTGGTCGATCCGCGACTGTATCTCGCCCGGGGCGGGCTGATCCGCCAGGTTTCTGATCTCCTGCTCGATGCTTCCCATCTCGCCGCTTATGCGTTCCAGCTGGCTGCGGGCCATGCGTACCGAATCCTGGTTTTCCTGCACCGCCTCGTCGTGGAAGGGCCAGTGCTGGGTCGATATCGCCTCCATGCGCGCAAGACGCGACGCGCAGCGCTCATCGGCGAGCAGCGCCTCCCGCGCAGCCTGCGCCTTTCTTTTAAGATCGCGCCGCCGCGCGATAAGCGCGATGGCCTGCGCCGGATCGCCGTCGACGACGCGTCCGAGCGCCGCGAGCAGTTGCCGCCTTTCCTCAGCGGCCCGTTCGTTGATATCCTCGCCGCGCTCGATCTGCCTGCGGAGGCGCTCGGCAGCCTGTTTCGCGGCCTCATGGCGGCTGCGCGCCTCCCGCGCCTCGGATACCAGCGCGTTCATGGCCGCGATGTCGTCCGACAGCGCGCCGGGGGCCCGATCGAGGCACCGGATCACGCACTGGGAGATCAGGCTGGCATTCTCGGCGATGCGACCCTCTATCTGCGTGAGCCGTTCGCCAAGATCGCGGAGCTGCTCATGCTTGAGACGGATGCGCTCTACGTCCCATGTCAGCCTTTCGTCCGCCCGGAGAATGCGCTCCCCGGGGATCGGCAGTCCGCACAGCGCGGCCCGTACGGCCGCTGCGGCCGCCTCCATCGCCTCGTGCGCCTGTGCCAGCTCCTGCTCGAGCGATGCGATGCGCCGCCGCTGCCCCGGCCGGATGCCCGTTATCGCGAGAACCAGCGACAGCAGTCCGGCGACCGCCGCGCCGCCCGCCACCAGCGGGAACGGTTCGGGAAGCGACGGGTAGAGAAATGTCTCGGTGACAAGGGGCAGCAGCCCGGCTGCGCCCGCAAGCAGCAGCAGAACGCCCAGTATGCCCGCTATGAGCGGCATCTTCCGATGACGCATGCGGCTCTCTCTGGTACGCTCCAGCGTATCCTGCGCCCGATATACCCGCTTGCTCACCTCGAGCGCCTCCTGGGATGCCGACCGGAGGCGCTCGATATCGATGGCCTCCAGTATCTCGGAGATCGCGCTGGTATCGTCGCTGTCCAGCAGCCCGGTCACCAGGTCGCGCCATTCGTTGCCGGCTTTATCGGCCTGTTCGCGCAGCTTCCCGAGCGTGCGCCCGTCCTCCTCGTACTGCAGGTACAGGCGCGTAGCGTTCTCTATTTCCACAGCCATTTCGAGCGCCCGGCGGTGCTGCTGGGTGTAGGACTGAAGGACTTCGTTCAGCTCTGCCAGCTGCCGCCTGTCCTCTGCCAGCTTCTCGGACATCGAGGCGATCCCTTCGTCCAGCTGTCGCAGCTTGCTGCCGATGTCCTCGGGAAGCCCCTCAAAAAGGGACAGGTCTCCGGCTTCCCGTTCCATCTGCCGGATCTGCTCGAGCCGGTTTTTCATGTCGCGCTGGATCGCAGCTTCCCTCAGGAAAGCCTCGCTGTCCCTTATGCGGGCGCGCAGAAGCTCCATGCGCTGCCTGCGCGATTCGTAGTCCTGCTGCAGCTCCAGCAGACGCCGCTGCCGCTGTCTGCTCTCCCGAAGCGACTGCTTGTGCCGGATGCGCTGTTCGGCCAGCTCCCGAATGAGCGGCTTTCCGCGGTTGTCGGGACGCCAGATCTTCTTGGCTTCGTCTTCCAGCGACTGCGCTGCCGCGATAGCCGGCTGCAGGCGTTCGACCATCGCGGCGTCCAGCAGCCGGTCCTGCACCTGCCGCCACGCGCCCTGCGGAAACACCATCTGGTCCCTGCCCAGACCGTACACGCTTTCGTATATCTCCCGCGTCATGGCTCCCACAGCGCCAAGCGGGACGTTGCCCATCTGCTGCACCTGTCCCGATAGCGCGACCTCGCAGGATGCGTGCTGCTCATCCAGTATTCTGGTGACCGTCATGGGCCGACCGTCATTCAGACGCAGTTCGCCGCTTATCGTCGCCTGCGCAGCTCCCCAGCCGATGAGCGGCGCGCGCTCCTTCCTTCTTGCGCTAAATCCGAAAAGAAGGCCTACGACGAGCTCCTTCACCGTGGATTTTCCGGCTTCGTTGCTGCCGAAAAATACGACCATCGGCGCGTCCACCTGGGCTTCCCAGCGCGATAGTCCCACGAAACGGGAGGCAGAAAGCCGTTTCAGACGCATCTATTCGTCCTCCTTAATCATCTTTTCACACAGGCGCAGCGGCAGATCGCCAAGCAGCTGCCGTGCGTAGGCGCGCTTCTCGGGTTCGGTTTTTCCGTGCGCGCCGTAAAGACCTGCATCGGGCGGTATCTCGGACAGCGCCGCGTCCAGTGCGGCGTCATCCCGGGTCGCTTCCTCCAGCATGTCCAGCATCTGACTGAGCATGTGGGGCTGCCCGCGCCATTCCCGTACATCGATCGGGCGCGTCACACCCCGAGCGACCACCGTCACGTCCAGTGCGCCCAGCCTGTCGCAGAGATCCTGGGCCAGCCCGTCCAGATTCTCCTGCGCAGACGCGTCGGTCAGCCTGCGGTAGAGGCCGCACTGCCCGGAAATCTGCACCCGTATCATAAGGCGCGCTGCGCCGAGATCCTCCATCTGTGCGATGACCGCGCGCTGGACATGCTCGCGCAGCGTGTCAAAGTCGGTGACCTCCCGCAGGTCGGTGACCGTAACGTCCAGCCACCCGACCCCCGAGAGCGGCACGAACTGCGCGCT
>JBMNNN010000138.1:0-5766 GCA_050942555.1 Christensenellales bacterium
ACCACCCGCAGCAGTACGACCCGCTCGACCTCGCGCATATCGATGCCCGCGTCGGCCAGCGTCTTCTCCCGGCCTTCATAAAGCTCCGCAGCCGCCTGCCGGAGCCGCTCCTTGAGTGTATCGGCATTGAGCTCGCGGATCTCGCTGTCGGTGAACGTGAGATACCCTTTGGGCAGAAACACCCTCTCAAAGTATCCCAGGAGACCGGCCATGTCCCATTCCTCGGGATAGGTTCCGGCTGGCGCGTAGGAGTCCACCGCCCGGTCTATGATCTCCTCTATCATGCCGATGATCGAATCGCGCAGGTTTTTCCCCTCGAGCACCTGTCGGCGCTGCTCGTATATGATGGCGCGCTGGGTATTCATCACGTCATCGTACTGGAGCACATGCTTGCGGATGCCGTAGTTGCGCCCCTCCACCTTTTTCTGCGCGTTCTCTATCTGGCGCGACAGCAGGCCGTACTCGATGGGCATATCCTCGGTCATACCCAGGTGGCTGACGATGGCGTCCACCCGCTCGCCGCCGAAAAGGCGCATCAGATCGTCGTCCAGCGCCACGTAGAAGCGGGAGCTGCCCGGATCGCCCTGCCGCCCTGCGCGGCCGCGCAGCTGGTTGTCGATGCGGCGGCTCTCGTGGCGCTCTGTGCCGATGATGTGCAGCCCGCCCACCGCTACCACCTGCTCGTGCTCTGCGTCGGTGACTTTCTTATGCCTGGCAAAAAGCTCGGTATACAGGGCGCGCGCCTCGAGTATTTCGGCGTCCCTGGTTTCGGCATGGCTTACGGCCTCCTCGATCAGCCGCTCGTCGATGCCCCGCTGCCGCATTTCCTGTCGCGCGAGAAAATCGGGGTTGCCGCCCAGCATGATATCGGTACCACGTCCGGCCATATTGGTCGCGATGGTCACTGCGCCCAGCTTTCCGGCCTGCGCGACGATCTCGGCTTCCTTCTCATGATACTTCGCGTTGAGCACCTCGTGCGGGATGCCCCTTTGTTTCAAAAGAAGACTGAGCTGCTCGGATTTCTCCACCGACACGGTACCCACCAGCACCGGCTGGCCTTTTGCATGACACTCGGCCACTTCCTCGACCACCGTGGCGAATTTCCCTTTCGTAGTGCGGTATATGACGTCGTTGTAGTCTTTGCGGATCATGGGCTTGTGGGTGGGTATGACCACGACGTCCAGCCCGTATATTCCCTTGAATTCCTCCTCCTCGGTCTTGGCTGTACCGGTCATACCCGCGAGTTTCTTATACATCCTGAAATAGTTCTGGAATGTGATCGTAGCCAGCGTCCTGCTCTCGCGCCGCACGTGTACGCGCTCCTTGGCCTCGATGGCCTGGTGCAGCCCGTCGGAATACCGCCGTCCGATCATCAGCCGCCCGGTGAACTCGTCTACGATGATGACTTCGTCATTCTGCACCACATAGTCCCGGTCGCGGCGCATGAGCACGTGCGCCTTGAGAGCCTGGTTTATATGGTGGTTCAGCTCGGTGTTGTCCAGGTCCGACAGGTTCTCTACGCTGAAATGCTGCTCGGCTTTGCGCACGCCTGCCTCGGTCAGCGTGACGCTGCGCATCTTTTCGTCGGTTTCGTAGTCGGTTTCAGCCTTCAGCCGCGACACGAAGCGGTCAACCCGGTCGTATAGCTCGGTGGTCTTCTCCCCCTCGCCCGATATGATGAGCGGCGTGCGCGCCTCGTCGATGAGTATGCTGTCCACCTCGTCGATGATCGCGTAGCATAGCTCCCGCTGCACCATGTTTTGCCGGTGTATGACCATATTGTCGCGCAGATAGTCGAACCCGTACTCGTTGTTTGTACCGTACGTGATGTCGGCGGCGTAGGATTCCCGCTTGGCGGCCGGATCCATCTGGCTGACCACAAGCCCTACCTTCATGCCCAGGAAGCGGTATATTTTTCCCATCCACTGGCTGTCGCGCCGTGCCAGATAGTCATTGACCGTGACGATATGTACGCCTCGGCCCGTAAGCGCGTTAAGATACGCGGACAGCGTAGCCGCCAGCGTCTTGCCCTCGCCTGTGCGCATCTCAGCGATGCGGCCCTGGTGCAGAACGATACCCGCCGCAATCTGCGTATCGAAATGGCGCTGTCCCAGGGTGCGCACCGCAGCCTCGCGCACCAGAGCGAACGCTTCGGGCAGCAGGTCGTCGAGCGTCTGTCCGTCGGCGAGACGCTTTTTAAATTCTTCGGTCTTTTCAGCCATCTGCGCGTCGGTCAGACGCTGCATTTCGGGCTCCAGCGCATTGATACGGGCGGCCTGCTTCATAAGGCGGGCTACTTCGCGATCGTTGCTGCTGCCCATCAGGCGCTTGAAGAAATCATTCATCCGTGCTGCGCTCCAATCCCAATCCAAATATCTTCCCTATTTTATCACGATCGGTTGGCGAGCGCAACGAGGGCGGCGTGAGACCGCACGACAGCAGATGTGTAGCGTTACACATCCCCGGCTCCATTTCTTGACATTCAGGGGTATACGGTCCACACTTTTTCTATATTTACGGCATATGTATCGTTACACATCTGTTTGGGTTTCCGCCTCCTGAGATCAGGAAAGCCGTGGGTATCCTCCCACCATCGGGCAAGTAAAAAGGCGCTGTCCGAAGACGCGCCTTTATATCTGCACGCTCTATTGATCCGCTTCCGCGCCGGGTTTCTCTTCTCTATCTTTGCCCAGATACTCCGGAAGCTCCATTCCGGCCATGCTGAACATCTCCCTGAGCGGGGGCACAGCGCCCAGCATTCCCGAAAGAAAACCGGCGGTCGCAGGCTTTCCGCCCTGCATGCTGTCCCAAACGGTGACTTTGTCGATCTTGAGGTTCTTGATGGCCTCGACCTGCACCCGGATCAGATCCTCCATCTTGTCTGCGATCATGAGGCGTACGGCGTCTGCAGCGTTGCCGCCCACCGCGGCTACGATGCGGCCAAAGCCCTCGGCCTGCTTGCCAAGCATCTCCTCTATACCGCGGGCCTGCGCCTCCATCTTCGCGAATATCGCGTCGGCCTCGCCCCGCGCGTTGCGGCGTATCCGCTCTGCCTCGGCCTCGGCCGCGATTTCAACGGTGCGCTTCGCGATCTCGGCCTTGACGATTTCGTCTGCCTCCCGCGTGGCCTGCTCGAGCCGCGCGCGGCTAAGCTCGGCTTCCCGCTGCGCCAGATAGGCTTCCTCCATCGCCTTTGCCTGCTGCACCTTCTCGGCGGCAGCCGCCCTGCGCTCGGCCTCGGCGATTTTCTCGCGCCGCAGCGCCTCGGACTCAGCGATTGTAATTTTTGCTTCGTTCTCGCCCTGCACGGCGATCGAGTTGGCGCGGGCGACTTTAATCCTCTTCTCCTGGTTCGCGATGGCCTCGCCTATCGCGCCGTCGCGGTCTCTCTCAGCGACGCTCTTGCGGGCGTCGTTGATGGCCTTGGCGCTGGCCTCCTTGCCCAGGGCCTCGATGTAGCCGGACTCGTCGTTGATATCGGTTACGTTCACATTGATGAGCCGAAGGCCTATCTTTTTAAGTTCCGTTTCCACATTGCTGGACACCGCTGCCAGGAACTTGTCGCGGTCGGTATTGATCTCCTCGATGTCCATCGTGGCGACGACGAGACGCAGTTGACCGAATATAATGTCCTTGGCCAGCTCCTGTATCTCCTTGAGACTGAGTCCCAGCAGCCGCTCGGCGGCGTTCTGCATGACGCCCTCTTCGGTGGATATACCAACAGTGAACCGGGAGGGCACATCGATGCGGATATTCTGCCGACTGAGCGCGTTGGTCAGGTTGACCTCGATCGATATCGGGGTCAGATCCAGGAACTGATAGCTCTGGACCACCGGCCATATGAAGCTGGCGCCTCCGTGGACGCACTTGGCTGATCGGTCCCCGCCCACCTTACCGTATATGACCAGTATTTTGTCCGAGGGACATTTGCGGTACCGCCGCAGTATCATGATGATCGTCGTGAGAAAGAGCACCGCGATGACAGTGACGCCTATGACCCAATCGCCCATTCAAATACCTCCTCTATCCTTTCTGTTCCTGTCCTGCCTGATGGGCTCCACCAGCAGCAGTCCGTCGTGCATCGCCTGCCGCACGATGACCTGCGATCCGGTGGGCAGCGTTTGCCGGGAATCAGTAATCGCTTCCTGCTCGGTCAGCCGTTCCTGTATAAGTACCATGATCCTGCCGGTACCCCTGCGGGACGCGGGGATCGGGATATAAACCTCGGCGATCTGGCCCACCGCCCGGGCCCGCCGTATGTTTCCGCTGCTTTGCAGCATGAGCGACCACTGGAAAAGCTTTGCCGTCAGATAGAGCCCGGCAGCCCCCAGTACGAGCGCCAGCAGCACCGTCAGCCACGGCGGCATGAATGAAGAAAAAATCACCCCGCACCAGCCCGTTACGACGAAAAACGATATAATGCCGCGCACCGTGAAAAGCCGCAGATCAGCGGCATCCGCGCCCGAAATCCCTCCGGGATCGTCCGCGTCCAAATCCAGAGCGGCGTCCCCATCCGCCAGGTCGTCGGGAATATCATCCGCACCAGCATCCGCATCGGCGCCGGAATCCTCATCGCCGAATCCCAGAAAAAGCAGTATCGTCTGTATGAGCAACATTACGGTCGCCGGGATCGCGATCACATAGAAAAACTGCTGCAGCGAAGATAGTCCATTCCACCAGAGCATTTCCTCCCTCCTTCCCCCCATCTTCCGCTTCATAGTAAATGCCTGCGGATGACGCTGTCAACGAAACGCCCCCCAACTGTCAGCAAACGCGGCCAAAAACAGCTTCAGCGGTAAATACTATCCCTTCTGTTCAGGATCCAGCAGGATAGCCCGGATACGCCGGACACCGGCGCTCACAGCCTGCTCCTTCACGATCTTGAATACGCCAAGTTCCCCGGTCCGCGCAGCGTGCGGCCCGCCGCATATTTCCCTGGAATACTCGCCCATCGTAAAGACCTTGACCATGTCGCCGTAGCGGCTGCTGAACACTCCTACTGCACCCGTATCCTGCGCTTGCCCGACGGACATTTCATCGCAGGTAATGGGTACATCGGCGGCGATGGCGGCGTTCACCCACTCCTCGATGCGGGCAAGCTCCTCGGGCTCCACCTTTCGCGGGAAATTAAAATCGAAGCGCAGCCGCTCGGGGGTGATGTTGCTGCCCCGCTGCTCGATATCGCCCGACAGCAGTGCGCGCAGGGCGGCGTTCAGCAGGTGGGTCGCGGTATGAAGACGCGCCGTGGCCTCGGTGTTGTCGGCCAGCCCGCCCTTGAAGCGCTGTGCCCCGGCAGAGGATACTTCCTGGTGCCTGCGGAACGCCGCCTCGTAGCCCTCGATGTCCACGGTCAGGCCCTGCTCGGCGGCCATCTCGCATGTCAGCTCGATCGGGAAACCAAACGTGTCGTACAGCCGGAACGCCGTCTTCCCGTTGAGCACAGTGGTATCCTTCATGTACCGGACCACCTTTTCAAACTCCCTCTCGCCCTTGTCAAGGGTCTGGGCGAACCGCCGCTCCTCCTTGTCTAGCTCATCGGTAATGCGCGCGGCGTTTACCGAAAGCTCCGGGTAAACGTCCGCATACCGGTCGATGATCACACCGGCCAGGCGGGAAGCGAAGCCCTCAGGCAGCGCCAACCTGCGCCCGAAGCGAACAGCCCGGCGGATGATGCGGCGCAGCACATAGCCCTGATCGACGTTCGAAGGCGTTACGCCCTTCGGGTCGCCCAGTATGAACGTGGCGGTGCGGATATGGTCGCTGACG
>JBMNNN010000139.1:0-5710 GCA_050942555.1 Christensenellales bacterium
GAGCGCGCCGCAGGCCAGGCACGTCTCGGCCACCGCGGGATAGAGCGATTCGATCTCGTCCTCGGTCGCGTTCTCAAACCGCAGCATCAGATAGGCCTCCGCGCCCTCGTACGGAAAACTCTTGCCTAGGTACGCCTCGGCGTCGTGCACGATCTCCTTTTCCATGAACTCGAGCGCCGCCGGTATCGTGCGGGCGGCCATGATCGCGGGAACCGCGCGGATGCATGCCTCGAAGTCCTCAAAGGGCACGAGCAGCGAAAACTGGCAGGCGGGCAGCGGCAGCAGCCGCAGTATGAGCCGCGTCACGATGCCCAGTGTGCCCTCCGAGCCGATCATAAGGTGCAGCAGGCTGTATCCCGAGCTCATCTTGGCGACCTTTCCGCCCAGGCGGAGCAGCTCGCCGCCGGGTAGTACCACGTCCATGCCCCGGACATAGTCGCGGGTCACGCCGTACTTGACGGCGCGCATGCCGCCCGCGTTGGTCATGACGTTGCCGCCCACGGTGGCGGTCTTTTCGCCCGGGTCAGGCGGATAGAATAGGCCGCGGGCCTCGACGGCGGCCGCGAAGTCCTGCAGCAGTACGCCCGGCTCGATGACGGCCGTCAGATTCGCCTCGTCGATCTCCAGTATGCGGTTCATCCTTACGGTGGATATGACGAGTCCCCCGTGCGTCGCGACCGCGCCACCGCACAGCCCCGTGCCGGTGCCGCGGGGCACGACCGGTACGCCCTGTTCATTGGCCCAGGCCATAAGCGCCTGCACCTCCTCGGCGCCGGTGACCTCGGCCACGGCGTCGGGCATGTATTTGCCGTACTCGGGCATCTCGTCCTGCGCATAGTCCGCGCTGATCGCGTCGCCGAAAAACAGCCGGTCGGCGGGTATCATCGCGCGAAGCGTCTCGATGTCCGCGGACGTTAGCCTGCGAAGCATGACGTATCTCCTCCTTTGATCGCGTCCACCAGCGCGGGGATGACCTCGTAGAGGTCGCCCACGATGCCAAAGTGCGCGATGTCGAATATCGGAGCCGCGGGATCGGTATTGATGGCGACGATATGCTCCGCGGTGTTCATACCGGCCTGGAACTGGATCGCGCCCGATATGCCGCAGGCGAACATGAGCCGCGGCTTGACCGTGCGGCCCGAAAGGCCGATCTGGCGGCTCTGCGGCGCGTAGCCCGCCTCGGCGAGCGGGCGGGTGACCGCGATCTCGCCGCCCAGCGCCTCAGCCAGCGACGCGATGAGGGCCATGTCGGCGGGATTCCTGACGCCGCGGCCTCCCGCGACGATGATCTCCGCGTCGGAGATGTCGGCCTGCTTCTCGCGCGGACGGGCCTCGACGACCTCGATCGCCGAGGCGACCGGACCGGGAAGGCGGCAGGGAATGATCTTCCCGTCGGGGTTTGCGACGGGACAGGCCCTGTCAAATATTCGGTAGCGCACCGTTGCGAACTGGGGCCGGTGGCCGGGCGTCACGATACGGGCCATGATGTTGCCACCGAATGCCGGGCGGATCTGCGTGAGCGTATGGTCATGGTATTCGAGCTGGGTGCAGTCGGCGGTCAGGCCTGTTCCCAGCCGCGCAGCCACGCGCGGGGCCAGCGACCGGCCGATCTCGGTGGAGCCCACCAGCACGACTGAAGGGCGCATCCTGTCGATCGCGTCGGCGACCGCCGGGGCGTAGGCGTCCACGCGGTAATAGCGGTACCCGGGATCGTCATACACGTATACGCGGGATGCGCCGTGGGCGATGAGCTGCCCGGCTGCTTCCCCGACACCGTGTCCGATCACCATCGCCGCGACCGGCTCGCCCGACGGTGCGGCCAGCTTTAAAGACTGGCCCAGCAGCTCGAGCGTCACCGGGTGCAGGACTCCCTCCGACTGCTCGGCTACCACCAGAAATCCCTTCCACCGGGCGGGATCGAGTTTGGGCTCGGCCTTTTCCAGCACGAACACCTGCGACGGGCACGACTTCACGCACAGCCCGCACAGGCGGCAGGCGGCGTTTACCTCGGGCACGCCGTCGCTGAGCGACAGCGCCCCGAATGGACATGTCTTTATGCACAGGCCGCAGTCGGTGCAGTATTCCCTGCGGATGATCAGCGCCATTTGCTTTGCCTCCTGTCAGAGTATGCGCTGCTCGCGCAGCAGCGCGGCAAGCTGCCTGGCGGTCTCGGCAGCCGTGCCGGTCAGGCGGACCCGGGGAACCTCATGGGTGGGCGTATACACGCGCTCCACCCGCGTGGGCGACCCGTCGCCGCCGAATGTCTTCGCATCAGCGCCCGCCGCGACGAGATCGTCGCAGGTCAGGCGCTGTATCGGCTTATCGCGGACAGCCTTGAGCGTCCGGTAGGAGGGCAGCCGCGGCGTCACGGTGTCCTTTTCGACCGTCAGCAGCGCGGGCAGCGGCAGCCGGAGCGTCATGACGTGGGTGGGCAGCTCGTGCACGAGCGTCACTTTCCCGTCGCTAATCCCGGTGATCTCCCGTATCCATGTGACATGCGGGATCCCGAGTGTTTCGGCGAGCGCCGGGCCTACCTGCGCGGTGTCCCCGTCGGTCGTCTGCCTGCCGCACAGTATGAGATCGAAGCCCGGCAGCGCGGCGATGCCCGCGGCCAGCGTACGGGAGGTGGCCAGCACGTCGGCGCCGGCGAAGCGCCGGTCGGTCAGCAGCACGCCGTGATCGGCTCCCATCGTATAGGCCTCGCGCAGCACCGCCTCGGCCTGGGGCGGACCCATCGTGATGACCGTCACCTGCCCGCCATAGGCAGCCCTGAGGCGCAGCGCGACCTCCAGCGCAAACAGGTCAAACGGATTCATCTTCGACCTGACGCCGGCGCGCATGAGGTTGCCGGTTTCGGGATCCACCTTGACCTGCTGGGTCGCGGGTACCTGTTTGATGCATGCGACGATGTTCATAAGCGGTTCCTTTCTGTAATGGTATCGAGAACCTGATCCAGATGGCTTCCGGCCAGCTGGGAAGCCTGTACTGCCTGTCCGGCGCTGATGGCTTCCAGCATCTGCGTATGCTGCGCCAGCAGCCGCGCGGCGGCGGCCGGATCGGCCATCAGCCTCTCGCGGTTAAACGCTACCGAGTGGGACATCAGCGAAGCCGTACAGGCGGCTGCCAGCGACAGCACCCGGTTTCCTGTGCCCGACAGCATCGCCATATGAAACTCGTGATCGGCCCGGTTACCGGCGGCGCCGTCGCCCGATTGAAGGGCCCCGCGCATCGCGTCAAGCGCTTTGTGCATCGCGTCGATCGCGGCGGGATCGCGCCGGACGGCGGCGAGGCGCGCGCCTTCGGTCTCCACGATGCGACGGAACTCCAGAAGTTCGCGCTCGATGCCGTCTCCTGCCAGCAGCAGCGGCGCCAGCGTGCTCATGAGCGGCGCGACGTCGAGGTTTCCCACATACGCGCCCTCGCCGGGCTTTATCTCCAACACGCCTAGCAGCGCCAGCGCGCTGAAAGCCTCGCGTATACAGGTGCGGCTGACCCGAAAAAGCTCCGACAGCTCCCGCTCCGAGGGGAGTCTGTCGCCGGGCTTGACTTCGCCGCGCTCTATAAGGGAGACGAGCTGGTCTATGACAGCCTGCACGTTGGTTTTGGTTACGATGGGGGTGATGGGCATGATCGGCCTCCGCACTGGCATGGTGGTCTGACCACCTGTCCAACACAAGTATACTAAATTGGTATCGGGGTGTCAATAGAACGGCCTGACAGACAGGGCGACAGCATGAGCCGCCAACACTGGCTGACAGATGATTGACGTTTCGCGCACATCGGTTTATGATACGGTTGTTAATTATTTCATATTCGCGCAAAGTGTATTTTCGCAGTCAACCATAGGGAAGGGGAGCGGCGCATATGTTTATCGATATCCATGCCCACGCATACAGAGCGGTCCCGAGGCCCAATCATTTCTGTACGGCCGAGGAGCTCATCAAAAGGTACGACGCCCTCGATATAGAAATAGGCGTCCTGCTTCCGATCGTCAACCCGGAAATATACCTGCCGCAGTCGAACGAAGACATCATCGAAATGGCGGAGCAGCACCCCGGCAGACTGATCCCGTTCTGCAATATCGATCCCCGGGCATTGACCAATTCGCCCGAAGCGCCGCTCGATCGTCTGCTTATCTACTATAAGGAAAGAGGATGCAAGGGCGTAGGAGAGGTGATGCCCAACCTTCCGGTCATGCACCCATTGGTCCAGAACCTGTTCAGGCACGCGGAGAGTGTAGGCCTTCCGGTTATATTTGACGGCTCCGATCAGATGACGGGGGACTTCGGCCTGTACGACGACCCCGGGCTGCCGCAGCTCGAGCATACGCTGCAGCGGTTTCCGGACCTCATTCTATTCGGCCATGGCCCTGTATTCTGGTCGGAGATCGCCGAGCTGGAGACCCCCGGCGAAAGGAGCTACCTGTTTAATCTGAAAGGACGCCAGATCGGACGCCTGCCCGAAGGGCCGGTTAAAAAAGAGGGAGTCGTGCCCAAGCTGTTGCGCAGATACCCGAACCTGTACGGGGATCTGTCGGACTTTACCGCCTACAACGCGCTGGCGCGGGACGACGTATATGGGCCCAGGTTCCTGGAGGAATTTCAGGACCGCCTGTTCTTTGGCACCGATCTGTGTTACCCGGATATGCCGGTGCCGCTCACCGATCTGCTGCTCAAATGGCGCAATACGAAAATCAGCGATACGGTATTTAAGAAGGTCGCGAGGGAGAACGCGATCAGGCTGCTTGGCCTGTAGCGACAGAAAGCCGGTTTTGGGCGCGCCGCACGCTTACTTATGCACGATGGCGCCGATATTGCGCACGACCTGCCCCAGTATCCAGGCCGAGCCGCCTGCGATGACCGGGTTGCCCCCGACCGCCGCGTACCGGATGGCGGGGCCATCCCGGCGCATCGTGATCCGGCTGTACCTGTCCTGCACGCAGCTGAGAAAATCCGGGCCCATGCACGTGATTTCGCCCCCGATGACCACGCACTGGGGATCAAAAAGGTTGATGATGTTGTTGATACCGGCGGCAAGCTTGGCCGCGATATCGGTCGCAATCTCCACCGCGGGCGGATCCTTGCGCGCATAGGCTTCAAACAGCGTTTCGGCGCTCAGGTTGTCGAGGCTGCCGCCTGTTAGGCGGGCAAGAGACGGATACTCGCCCGACAGCGCCGCGCGCCTCATTTTTTTCAGCGCGGCCGGGATGCTTGCCACGACCTCCAGACAGCCCTTTGCGCCGCATTTGCACCGGGGCCCGTCGGCGTCGATCGACATATGGCCGATCTCCCCGGCGTTTCCGGCAGCGCCCGTATAAATATCGCCGCCGATGATGATCCCGGCGCCGATGCCGATATTGACGTCGATATAGACAAGGTTTGCCGAGGGGCCGTGGTGGCCGGCGTTCCATTCTGCGTACGCCGCATAGGCCGACTCGTTGCCTGCGGATATGATGCGGCCGGGGAATGCCTCCCGCACCTGCGCCAGGAAATCGACGCCCGGATCGATGGGCAGTATCGTGGAGGAGGCGATGCGCTTTGTTTCGGGGTCCAATATGGCCGGAATCCCGACCGAGAGCCCGAGAAATTTGTCCTCGCGGATGCCCGCGTCGGCGATCAGCGCCTTGAGGGTATCCCGTATGAGGCTTCCCAGCGCATTGAAGTCGTCGATTTCGCGTGTCTGCTGGAGCACCGTGCGGCAGGTCGCGTCA
>JBMNNN010000007.1:0-28158 GCA_050942555.1 Christensenellales bacterium
CGAGCTTATCCATCGCGCCGCGCAGCAGCTCTTTTTCCACTTCGTTTTCGATGCACTGGTATACCATGTCGGACTCGGTGCCAAGTATGTCCGAAAGCATCAGCCTGTTTCCATCCCAGTCGATATTGAGCGGTTCGTCGAAGGAAACTTCGGCTTTCATCTTGACGGTGCGGCGCAGGTACATCAGTATCTCGTTTTCGATACAGCGCGACGCATAGGTGGCGAGCTTGATTTTCCGCTCGGTGTTGAATGTATTGATCGCCTTGATAAGTCCGATCGCTCCGATCGAGATGAGGTCTTCAAGCCCCACCCCGGTATTGTCGAACTTGCGCGCGATATAGACGACCAGGCGCAGGTTGTGCTCGATGAGCTTCATGCGCCCCCGGGGATCCCCGTTTTTAAGCTGCATGAGCGCCCGTTCCTCCTCGGGGCCGGTCAGCGGCGCGGGCAGTATATCGCTTCCCCCGATGTACCCCAGCAGCGGGCCCAGGCGGACGCCCAGCCAGTCCATGAAGCGTTTATAGACAGCTTTCACTTTGACACGCAGCGATTCCATGGCTTTCTCCCGTTCTGCAAGAGATGAGGCAGCGGCGGAACAAGCGCCGACACGCCTCCTGGTAACGTGGCCACCGTGACCGCGACATAGACTGCGCCGCACGGTTCCTTTTCGCCTTCCCTCTCGACGCATATATCGGAAACCGGCAACGCGGGCAGTGCCCCTCCTCCCGACGCTGTCCTCAATGGGATCCACCGCACGCCCTCGCTGAGCGCCTCCAGCGGCATCCCCAGCAGCTCCCGGCCCGCGTCGGGACCTGCCACGATGACCGGCAATCCCGAAAGCGGCTCAGTAAGGCAGTTCCCCGAGTCGATGAGCGCCGGGAAACCCTTTCTTCCCGGCCGGCTGATGGTTACCCTGAAACTACGCACGCCTCCGCGCCAGCCCGGCAGCGCGAACCGCGCCGTCAGGGCTGCCGCCGCCAGCCCCAATGGCGCACAGGCATAGGCATAGGGGGCGCCCAAAAGGGAATCCACCGCCAGCGCCGCGCCGCCTGCCAGCAGCGTCGCGCCCCAGAGCGTGAGCCACAGCCGCAGGAAATCCCGGATGCCGCCGGGCAGGTAGCACAGGAGCGTGACTGCGGCGATGCCCGCTCCCCATGCCCAGGGAGATCGCAGCGCCGTCAGCGTGGGCAGCGTGGACGCCGCGGCCCAGAGTGCGGCAGCCGCCGACGAGGCGGCCAGGCGGCCCCAGGCTATCGCACGCCCCCAGAGCCGGGCGGTAATCCATAGAAGCGAACCGCTTGCCAGCAGGTTAACCAGCAGTATCTGCTCGATGTAGACCGTCATGGCACCGCTCCACAGCCGCTTTTCCGGACAGATGAAAGGCCCTCCCGGATGGACCTACTATATCATATTCATCCCTTATACTGTGTAGAATCGTGTACTCAACAAAAATGGAAAAGATCGTATTATGGCGAAAAATGGCGGGCGGGCCGATGGCCCGCCCGTATAGATCGCAGCATCGGCCGCACTAGCGGCGGCGACGCAGGAAGGGAGGAATGTCCAGATCGTCGTCGTCGGCCGGATGCTCGGGCTTGGGCGCAAGCGGCCGCCGCGGATATGAATCCGGTCTCATATCGCGGCGCACATAGGGGTCCCGCGTACGCCCGTCAAATCGGCTCGCGTCCGCTTCCCGCTCACGGCCGTGCGGGGGAGCCTCGTCGGTCTGCGTATCATCAAATCCCAGCAGGGGCTCCTCGGATTCGCGCACCGTATGGGACTCCCGCGCAGCTTTGGGTTCCTCGGGTATCTGCCGCGCAAACACGTTTTTGCGCGAGCTCGCGCCCGGAGACGAGAAGCCCGTCGCGATTACGGTGATGCGGGCCTGATCCTCCATTTCGTCGTCGATCCCCGCGCCGAATATGATGTTGGCCTCGGGGTCTACCGCCTCGGCGACCAGTGACGCGGCCTCCTCGATCTCCATGAGCGCCAGCGTGGAGCCGCCCGTTATATTGATGAGCACCGACTTCGCGCCCTCGATCGTCGTCTCCAGAAGCGGGCTGGATATCGCCTGGCGCGCGGCGTCGGTCGCGCGGTTCTCTCCCGACCCCAAGCCTATACCCATATGGGCTATTCCTTTGTCGCGCATGACGGTTCGCACATCGGCAAAGTCGAGATTGATGAGGCTGGGCATCGCGATGAGGTCGGATATACCCTGTATTCCCTGGCGCAGCACGTCGTCTGCGACCCGGAAAGCATCCACCAGCGAGGTGCCTTTGCCCACCACCTGCAGCAGCCGGTCATTGGGGATGACGACCAGCGTGTCTACCCGGCTTTCCAGCTCTCTGATGCCCTTTTCGGCGTTGGCCGCGCGCGGCCGGCCCTCGAAGGTAAAGGGCTTGGTCACGACGCCAATCGTCAGTATGCCTATCTCCCGGGCCACCTCTGCCACGACCGGCGCGGCACCGGTGCCGGTACCTCCGCCCATTCCCGCCGTAACAAACACAAGGTCTGCACCTTTGAGATTCTGTGCGATCTCCTCCCGGCTCTCCTCGGCTGCTTTCTGGCCGATTTCGGGGTTCGCACCGGCGCCCAGACCCTTTGTGATTTTTTCCCCGATTTGAATCTTCTGGTTTGCGCGGGATAAGAGCAGCGCCTGCTTATCGGTATTCAGCGCGATGAATTCCACGCCCTTTAGTCCGGATTGAATCATCCGGTTCACAGCATTGTTGCCCGCGCCGCCGATTCCCATGACCTTAATCTGCGCGAATTGTGCTACATCAATGTCAAATTCCAACATGATGCATCCCCCTTTAGTATTAGATGAACTCCAGAAAGCTCTTCTTCAGCCGATCCCACCAGGTCAGGCTCGGGTCGGTATAATTCCGGAAAGCCCAGTGGACAGCGCCCATTGCCGACGTGAACACAGGGCTGTTGAGCAGCGGCGCTTTGGGAATATAGTGGTGAACCATCACGCCCAGCTCCCGGGATATCGTCTCGCGGGCTCCCCGTATGAGCGATACGCCGCCGCCTGTCAGAAACACATCGGTCAGCTTGCCCATCTCCAGCCCCAGCCGCATCAGAGACCTGGACACGATGCCCGCCAGTTCCTCGATTCGGCGCTCCATGACGGCCCTCGCATCATCCATCCGGACCGAAAGCTTCCGGTCGCTCCAGTCCACCGCCATACGGCCCGGCGCCGCGCCTGTCGCCATGCCGACGGGATTGCGGCGCTTGACGAACTCCGCATCATACATCGATAAGCCCAGCTCGACCGCCAGATCGGAGGTGATATGGCCCCCGCCCAGCTCAATGTTTTCGTGATGCAGCACGCTGCCGTTGCGTATCACGATAAGATCGCTCGTAAAGTACCCGCTGTCGATCACGATGACGGTGTGGTCGGGAGGAACTGACTCAGCGACCATCCGCCCGGTGGACAGAGGCGCAGCCACATATTCCACGACGCCGAGCCCCATTTCTCCCAGCAGTTCCTCGATGGACTCCATGAAAAGACCATCGGCGGATATGCACGAGAGATAGGCCGTCACCTCGCTGCACATCTGCCCGGCAGGGTCCTGCCAGACCATCGTGCCGTCCAGCGAAGCGCCCAGCAGGTTCAGGTGCAGGAGCCGATAGTGTACGGGCTTGTCGTAGTCGGCGGCCATCCTGCTGAGCGTATCCATATCCTCCCGCGTGATCAGCCCGTCCATACCCGACGGTCTCATCGTCACCTGGCGAAGCAGCGTTTCCGTGAACTCGCCGGGAACCACCACATACAGCTCGCGCATCCGCCGATGAGCCCGGCGCTCGCATCTTTTCCGCGCCTTCCGGATGTCCGCAGCCAGTGCCTCAGGCTCGATCCACTCATTATTCCGAAATCCCGCGTAGGGTACCGAGCCGACTCCCAGTATCGCGATGCTGCCCCTGGATTCGATGCGTCCGATAACGGCTGAAACCTTGGAGGTACCGAAGTCAAGCGCAGCTACCGTCTTACCCATGAGCCCCGGGCCCCTCCCTTCCGATCGTTTACAGCCACGCTGGGAATAATTCACACCATTTTACCATGATGGACGCTGAAAATACAACCGGTATTCATCAAATCCTTTGATTTTCCCTTTCATTGTCAGCTTTTTGGCCTTTTTTATACTGGTCGTCCGACCAGTTATCCCTTAATCTCCCAATACCGGCAAATATACGTCCTCCAAACCATACCACGGCTGCCAGATACAGCGGCACATCCAGCCGGTCGCCTATGAAGGCCAGCCCGGCGGCCAGCAGTCCGTCCCCGAAAAACGCGGCCAAAAGGCGCCCTGCCCGGAACGCGCCCCGCTGCCTGTCAGCGGCCGCCTCGAGCGCCGCGCCCAGCGCGGCCAGCAGCGCGACCGACACATAAGGCGACCATTCCGCCGGAACGCTGAAGGGAAGAACCAGGCCCAGCAGCAGCCCCAGCGCGATACCCGCCAGTACATACAGCATATTATTGCGCTCCTTCCCGGCCCGGCAGCACCAGCAGGCTGACCGGTTCTACCTGCATGCCGATGCCATAAACCGCAAGCTCCCGGTTCAGCGCCGCGTACGCGCCGGTCGTCAGCGCATCGACCAGCGCATCCCCGTCGCCGATGGCCTCCACGATATAGGGAGGAGCGAGCCTGCGCTCTCCCACCCGGATGGACGGGCCCACGCACAGGACTGCGTCGCCCGCCCGATATCGTTCTCCGTTGACCGCGATCGCTTCGGCTCCCGCAGCCCACAGCGCGTGAATGACGCGCAGCAGATCGCGGTCGTGGACGATGAACCTGCCCGGTTCCGCGCCCGGTCCCGCGGCGCGGATGACCTCGTCGGGCGCATCGCTCAGCGTGACGCGCACGCCCTGGCCGGCGCAGGCGGTACGGCCCGCCCACGCGGCAATGCGGGCGATTTCCGCCTCGATCTCGCCAGCCTTCATAAGACTATCGCTCTGGGCGCTCCGCGAGCGGTCGATCGCGTCCAGCAGCGCCTGCCTGCGGTCAAGGAGTCCCTGCCGCTCGGCCTCGAGCGCGTCCAGCCGGTCCCGGGCTTCCAGCACGCGCGCCATGCCGGGGCGGAGCTCAGGAAGCGCGAGATCGACGCCGCCCAGTCCCGCTGCGGCCAGCGCCACCGCAGCAGCAAGGAGCAGCAGCGCAGCGCCCTGCATCCGCCCTGTCATGACGGAGACCCGTCCAGCGGCTGCGCATACCGGAAGCCGGTCGCGTCCTTCAGGGCGGGTACCGTCAGGGAGCCTTGCCGGATGATTTCGATATCGTAGGCATCGGAAAGCATGTCAACCACGCCCCCGTACAGGCTCAGGGCGGAAGAGAGCGCTTTCCCGTCTCCCAGCGCCGTGATCGTGAAGGGCGCTGCGGTCGCGTACCCGTTGATGCTGATATAGGCGCCCGCCCTGCGTATCTCGCTGGAAGCGCCCAGACGCTGGTCGTTGATGGCGATTGCCTCGGCTCCGGCGGCCCACAGCTCGTTGACGATGTAAAGAAGATCGGTATCGGACACATATTGCAGCGTATCGCCGCCCGCTGCTGTCCGCTGCCGTACGGTAACCGTCACGCCCGGGCCCGACAGCGGCGTGAGCCCTGCCTCGGCGCGAAGGGCTTCGAGCGCGCCCATCAGCGCATCGGTCTGCTCCGAGGCCGCGTGCGCCGCCCGCTCCCTTTCGAGCGCCTCGCTGTGGAGCGCCGCTATCTCTCGCTCCAGCGCCGCGTTATCCTGCTCGAGCGCGTCGATACGCTCGTTCAGCTCCCGGATCCGTATTAGCGAAACGCTGCCTCCTGCAGCGATGACGTTTTTAAGCTGCAGCGACACAAGCAGGCCCAATACCAGGCCTGCTGCCGTCAGAATCAACGCCTGCGCCGCTCTTCGGCTCATACACACACCACTCGACTTCTATTCAGGGTTGACGGTCGTCGGCACGAAATTCACGCTGTCGACCGTCAAATAGATCTTTCCAGCCGTGTACCCCTCCTGCCGGATGCTTGGCATGATCTGGTCAAGAAGCTTGAATTTCTCGTCCAGGCTCTTTAATTCTCCCACAAGGATCAGTATTCCTTCTTCCGAGAGTATGACGATGTTCTGCGGGTCGATCAGGTCCATCTCGCTGATCCAGCGCACGGCTCCGGTATCATATACGGCGTGCAGCAGCTGGTCCATGATTTTGATCCTTTCCCTTTCGAAGGAGCCCAGCGCGCTGCCCGGATCATAGCGGTTGAGCGTCAGCCCCTTCACGACCGGACAGTGGCCTGCCGGGAGGGCCGCGCTCACGCTGAGCACGATGTTCTCTTCCCCGATCACGGCATAGCCCTCGATCACCTCGATGGCAGCCCGCGGAGATCTCTCGAATATCTCGATGGCGACCGTGTCGGGGAATACCCGCTCGACCGACAGCACGTCGACGAACGGATTGCTCTCCAGTCGGCTGGCGACAAGCCGCGGATCCAGCATGAACATGTTTTCACCGGTGCGAACGCCTGACAGCGCGAGAAGCTCGTCGTATGTGAGATTCCGGTGCCCTTCGATGGTCACGCTCCGGATCGCGAACGCATCCCATCCCAGCAGCACGGCGCATACCAAAAGGGCCAGCACGGCCAGCAAAGCCAGCGGCCCCCGTACATTGCCCGTATCGACGGATTTTCTGCGCCGTGAGGAATTCCCTTCTCTATTGAAGCCCGCCGGCTCGCGCATACCCGCAGGCTCCCGCCCGCGCTCCGCTTTGGAGCGCGCGTCACGCCGGTCGCTGTCCGGCCGCTTTCTCTTTTGCGTCGTTGTCATCTCGGCCCTCTCAGATTCTGTGTATATCGGCGCCCAGCCCTCTTAGATCGTTTTCAAACAACTCGTATCCCCGGTCGATGTGATGGATCTGCTCGACCACCGTCACGCCCTCGGCGCGGATACCGGCCAGCACCATCGCGGCGCCGCCCCTCAGGTCCGCGCAGGTAACCCGCGTACCCAGCAGCCGGTCGACTCCGGTGATGATGGCCATCCGGTCATGCAGCACCACCCGCGCTCCCATGCGTACGAGCTCGGAGGCGTGGTGGAACCGGTTTTCAAACACGTTCTCCACGAGGATCGTGGTGCCGTCGGCGATCGTGGACAGCACGAACATCGGCGCCTGCATGTCGGTGGGAAAGCCGGGATACGGCATCGTGTCCACGCGGCTTGTCGCCTTCAGACGTGCCGGGGCCTTGAGAATGATCGAATCATCCCCGGTTACCAGCGTACACCCGGTTTCCCGCAGCTTCGCGATGACCGGAATGAGGTGACACGGGTATACGTTCTGCACCTCGACCGTACCGCCGTTCATGGCGCCCGCGACCAGGAATGTCCCCGCCGCGATGCGATCGGGTATCACCTCATGCTCGCAGCCGTGCAGCTTGCTTACGCCCTCGATATCGATGACGCTGCCCCCCGCGCCCAGCACACGCGCTCCCATGGAGCCAAGCAGCCGGGCCAGATCCACGATCTCGGGTTCCCGTGCGGCGTTATGGATCTGCGTCCTGCCTTTGGCTGTAACGGCTGCCATCATGATGTTTTCGGTAGCGCCTACGCTCGGATAGTCGAGATGAATCTCAGCGCCCGTAAGCTGCGGACATTTCAGCTCCAGATGGCCCATCGACTCGATGATCGTAGTGCCGAGCGCCCGGAGACCCTTGAGGTGCAGATCGATAGGCCGCATCCCGATTTCACAGCCGCCCGGGTGCGTGAAGCTCGCCCTTCCGAAGCGAGCCAGTATCGGACCCATCAGGAATATCGAGGAGCGAAGCTCGCGGCTGAGGTCTTCAGGCATGATGTGCTGGTTCGCCGTGGAGGGGTCTATGATCAGCGTGCGCCCCTCCCATCTCGTCCGGCACCCCAGCCGCTGCATGATAAGGCACATGTTTTCCACGTCGGTAAGGCGGGGACAGTTATGCAGCACGATTTCCTCAGTGGTCAGAATCGTGGCTGCAATGGCAGGCAGAACGGCATTTTTTGCGCCACCAATACGCACCTGGCCATTCAGCTTGTGACCGCCTCTGATCAGGTATTTGTCAGCCATGGAGCACCTCCTCAACGGGATGGGTCTACTCCATTGTATGCTTGACCAAATGGATTGTGCTGTCATGCCTGGCGCTTCCTTTGTGACGAGATATTCAGTAAAACGCCGATTTCGCTCATGAATATGATGAGGGACGTATTGCCGGCGCTGATGAAGGGCAGGGGCACTCCGGTAGGCGGCATCGAGCTAGTAACGACCGCGACATTGATGATGACCTGTATCGCTATGAGCGCCGTGATGCCCGCAGCCATCAGCAGGCCGAACGTGTCGGGCGCATACATGGCCGTCAGCGTCCCGCGCCATATAAGTGCCATGAAAAAGATCAGCAGCACGGTGACCCCCAGAAATCCCAACTCCTCCCCGATGATGGAGAGTATGAAGTCGGATTCGCAGTAGGTAAGGAAAAGATATTTCTGACGGCTGTTGCCCAGCCCGACGCCAAAGAGGCCGCCCGCGCCCAGCGCGTACAGCGATTGAATGAGCTGGAAGCCGGAATCGCGCGGATCTTTCCAGGGGTTCGTAAATATCGTAAAGCGCGCTACCCGGTACGGAGCGATGAACGTAAATACCGCGCCCAGCACACCCACACCCGTTCCGGTCAGCGCCAGGATCCGCCCGCTGATGCCCACCGTCACCAGCAGGCAAAAGAACATGAGCGCGGTCGCGATCGTCATCGACAGGCTGTTTCCGGCAAGTATGAGTCCGCACACGACGCCTGCCGCGAGGAAGGGCGCGCTCATGCCCCGCATAAATTTGCGGAAGTCGCGCCCGGTGACTTCCCTGCGGAACCGGGAAAGCCAATCCGCGCAAAATACGAGCAGCGCGAACCGGGCGACCTCCGAGGGCTGGAACGATATAAACCCAAGGTCCAGCCAGCGCTTGGCTCCCAGTATGTCCTCCTCGGTAAACAGCACCACCACAAGGAAAGCGATCGATATGAGCAGCAGCCCAACGGGTATGAGCGCCCTCTGCAGCACATGATAGTCCACGAACGCGAGTATAATCATCAGCGCAAGGCCTATGGCGGCGCCCTGCAGCTGCTTTATAAAGCGGGAAAGACCGTCTCCCTCCCGTACCTGATAGCTGTAGTAGCTCGCGGAAAACACCATGACCACGCCGAAGAGCACGAGGCCAACGACGATCAGCATGATCAGGTAATCGAAGTTTTTGCGCTGGCTCATGCTTTCTCCCCCAGTTCCCTGACGATCTGCTTAAACACCCGTCCCCGGTGCTCAAAGTCCTCGAACATATCAAAACTCGCGCAGGCCGGGGACAGCAGCACGTTGTAGCCCGGCCGGGCCATATCGCGGGCCTTGCGCACCGCGTCGGCCATATCGTCGGCGCGGACCGCCTCTGTAAATCCTTCCTCATGGGCGCTGCGCAGCAGCCTGTCGGCAGTCTCGCCCAGCACGACCATGCCGCGTATGCGGCTGCCAAATGCGCGGATGAGCGGCGCGAAGTCGCTTCCCTTATCCGAGCCGCCCGCGATGAGTATCGTGGGCAGCATCATGGCCTCGATCGCGCGCATCGCCGAGTCGGGATTCGTAGCCTTCGAGTCGTTGATGAACCGGACGCCGCCCACATCGCCTACGAATTCCAGACGATGCTCGACCCCCTCGAACGTGGCCAGGCCATACCGTACCGCCGCAGGATCGGCGCCGAGCGCCAGCGCCATCGTGGAGGCGGCCAGCGCGTTTTCGAGATTGTGCCCGCCCGCGATGCGGACCTCTGCTGTCCGGCCCAGCGTCACGGGCTCTCCCTCCAGGGGAATATATGTGATTCTATCCTCCCGGATGCAACACCCGGCCGGAACCTCCAGGAAGCGGCTGAAATACATCACCGGACAGCGGGCCCGGCTGCCGAGCCCCGCGGTAATCTCGTTGTCGGCGTTCAGCACCAGCAGGTCGCCGTCCCGCTGGTTTTCAAATATCCGGCACTTCATCGCGATGTAGTCGTCCATCGTCCTGTGCCGATTCAGGTGATCCTCGGTGATATTGAGTATCGCCGACACCGCTGGGCGGAACGTGTCGATGGTCTCCAGCTGAAAGGAGCTGACCTCTAGCGACATCCGGTCCCGGGGCTGTGTCCGGTCGGCCACTGCCGTGATGGGATGCCCGATATTGCCCACCACATGGGCTGTAAAACCCGATTTCGCAAAAAGGTGCCCGAGGAGCGCGGTGGTCGTGGTCTTGCCATTGGTGCCGGTGATCGCGGCAACGGGACAGCGGGTGAAGCGCCATCCGAGCTCCAGCTCACCGATCACCGGTATCCCCGTCTGCCTCGCCCTACCGACGAAGGGAAGCGAGTCGGGAACGCCGGGACTGAGCACGATGAGATCGCAGCCCTCGACCAGACGGTCGGGCGGCGCTCCCAGATGGATCACGTCGCAGCAGTCCCGTACCGACGCAAGCGACACGCTCAGCTCTTCTTCGGGCTTGCTGTCGTTCAGCACGACATGGGCTCCCTTATCGTGAAGCAGCCTTACGGCCGCCACGCCGCTGCGGGCCAGCCCGATGACCAGTACGCGCAACCCTTTCAAATCCACATACAAACGCTCCTTTTTGCCATACGCTACAGCGCCCAAAGCCCCGCAAGGCACAGTATGGTGGTTGCTATCATATACATGGCGACGACCCGCGTCTCGGGCATCCCCATGAGCTCAAAATGGTGATGGATGGGCGCCATCTTAAACACGCGCTTTTTATCGCGCAGCTTGTAGGACGCCACCTGTATGATGTCCGACAGCGAGGATATGAGATAGCAGCCGCCCATGACCGGCAGCCACAGCGCGGTGCGGCTTGCCAGCGCGACAAAAGCCACCGCGCCACCCAGCGCGAGGCTTCCCGTATCGCCCATAAAGACCCGCGCCGGAAATACGTTAAACCGCAGAAATCCCAGGCACGACCCCACGAGCGCTCCGCACAGTACCAGCATATTATCCGACAGCGGCGAGGAAAGCGCCGCGAAGATCAGCGTATAGGCGGCAAAGTAGACCAGCGAAACCCCCGACAGCAGACCGTCCAGCCCGTCGGTCAGGTTTGCGCTGTTGACCGTCGCGATGAGCACGAGTACGGCAAAGGGCACATACCACACGCCCAGATCCCATGTCCGGTCGGTGAAGGGGAGCCGCAGCGTCGTGCCGATATGCGTGTACATGTACAGCGCAACTGCGATCGAGACGAGAAGCTGCAGCACGATTTTCTGCCAAGCCCTGAGCCCCAGCGAGCGTTTCTTGTGGATTTTCAGGAAATCGTCGAGAAACCCGATGATGCCAAAGCCCAAAAAGCAGATTCCAGCGGCCAGCATGTTGGGATCGTAGCTGCGCAGGAACACGCCCGTCCCCGTCATAACGCCCACCAGTATGATGAGCCCGCCGATCGTGGGAGTGCCCGCTTTTTTGAGATGCGACTGGGGCCCGTCGTCGCGGACCACCTGGCCGAACTTCAGCTTTGTGAGCAGGGGGATCAGCACCGGGCCTGCCGCCAGGCATGCAAAAAAGGATACGAGTATGGGTCCTATGGCCTGCTCCATTTCATACGCTCCGTCAAGGCTGAACGCCTTTTCCCCTGAGTATTTCCCGGACTACTTCGCGGTCGTCAAAGGGGTGCCTGACCCCCATGATCTCCTGATAGTTCTCGTGCCCCTTGCCCGCGATGAGCACGATATCACCCTTACCGGCCATGTCGAGCGCGCGGCGTATCGCGGCCCGTCGGTCGGTGACGCGCTCATACTGCGCGCCGGTCTCGCGGATGCCCGGCTCGATCATGTCGATGATCGCGTCGGGCTCCTCGGTGCGCGGGTTGTCCGACGTGAGGATCGCGTAATCGGCCAGCTCCCCGGCGATGCGTCCCATAATGGGCCGCTTGGTCCGGTCCCGGTCGCCGCCGCAGCCGAAAACGATGATGACGCGGCCGCCGGCCAGCTCCCGCACCGCCTCGAGTATGTTTCGTATGCCGTCGGGCGAATGCGCATAGTCGACGATGACCGTATAGTCGGTGTCCGCAGGAACCCGTTCGATCCGCCCGCTGACGCTCCTGGCGCGCGCGAGGCCCTCGGCCGTCACGCGCAGCGAGAGCCCCAGGCTCATCGCCACGCCCGCCGCCGCCAGGCTGTTATATACATTAAAGCGTCCGGGGAGCGCGAGCGCGATGGGCATCGTCAGCGCCCCGGCCCGAAGCGTAAAGCGCGCGCCCGTAAGGCTCATGCTGAGCTCCGTGGCCTGGATATCGGCCGGAGCGTCGATCCCGTATGTCATCGCGACGCCGCCAAATTGAGAGACCATGTCCGCGCCGGCCGGGTCGTCGGCATTGACGAGGGCGGTCTTCATGGCAAAATCCGTGAAAAATCGCTTTTTTGCGGCCCGGTAGCGCTCCATGGTCTTGAAATCGTCCAGATGGTCCTGCGTCAGGTTCGTAAATACGCCGCATTGAAACGAGAGTCCCGCGAGCTTTCTTAGCTCCAGCGCGTGAGCCGAAACCTCCATCACCACATAACGGCATCCGGCGTCGGCCATCCGGCGCAGCAATCCCTGCAGCTCCATCGGATCCGGGGTGGTCAGGTGCTGGGGCACTTCCTCGTCGCCCACCATATTGACCACGGTACCGATGAGCCCCGTCTTCTCCCCCACCGATTTGAGTATGTCGCGTATAAGCCAGGTCGTCGTGGTCTTGCCGTTGGTTCCGGTTACGCCGATGAGCCCGAGCTTCCGGGCCGGATGCCCGTGAAAGGACGCCGCCAGCAGCGACAGCGCCTCGCGGCTGTCGCGTACCAGTACCTGCGGCACGGCGATGCCGGGAAGAACGCGCTCCGCGACCACCGCAACCGCTCCCTGCCGTACCGCGTCGGCGGCGAAGGCATGCCCGTCGGCTTTGGTGCCGGAGATGCACACAAAAAGGCTTCCGGGGGAAACCTTCCGCGAGTCGATGAGGATATCGCTGATATCGGGATTGTCCTGGCTCATCACCGTGCAGTCAATGCCCCGGATGAGTTCCTGAAGGTGCATGGTTCTGTCCTCCCGCAGCCATTTCATACTATCATATCACAGATCGACCGACTAATCATCGGTCTGTTCGGGGTAGCTGATTTCGACCATCACTACGCTGCCCTCGGGCACGCTATCCCCGGCCGCCGGCGTCTGTCCCGTGACGACGCCTCCGGGGCCCGAAAACTCGGCCTGCAGCCCTTCGGCCTCAAGCTTCTCGTTGGCCTTTATCGCGGTCAGGCCCATGAGGTCGGGCACGGTTACGAAATAATCCTCGCTGCTGCGGGGATCCTCGTCCTCCAGGCAGACCATCACCACAGAGTTCTTGGGCGCCAGGGTCCCCGGCGGAGGCATCTGCTCGACCACCTTGCCGCCATAGCCCTCCACCAGCGCTTTGAAGCCCGCGCTCGACAGGGCGGCTTCAGCCTGCTCGACCTCCATCGTGCGCACGTCGGGGACCTCGCGCGTTTCGGTCTCGCCGGATCCGCTCTGCCGGGGTACGTTGAGATAGAGGAGCGATTCCTCCAGTATACTTTTTACGTAGGGCGCGGCCACTATGCTCCCGTAGTCCACGGCTGCGTTCGGCTCGTCGACTACGAGGAGCACCACCACGCGGGGATCCTCGGCCGGCGCGAATCCAAGGAACGAGCTGATATGCACATCGTGCATGATTCTGCCATTCTCATCGTATTTTTGCGCGGTTCCTGTCTTTCCCCCGACGGTATAACCCTCGATCATCGCGTTGCGGCCGCTTCCGTGCTCCACCACATCGCGGAGGATCTGCCGCATGAGCGCCGAGGTTTCAGGCGATATCACCTGCCCGAGCGGCTCGGGCTCGTAGCGCACGACGGTATTTCCCTCGTTGTCCCGGATCTCTTTGACGATATGCGGCTGCATCCGCATTCCGCCGTTGACCGCCGTGCAGGCTGCCGACACAAGCTGCAGGGGCGTAATGGCGATGGCCTGGCCAAAACCGATGCGCGCCAGGTCGACGTTGCGCACGTATTTGATCGGGGTTACGATGCCGGTCCCCTCGCCATAAAGCTCGATGCCCGACTGGCTCCCGAAGCCGAACCGGTACAGATAATCATAGAAAGTCTGTACGCCCATACCCAGCGCCATGTCCATGAATGCCGGGTTGCACGAGTTCTGCGCGGCTTCGGTCAGCGTCTGCGTTCCGTGCGGCCTATCGAACCGCCAGCACTTAATCTTATCGCCGTCGACCAGCCGGTAGCCTACGCATGTGAAGTGGCTGTCCGTCGTCACCGCGCCGCTATCGATCGCCGCAGCCAGCGTCGCGATCTTAAAGGTGGAACCCGGCTCGTACGCGTCGCTGATGGCCGCGTTGCGGGTCAGTTCCTGCAGGATTTTAATATCGTTGCGGGGGGGATTGTTATTGTCATAGTCGGGCTTGACCGTCATGGCCAGCACGTCCCCGGTATCCGGATCCATCGCGATCGCCATCACGCGCTTGGCGTTCTGCTCAAGCAGGCACTGCTCGGCGTATTTTTCCGCGAAGCTCTGTATCGTCATGTCGATGGTCAGTATGACGTCGTTCCCGTCGACAGGCGCCACATATTCATCGGCCCCAAAGGGCAGCTCGCGCCCGACGACGTCGGACTCGATCGCGATCAGCCCGGGCGTGCCGCTGAGGTATTTGTCAAACCGGGATTCGATCCCCTCCAGACCCTTGCCGTCCACCGATGTAAATCCCAGCACCTGGGTGAGAAAATTACCCAGCGGATAATACCGCTTTTTGTCCTCTACCAGCACCACGCCATCAAGATCGAGCTCGCGTATCCTCTGGGCCTGCTCGGAGGTGATCTGGCGCTTGAGCCAGCGCTCGGAGTATTTGCTGACTGCCCGCTCGTATACGACGGCCCGGTCCATCTCCAGTATCTCCGACAGCGCATCAGCCACGTGGTTGGCGTCGGTAATCTGGGACGGCCGGAGCACCACAGCGTCGCAGCTGGCGCTGGAAGCCAGCAGATTGCCGTTTCGATCCAGTATATCGCCCCGCTCGGCCTCTACGGTGACCTCCCGGGTCCATTGATCGGCTGCCTTCATCTGCAGCCATTCAGAGCGCACCAGCTGCCAGTATCCCACCCGGAACACGATCAAACCCAAAAGCCCGCCCGAAAAGACAGCCAACTGTATGAGCAGTCTTTTTCGGTTGTTGACGCTGGGTTTTGACAAGGACACTCCCTCCTGCGCGGCCGGTTAATTGGTCTGAAGGCTGGTCGAATCGCCTTCGCCGGTATCCATGCTGGTGGCCGCGATCATGCGGATCTGGCCGCTTTGCGGATACCCCATGCCAAGCTGCTGCGCGGACAGCCGAATGGTGTCGAGATCCACCGATTCGGTATGAATGGCCTCCAGGCGGCTGTACTCGGTTTCGGCCTTGCGGATCTCAGCCTGCAGCTGGCCGATCTCGAGCTGCATGGCCGATATCATGCACTTAAAATAAATGATACCAGTACAGGCCAGGAAGACTACAACCGCTACCGCGAACGTGACAAGCGTCCGCATGGCCTGCGTGCTCCCCTCGGCCCGCTCAGCGGGATCGATCTCGTGCCACCGCGCCTGCGTGCCGTCCCAGCTGCGCCGCGCCGGGTAGGGCTCTTCTGCCGATGTGTAGCGACCGCTACTGTCCGCCGCACGGTATACCGACGTGGGCCGGCTCCGGTATGCCGGTTTCGCGCTCCGGGCGGGATAGCGGCTTTGGGGCGCACGATAGATTTCCTGACCGCATTCCTTCATCATCATCTGTATTCTCTCCCCTCTTTATATAGAACGTTTAGTATTTCTCAAATACGCGCATCCGCGCGCTGCGGGCTCTCGGGTTCGATTCGGTCTCTTCGGGCCGCGGCTCCACCGCGCCCCGCGGAGAGGCCTTCCCGATCGGTTTCCTGCCGCATACGCAGACCGGCGCGGACCTGGGGCAGGTGCATGGGTTTTCCATGCGCCGCATCGCCGTCTTGACCGCCCTGTCCTCCAGCGAATGAAAGCTGATGACGCACAGCCGCGCTCCGGGATTGAGAAGACCGGCGATCGACTCCACCGCTTCTTCCAGCCCGCGCAGCTCCTGGTTGACCTCGATGCGCAGCGCCTGGAATGTCCTCCGGGCCGGATGCGGGCCGGTCCTGCGCGCGCCGGCCGGGATTGCTTTGCGTATGATGTCGGCAAGCTGACCGGTGGTTTCGATGGGCACCCTCTCCCGCTCCCGGACGATGAACTGCGCGATCCGGGCGGCCCATCGTTCCTCCCCATATGTCCGGATGACCTGGGCCAGCTCCGGCTGCGTGTACCCGTTGACGACGTCCCGGGCCGTGGTGCCGCCGCTGCGGTCCATCCGCATATCGAGCGGCGCGTCGTGCCCGTAGGAAAACCCCCGCTCGGGCGTATCGAACTGGTAGGACGAAACGCCCAGATCCAGTATCGCTCCGTCCAGCGCCGCGATGTCCTGCTGCCGCAGCAGCTCCACGGCGTCCCTGAAATCCCCGTGTACCGAGATGAAGCGGTCGGCGAAACGGCTGAGACGCCGCTGCGCCGCAGCCAGCGCCTCCCTGTCGCGGTCAATCCCCACCAGCCTTGAGTCGGGGCTCCCGGCCTCCAGAATGGCCTCGGCGTGGCCGCCCATCCCCAGGGTTCCGTCCAGATAGGTTCCACCGCTCACCGGAGACAGGAACGACAGGCTCTCGGAAAGCAGTACCGGTATGTGCCCGAAAGACTGCATCATAGCATCACTCCCTGCTTGCGCAGGTTCTCAGTGAAGCTCTCGATACCCGGCGACTGCTCGCGCTCCTGCTTCCACAGCTCCAGATCCCAGATCTCCACATGGGTACGTACGCCCAGCACGACGGCCTCTCTTTCGAGACGGGCATAATCCCGCAGCGGAGCCGGGATGAGTATGCGGCCCTGCTTGTCCACGGTCACGTCGCTCGCATTGGCGTACAGCTCGCGCTGCAGCCGCATCGCGTCCTTGTTGGCGAAGGGGAGGCTGTCCAGCTTGTCAGAGAGATTTTGAAACTCCTCGTTTGAGTAGATATAAAGGCACGGTTCAAAAAATCCCTTGCATATGACAAATTCCTCGCCCAATCCCTCGCGAAATTTGGCGGGAATGAATATGCGGCCCTTGACATCCATCGTGTGCTCGTACGTCCCCTTGAAGTACACGCGGCCCCGCCTCCTTTCGCTTCAGGTTCCCCACTACAATGCACTTTGATGCACTTTCCTACACACGAGTATATTATACCCGCTTTCCGCAATAAATCAAACATTATTTTTGGAATTTATATAATTTCAAAGTTAGATTATTTGTGCATTATAGCGTATTCATGTTTGTTTTTAAGTAATCACTTTTTCCTATTAAGTATATATGTTCGAATTCGGAGTAATAAAAAAGCCCCATACGGGGCAGTGGTGCCGGGTGGGGGGTCTGGTGAAAAAAAGCGCTATGGATCTTCCCGCTCCATCTCAAGCAGCAGCCTTGGCTTAAAGCCGATATAGTCAGAGGCAACCATGCGGTATTCGACGCCGCGCATCGTGCCTTCGAACACCATATCGGCGCTCACGCCGTGCAGATGCCCGTATACGACCAGTTCAGCGCCTGCCTGTTCCCAGGCGTCGGTGAAAAGGGAGGGTTCCCTTTTCTCATTGAACGGCGGGTAATGCATTATGCCTATCAGACGCTGGCCGGGCTTCCGGAGCCGCTGCGCGTGCCTGAGCGACAGCGCCAGACGCTCGCTTTCGCGCAGATAGATGCGCTCATCCCCGGGCTCATAAGAACTGCTCCCGGGGCATGTCCACCCTCTTGTGCCGGCGATGAGCAGACCGCCATACGCCACAGAGTCGTTTTGCAGCGCCTCTGTTCCTTCGGGCAAAGCCGCGCGCACCCGGCCGATCGCGCCCCACCAGTAGTCATGGTTTCCGCGTAGCAGCACCTTGCGTCCCGGCAGCGCGCCGATCCATTCAAGATCAACCCGGGCTTCGTGCAGCGTCATGGCCCACGATATGTCCCCGGGTATGAGAACGATATCACCGGGCGCCACATCCTGCTGCCAGTACTCACGCAGCTTCCGGGCATGATCGTGCCATTGGTACCCAAATATATCCATCGGCTTGGGGCTGAATCCCGACAGGTGCAGGTCGGCGATCGCAAATACGCGCAACAGCCGGCTCATTTTCCGCCGGATTCCGTTTCCGTATCGTCTTCCTCTTCGTCCTGCTCTTCGTCCTGGTCGAATACGCGCACGATCTCGCTGAGCTCTTCCTCGGGCGCTTCCGGATCATCAAGATCCGCCACCAGATCCTCCAGGTCCACGATGACCTCTTCTGCTTTAGCCTCTTCGTCCTCGATCTCCGCCAGGTCATCGATATCCTCTATAGACTCCTCGTCATCCTCTTCGGGAAGAAAATCCTCGTCGTCGACGGCTTCCTTGTCGTCGGGCAGCAGCGTTTTGCTGTCACGCAGGCAGTGCGCACACATATCCCGTCCCGGAAGCACAGAAGTCTCGCCGCAAACCGGGCAGATGTCCGCGCTGTCATGCTCGTGCTCACCGGTCCCCTTCATCTCTCTGAGACACACGACGCAATATTTTTCATCCGACTTTATATAGTTGAGTTCACATCGGGGGCATTTGCGAAGAGCCATGGTTTTCACCTCAAAAAAGGTTTGGTTTTTCTCAGCTATATATATACAATATCCCGAACGAATATACAATACATTTTTACGACCGCTTTAATAATATAGTTAAAATCCATTCGTTTATTTCCGATATATGCGCTGTGGCAGATATTCCAATGGTAGATCGCTGGCAGAACAGGTTGAAATCGATCGGCTCGGCCTGTATGATAAAGAACACGGCGGGAGAGAAAAGCGGTATCGTATAACTCGAACAAGTTTTCGACCAACCCGACTACCAGATAGGAGGAATGAATTTGAAACGGAAAGCAACAATCATTCTGATTCTTTCGCTGCTGATGATGGCTCTTCCCCTGGGCAGCGCCATGGCAGCAGGTTCCCGTAATATCAACTGTGATCAAATACAGATTCAGCGGGAATGCGACCTGAACGGGACAAGCCTTGGCAAGTATGTGGATTACCTGCGGTCGCTCAAGAGCATGTCGCCCGACGATCTGCGCGCGATGCTCGGCAAGTTCATGTGCGGCAAGCCCGCTCCGACCGCCGCGCCTACGAAGGCACCGACTCCGGCGCCCACCGCTGCGCCGACCGCCGCGCCCACAAAAGCCCCGACCGCTGCGCCAACCGCTGCGCCCACGAAGGCTCCGACTCCGGCGCCCACCGCTGCGCCGACCGCCGCGCCCACGAAGGCCCCGACCGCTGCGCCCACGAAGGCTCCGACTCCGGCGCCCACGGGCAATATGTCCGCGCTCGAGCAGCAGATGATCAGCCTTGTCAACAAGGACCGGGCCGCCAATGGCCTGCCCGCGCTTCGATTTGACGCGGGACTCCGCGCCGGCGCGCTCAAGCACAGCCAGGATATGTCGGCCAACAACTACTTCTCTCACACGTCGCCGACCTACGGTTCCTTCTCGGCCCGTATCAAGGCCTCGGGCGTATCCTACCGGACTGCCGGCGAGAACATCGCTCTCTACAACAATGTAGAGAAGGCCCAGGCCGCGCTGATGAACTCCGAAGGACATCGGACCAATATACTCAACCCGTCCTTCACCCGCATCGGTATCGGCATCGTATGGAACGAGAGCAAGGGAGCTTACTATATCACCCAGTGGTTCGCCGCGTAACTGACCGCTGCTGAACCTATAAGAACACCCCGGTTCGGGCTGTCCCGGCCGGGGTGTTTTTTATGGTTGTCGATTTCGGCTACAGGCCCAGAAGCGGTATCAGCTCCCCGGGCTGGCGGCACAGCGGCACGCCCGCGGCGGCCAGCCGGGCCTCGGACTGGTGGCCCCAGCTCACCAGCACGCAGCGGCAGCCCATCGCCTGCGCCGACTGCGCGTCGTGCAGCGTATCGCCGATATAAACCGCGCTGTCGGCCGGGACGCCAAGCGAAGCCATATGCCCCTGGGCCAGGTGTTCCTTCCCGTATGCCAGATCGTCGGAAATGCCCTCTATCCTCACAAAGAAATCCGTCAGCCCGTAATAGCGCAGCTGCTCCAGCAGGCGGTCGTGGCGATTGGCCGACAAGATCGACTGCGTTATCCCGGCGTCGGCGGCGCGCCGTACCACATCCTCCACGCCCGGCTCCAGCGTGCACGCGCGCCAGCCCGCCTCATAGGCAGCCACATATTCAACGGCCAGCGTGTCAAAGGATTCGCGCGCAAGATCAATACCGGCCATCCGGTAGTATTCGATGATCGGAAACGTCAGTATTTCCCTGTACCGCTCCCTTGTGAGGAGCGGAAGCTGCCGCCGCGCCAGCATGCCGTTCATGATGCTCCGGCCCAGCTCGGCGTCCTGCAGCAGCGTGCCGTTCCAGTCCCATATGATGTGCGCGACCGGATTCATCCGCACAGCTCACGCATGAGCGCGATGCCCGGCCCGATCTCCCGATCGAAATCGTTGATACGGCCCTCGATGCTGACCCCGCCGTTATAGCCGATCGCGCGCAGCGCGTCAAAGAACGCCCTGTAGTCCTCGCCGTCCCCGCGCGCGGGAACGGTCCGCGTATCGCCCCGGGCGATATGGCAGTGCCACAGCAGCGCTCCGGCTTCGGCGATGCCGCCGAGGCCCTCCTTGTTGTAAAGCACATGGTAGTAGTCGGCGAGAACGCCTACGCTCGGAAGATTGACGCTGCGGGCCAACCGCACGGCGTCGGATACGGTATTGATGACATTGTCCTCCCGGTAGCTGAGCGGCTCTATCGCGATCCGGATTCCGTAAGACTCGGCCATCGGCCCGGCCATGCGGAGGAACTGCGCGCACTGCTCCTCAGCCTTCGCCTTATCGGTGAAGCCCTCGGGCATTTTGCGCGCACCGCTGCTTCCGAACACGACGACCTTGACCCCCAGTTCCTGCGCGCGGGCAAAGCCGCCCCTGAGGAACTCCTGTATGGGCGCACTGTCGGCCTCCGCTCCGGTGATGCGGTAGCGCCCCGGTATGAAGCCATTCATCGCCTCCACGCCGATGGAGCTGTTCCGGACGAGGGACAGCGTCCGTCTGTACTCGGCCTCGGTCATGTCGGCCACCGCGGCAAATCCCAGCTCGATATAGTCGCAGCCAGCGCGTGCCGCCCTGTCGATGTTGTCCGCCGCCGTGCATACTCCCAGTCTGATCATTGGTATCCTCCTCCCGATCCAAACGTTATAACACCGGCTTGACCTGAAAGTGCTCGATATGGCCTCCCCGGCTCCGGTGCACGGTTACGCTGTCATCCAGCGCGCCTTCGGTCTCCAGCCAGCTGGCGACCTCGGGATGAACCCATATTTCATAGCGCTGCGGCTCGCGGTTTCGCCGGGCCCGCCGCAGCTCGGAGAGCACATTGAGCGCCACCGACTCAGCCGACAGCACGCTGCCCGATCCGCCGCAGTAAGCGCATGGCATATGCGTTAACGTGCATACCCGCTGCCGCACCTTTTTGCGGGTCATTTCCACCAGCCCCAGCGCCGTCATGCCCAGAACGTTGCTGCGCATGCGGTCGCGCTTGAGCTCCTTTTCCAGCGTGGCCACTACCTCCTGCTGATGCGCCTCATCCAGCATATCGATAAAGTCAATGATGATGATGCCGCCGATGTCCCGCAGCCGTATCTGTCGGGCGATTTCCACCGCCGCCTCTATGTTGGTCCTGAATATCGTCGTCTCCAGATCGCGCGCGCCGGTGCATTTTCCGGTATTCACATCGATGGCCGTAAGCGCCTCGGTCTGATCGAATATGAGCGTGCCGCCGCTTTTCAGCCATACCTTGCGGACAAAGCACTTTTTAACCTGTCCCTCGATCCCGTATATGTCGAATACATCGTCATCTTCCCCGAGCGCCCTGATGCGGGAGAGAAGCTCGGGCGACAAATAGGATACCATTTCCCGTACCCTCGCGGCTGCGCCCTCGCCACTGACCGCGAAGGACTCGACGTCGTCGCTGAACATGTCGCGCACGGTCCGCAGCAGCAGGTCCGAGTCGCGGTGCACAAGTTGGGGGGCTATCGCGAAGTCGGCCGCCGACTGAACCTGCTGCCACAGGGCCGACAGCATCGTAACCTCCCGTATGAGCTCCTCGCGCGCAGCGCCCCTGGCGGCGGTCCGCACGATGATGCCCATACCGCGCATCGATTCGACGCAGTCGCGCAGGCGCTGCCGCTCCGCCTCATCCTCGATGCGCCGCGACACCCCGATATAGTCGACCCCGGGCATATACACGACGAGCCGCCCCGGCAGCGTGATATGATTCGTGATGCGCGCACCCTTGCCCGATGAGGGATCCTTCACCACCTGCACGATGAGCTGCTGGCCCTTTTTCACCATCTGGGTGATCGGGGGAGGCTTGCCGGGACCGCGCGTGTCGGTCCGCCCCGCGAACTCGAAATCATCGCTGTTGAGCGCGACGTCTCCCGCGTAAAGGAACGCGTTCCGGTCGAGCCCGATGTCGACGAACGCGGCCTGCATGCCGGGCAGCACGTCCATGACCCGGCCCACATAGATGTTTCCCACCAGTCTTTCCCGTCCAGGCCGCTCGACATAGTACTCGCATAGCTGCCCATCCTCCAGCAGCGCCACGCGCACCTGCCGGGCGCTCACGTCGGCAAGTATGGTTTTCTTCATTACCATCCTTCTTTACAGGTCAGCTCGATAAGCGGCCGTAGTTCCCGGTTATTTTCGAAATACAGCTCCCTGCGGCATATCCTGAGCGCGGCCGTGTCCTCGCCGGGGAGCATCGCCTGGTACAGCAGAAAGGGCGACACGTTATCCCTGCTGCCCGCCGACAGGCGGGCATGCACGAACCGTCCCGCCGACGTGTCAGCCAGCGCCAGCAACAGTATGCCGGGACGGATGTCGACGATCCTGCTGCCGTCCCTGCCGGTTTTTTTGACCGGGATCTCCCGGCGGCGCATCAGCGCCTTCAGCGCGTCCGCGCGCAGCCCCTCGGGCGCCTGGAGCGTCCAGTCCGACGCGGTCACCGCCGCCATCAGCGAGGGCGCGTCTTCGGGGAGCTCGCCCGCGTCCAGTATGCGCAGGCCCGGGGGCAGCGACGCTCCCAGCCGTACCGCCGCCTCCCGCGCGGTACAGCCCGTGATGCCCGCCTCCATATACTCGCCCGTGGACTCGGCGCCCACAGGCAGCGCCATCGCAAAGGAAAACTCCGGATGCGGATGAAACCCCTGCGACCACACGAGCGGCAATCCTGCTCGCAGCAGCGCCCGCTGCATCGCCCGCAGCAGGTCGAGGTGCGATATGAAACGGATCTGCGGGCCTTTCTCGAACCGGAACATTATCCGCATGTGCCCGCCTCCCCCAGCAGCGACGACACGCCGCACCCAAGGCAGCCCGCCCGGCAGTCTCCGGTTGTCTCGCCCCGCAGCGACCGCTCGTACTCCCGGCGCAGGTACGCCCGGTTCACGCCGGTGTCGATGAAGTCCCACGGCAGCACCTCGTCGGCGTCCCGCTCCTGCGTCCCGTGGAAGTCCGGATCGACGTCGGTTTCCTCGAAGGCCCGGTTCCATTTGGCCTCGTCGAAGCACTCCATCCAGCCGTCGAACCGGCAGCCCAGCTCCCAGGCGCGCAGTATCGCCCGGTGGACCGGCCGGCCACCGCGGGACATAATGGCCTCCAGCCGGCTGACGGCGGCCTCGTGCCAGTTGAACGTCACGCCGCCCATGCGCAGAAGCTCGCGGAGCATCCGCTGCTTGCGGTGTATCGTGGGCACGTCGTCCTGTGCGGCCCACTGGAACGGCGTGTGGGGCTTCGGCACCAGCGTGGATACGCTGACCGTCACCGACAGGCGACGGCGGCGGTGGGCTGGTAGCTCGCGGTATACGCCGATCACGTCCCGCGTCATATCGGCGATGCCCCGGATGTCCTCGTCGGTCTCGGTGGGCAGGCCTATCATGAAATACAGCTTGACCCTGTCCCACCCGTTCTCAAAAGCCTCCCGCGCGCTGTTTCGCAGATCCTCCGCCGTTACGTTCTTGTTGATCACGTCGCGAAGGCGCTGCGTACCCGCTTCGGGAGCCAGCGTCAGCCCGGCTTTCCGTTCGGCCGATACGTCGCGCATATACTCCCCGGCGTAGGCGTCGATGCGCAGCGACGGGAGCGACAGGCTGATAAGCGGATGAGTGGATGCGGCCAGGCGTTTGATGAGCTCGGGAAGCCGGCTGTAGTCTCCGCTGCTCAGCGACGTCAGCGATACCTCATCGTATCCGGTCTGCGCGAGAGCGCGAACCGCCTGCTCTGTCAGCGTATCGACCGAACGCTCGCGGACCGGCCGGTATATCATACCAGCCTGGCAGAATCGGCACCCGCGCGTGCAGCCCCGGAAAAGCTCCAGTGTGACGCGGTCGTGCACGATCTCGAGAAAGGGCACGATCGGCTTCTCGGGCCATGGCGCAGCGTCCAGGCTGCGCACGACGCGCCGCCTGACCGTAGCCGGCACGCCGTCGCGCAGCGGCCTGCGCGCCCGTATGCGGCCATCCTCCCCGTATTCGACCGCATGAAGAGACGGCGCGTAGCATCCCTCGTCGCCCGAGGCCGCGATCAGGAACTCCTCGCGGGACGCTCCCGACTCCTTCCAAGCGCGGTATACGTCGATGAGCTCGGGAAGCGCCTCTTCTCCGTCGCCGATCACGAAGAGGTCTATAAAGGGCGCAAGCGGCTCGGGATTGACGGTGCTGCTGCCGCCCGCTATGACGAATGGGCCATCCGCCCGGTTCTCTGCCAAAAGCGGGATTCCGGCCATGTCCAGCATGTTGAGCACGTTCGTATATCCCAACTCGTACCCCAGGCTGAAGCCGATCATGTCGAAACGGTCGAGCGGCGTATAGGATTCCAGCGTATAGAGGGGTACGCCCGCCCGCCGCATCTCGCTCTCCATATCGATCCACGGCGCGAACACGCGCTCGCACCATGTATCCGGCCTGCGGTTCAATACGTCATAGAGTATGCGCAGTCCCAGGTTCGACATGCCGACCTCATAGAGGTCCGGAAAGGCGATCGCAAACCGGACGGCCACTTCGGCGGGGTCCTTGCGCACGATGTTGAGCTCCCCGCCCGTATACCTGGCCGGTTTGCGGACCCGGGGCAGTATCGCGTCCAGCGCTTCTGCTATCGAAGTCATGCGTTCTCGGTTTCCTCGTCCATTTCCAGTATCGACAGGAATTCCAGAAACACCTTATGCGCTGTATTCTCGTCGGTTACCGGTTCATAATACTCGCCGCCGTCCTCATCGGTGTGAACGGCCATGGCGACCACTTCCTCCTGCTCGCTGCCTTCCTCTCCGAGAGCCAGGATCAGATAATGGTTTCCCATATAATCGAGCGTCATCATATGCCGGAAACGCGCCGTCGCTCCCGTCTCGTCGATGAGCTCCACGACTTTCTCATCCATCTGTCTTTCCTTTCCGCCGCGCGGCTTCCGATCCCATATACGACTGCAGTATCAGCACAGCGGCCATTTTATCGACCACGCCCCGGCGTTTTCCACGGCTCACGTCTGCCATGAGCAGCACCTGTCCCGCCGCCGCGGTCGTCAGTCTCTCATCAAAAAAAACGACCGGGACCCCCAGCATCTCGCCGATCTTCCCGGCATAGTTCCGCACTTTTTTGCTCTGGAACCCGAAAGAACCGTCCATGTTCCGCGGGAGCCCCACGACCAGCTTTTCCACGTCCAGCTGGTCCGCCAGGGCCTTAAAGTGCTCCGCGTCCTCCCGGATGCTTCGGCGGGTCCACGTTTCGATCCCCTGGGCTGTGATGCCCATAGGGTCGCTGACTGCGACGCCGATGCGTTTGTCTCCGATGTCCAGACACATCAACCGGCCCACGTGTGGCCTCCACCGATCACCGGCATCGCTATCCCTTCTTTTCGTCGAGGTTCTTCAGATAGAACCCCACGATTTCCTCCAATATCTCGTCCCGCTCCAGTCTCCGGATCAGGTACCGGGCATTGTTGTAGCTGGTTATGTAGGTCGGATCACCGGATATGATATAGCCAACCAGCTGGTTGATCGGGTCATAGCCCCGTTCCTTGAGCGCGTCGTATACCTTGGAGAGGATCCCCTGCACCGTATTGAGGCTCTCGGGCTCGCGTCTGAACTGCATGGTCTGATCGAAATCTGCCAACTCCGGGCCCCCCTTCCTGGCTTCCCTTTTTTGCTATTATACATCATTCGTCAAGGAAGTTGCAATCTTCTATTGTCCTTTTCTTGTAAAGCCACCGCTGCTGTACGAATTGCGCGATACCCTTACACACGATCAGTATCGGCAGGGCCAGCAGAAAGCCCATGAAACCTCCCAGCGCGCCCCCGGCCATCACCGACAGCAATATGACGACCGGATGGATTCCGAGATTCGCGCCCATGATGCGGGGCGAAAGAATAAGGCTCTCTATCTGCTGCACGCCCAGCATGACGATGAGGCCCCGCACCATCATACCAGCCCCGCCCAGCAGGGACAGCAGCGCGATGGGCACCGCGGCGATGATTGAGCCAATATAGGGTATGAAGTTGCATAGCGCCGTAAGAATCCCCAGCAGCAGCGCATAGCGGACCCCCGCCAGCAGGAGTCCCAGCGCTGTGAGCGCCCCCACGATCACCGATATCGTGAGCTGCCCGCGCAGGAACTGCCGCAGCAGCCGGTCGGTCGAGCTGGCGGCCGACAGTATCGCGGTACGGTGCTTCTGGGGAATCAGATACCGCACGGCGCGCAGTATCCGTTCGCGGTCCTTGAGTATATAAAAGCTGATAAAGGGAACAAGCACCACCCACAGCAGCGAGTCGGAAAGCGACAGCAGCCCTTTGCCGTCCCCGAACCAATTGGTCAGAAACGCGGTGACGCGGTCTCCCAGCGACTGCAGCGCTTCACCGTTGAATCGGACTCTCATGTAGGGCGAGAGCCTCTCCTCGATAAGGCTGAGCATCGCGTCGATCCGATCAAAAAGCGCCGGTATCTGGCGCAGGATATCGTCGAGATCCCGGATAAGAACCGGCGCCGCGATCGCAGGCAGCGCGAACAGAAACAGCAGGGAGATGAGCACAGTAACCGCCAGCGCGCGTTTTCCGGGGGTCGCCCGCTCCAGCGCGCGGTGAAGCGGCGAAAGAAGATAGGCGACGGCGACCGACAAAAAAACCGCCCGTATCATTGGCCCCAGCCGTATCGCCGCGTACACGACGATGGCCAGGGCCAACGCTGCCGTCCCAATCTTTTTGATACGATCGTCGCTCATTGCCGCGGATCACGCGTCCGCCGCGTCAGTACATGCCCATGTTGAGCAGCCTTTTGCGGTAACGGCGGAACCAACTCCTACCCTGTTTCATTAAGGACCTGCCCAGTGAAGGCTGAATCCGGTTCACGAGCATCGCCGTTGCCGCCATGCAGACGATGCTTCCCAGCATAATTCCCTTGATAGCCCGGTTCAAAAAAACTCACTCCCTTTCAGACAATATCAGGTTAGCAGTATGACGTGGCTGCTGGTGGCCACCAGCCTGCCGGGTTCGTCCAGCCACACGTACCCGCTGCGCATATCGTCAATCAGGCTGGTTCTGATGACGAGTGAGCGCACGAGCCCCGTGTATTCCTCGATCATCAGGCAAAAAAGCTCTCCCAGATAACGCCCGTTCGACAGGTAGATGCTTCCCGGCTGCTCGCGTGCCACCCTGCCTGTCGTCCGCTCGTCGGGGTCGGCCAGTATGATGCGGGAGCCCAGCGTACGCACGCAGGCAAGGGGCAGCAACGCCTGCGTGCTGAACAGGCCGAATGTACGGAAAACAATTCCGGTGATGTACCTGTTGCCAGGCCGATACTCTGCCCGGATTGCGCGCCCCATTCTTCGCCCGGTCCTTCGGTTGAGTATCGTCACATCGGTCAGATCCCGGCTGGCCACCATGTCAACCGCCTCATTTCTGCTTCCATGATAGTGTCTGCCGGAGACGGCGGATTCATTTATCGCCGGTGCGCAATTGCGTACGGGAATTTGCGGAAATCCGCGCGAAAAAAA
>JBMNNN010000140.1:0-5582 GCA_050942555.1 Christensenellales bacterium
TCCGGTACATCGCTCTAAAGCGAAACGAAGTCAAGGACAAGATCGGGGATCAGGCGATTGCCCGCGCCATGCGGGGCGGAGAAGCGCCCATCATCGTGGGCGACGCGACCAAGGAGATGACAGGCGCGGATACGATGGGCCGCACGCAGCGGCAGACCATGGCGCTGCGGGACGTACGGTACCGTATTACCGCGCACATCCATCCAAGACCCGGCTTCACCGGACGGGTCCGCCAGCTCGAAGAGCAGGCCGAGCGCCGCATTACGGGCGGCAAATGTTTCTGCCAGCCCTGCTTCGGGTGCCGGGAATTTCCGGCGTTCTTTGCGCTGTCGGCGGGCGAGAGCAAGCCTGTAGATGAATCGCAGGACCTGGGCTACATGCTCTACGACGTTTTCAATCTCGACGAGATGGTCAAGGACTTTGCGCGGCCTTATGTGTCGCTGTTCAGGGCGGTGCTTAAGAAAGGTGTGCTCGACATACCGCCGTGGGATAGCCCGGGCGTGCTCAAGCCCGTGAAAAGGAGGTGAGCGAATGCTGTATCAATTAACACAATATGCGAAGTCGAAGGATCTCCCGTGCATGCCGGGATACGCACGGAAGGAAATAAGAGCCATCGTAACGATCACCCGCGACGGACGATTTCTTCAGGCGGAGCCCTGCGAATGGTCATACGATCTGTGTCCTACGCTCTCCTTTTCCGAAATGATCGCGGGTGGCGTAACGCGAAGTCACTTTCTGGTCGACACGGTGGCCACCATCCTTGGTCTGGATGAAAAGTCTGCAGCCAAGCAGAAGGCATTCATCTGGCTACACGATACGGCTGCAGAGCATGTTCCGCTGCTGAAACCTCTGAGCCTCATGATGCATAATGGCTGCTACCTTGAGGAGATGGCAGCGAATCTGTCTGCGCTTAAGCTGAAGCCGACCAACAACATTACGTTCCGTCTGGCCGGGGAAGACCGGTGTCTGGTCGAACGGGACGAATGGAAAGAATGGTGGCTCTCGTACAGGGAGTCCTTGCTCCCAAAGGACGACAACAGGGAGCGGATGCGCTGCTTTGTTACGGGAGAGATGGTCATACCGGCGGCTACTCACCCGAAGCTGAAGCTCGCCAGTGTGGGCGGCCAATCGGCAGGCAGTACCCTGATCGGATTTGACAAGAAATCCTTTGCTTCGTTCGGGCTGAAGCAGTCGGCCAACGCCGCCTGTTCGGAAGACGCGGCGGCGGTCTATGCCGGAGCGCTTGACGACCTCATCGTCAATGCGCCCCGCCCCCTGGCCGAAATTTTAATGCTCCACTGGATGGATCGCCCGGTCCCTCCCGAGGAGGACCCGTTCGGTTTCTTCGCCGAGACGCAGGATGCGGAGGCGGAGGAGGAAAGGGAAAAGGCATGGGCGCTCCATGCGGTGCGGCGACTTGTCGAGGCGGTGCGCACCGGAGAGCGTCCCGAGTTTACGGCAAATCGGTACCATGCGCTGCTGCTGAGCGGCACTAAGGGACGAGCCATGATTCGAGGCGTATACGAAGGGGAGCTGACCGATCTGTACATGAAGGTCGGCGACTGGTTTGACGGCCTGACGATCACCGGCCCATACGGCGGCGCGCCGGCCGACCCGCCCCGGCTATTTGTGCTGCTCACACGGATGCTGCCCTATCGGCCCCAGACCTCGAACAAGGACATGCTCGCTGCGATGAACAAGCAGCTTTCTCCGCTGCTCGCCCGGATATGGGAGAGTATACTGAGAGGCAGTCCCTTCCCCCAGGAAGCAGCCAACCGTGCGCTTCAGCATATGAAGTCCCGTCTGCAACGCTCCCGAGAGGATGGGCGCGAGCATGGCCCGGAAAATCTGGACAGGATATGCTGCGCCATACTCAAGCTTTGGCACAATCGGGCGCAACGTCATGGATTGATCAGGACAGGAGGTGTCAAAATGGAAACTAGACTCAATACCAGCCATCCGTCACCGGCCTACCATGCGGGACGGCTGCTCGCCGTTCTCAACCACCTGCAGCACACCGCGCTCGGGGACGTGGGCGCCGACGTGGTGCAGCGCTTCTTCTCGGCCGCATCGGTTATGCCGGGAATGGTCGTAGGCCGCCTGATCGACGGAGCGCAGCCTCATCTGGGCAAGCTGCGCAGGGAAGAGAAAATGGGGCTCTACGTCCGCTACCAGCAGCTCATAACCGATATCATGTCCCGACTAGACGACCAGATACTCGATCAGCTCGACTTCGCCGGACAGACGCTGTTTGCACTGGGCTATTATCACCAGAGCGCATCGCTCTTTGAGAAACGCAAGGATTCCACGATTGAAGAGAAGGAGGAATAATCATGGCACTTCAGAACCGGTACGAATTTCTGTATTTCATCGAGTGCGTCGATGGAAACCCGAACGGCGACCCCGACGCGGGCAACATGCCCCGCATCGACCCGCAGGACATGCACGGCCTTATCTCCGACGTGGCGGTCAAGCGGCGCATTCGTAACTTCGTGCAAAACGTGATGGTAGACGATAAAAAAAATCCAATTACAGGATACGGCATTGTCGTGCAGCACTCCACCAACATCAATCGCTTCATCGCCCAGGCGCACGAGGAGGAGAAGAGCGGCGCAAAAGCCGGTTCGCGGGAAAAGACATACGCGGCCCGCAAGTGGCTGTGCGATAACTATTTCGACGTACGCGCCTTCGGCGGCGTCATGACCACCGGAGCCAACGCCGGGCAGGTGCGCGGTCCCGTGCAGCTGAGCTTTCTGCGGTCGGTGGATCCTGTTTTCCCAATGGAGGCTACCATCACTCGTATGTCGGTCGCCTTCGACGTAAAGCCCAACACTTACCAGGCATATATCGACTGGGAAAAGGAGCAGCCCGAGGACAAGATGCGCACGATGGGCCGCAAGCAGCTCATTCCCTACGGACTATACCGCGGGCAGGGCTTCGTAAGCGCCTTCCTGTCCGACGAAGCTACCAACGAAGGCGGAGGCACCGGTTTCTCCGAGGACGACTTGCAGCTCTTATGGACAGCGCTTCTTCATATGTACGAGCACGACCGATCCTCCAGCAAGGGGATGATGTCCACGATATCGCCGGTCATCATATTCAAGCACACGGGAACCGACAGCGATAGCAGTCAGCGGAAAAACCAGGCACGTCTGGGCTGCGCACCGGCGCACAAACTGTTCGATCTGGTTTCAGTCCGAAGAAAGGAAGGCGTTACGCTCGCGCGCAGCTATCGCGACTACACGCTGGAAATAGCGGCCAGCCGTCTTCCGGCGGGAGTAGAGATAGGATTTGCGGTATCGTCAGCTGGCATCGCGCAGATTCATTGGGGCGTCAGCGATATGCCCGTAACAGACCAGTCCATCATACTGACCTGATATGTACGACGAGGACGAGCTTCTGCCGCTGTCAGCCATTTCACAGTACGGCTACTGCCCTCGCAGGGCTGGGCTCATCCTGCTGGAACAATATTGGGCGGATAATATCCACACCGCCGAAGGGACGGCGCAGCACGAGAGAGTACACGAGACCGGCAGGGAATCCCGGGCGAACATGGCCGAGCTCTTCGGCGTGGCCGTGCGGTCGCTGACACTGGGACTGAGCGGAAAGGCGGACAGTCTGGAGCTGTCCGCCGATCCGTCCGGGTGTCCGATCAGGGGCATGGATGGTCTGTGGCTCTTGCGCCCCGTGGAATATAAGCACGGAAAGGTGCGACAGGAGCACGAGTACGAGATGCAGCTGTGCGCCCAGGCGATGTGTTTGGAGGAAATGCTGGGATGCAGCATTCCCGAAGGTGATTTGTTCTACTATAACGATCACCGGAGAATCGCTGTGTCATTTACCAACGCGCTGCGCGCGGATGTGCGAGCAGCGGCAAAGGAACTTCACGAACTGGTCAGAACGGGTGTCATACCTCAGGCTAGCAAATCGAGGAAATGCAGGGAATGTTCGCTCAGGGAGATGTGTATGCCGGGAGTGCGCGATCGCTCCAGAGCCTATCTTGAAAAGCTAAGACGCATTGCTTCGGGAAAGGAGGATACGCTCTGAAAAAACTTCAAAATGTGCTGTACGTGACGCTCGATAATGGATATGTGCATGTGGATGGGGATACGGTCGCGGTCATGGTAGGAAACGAAACGAAAGGCCGCTTCCCTGGGCACCTTCTGGAAAGCATCGTTTGCTTCGGTAATACGACAGTCTCCACTCCCCTGATCGCATACTGCGGCGAACGCGGCATTTCGCTGGCCTTTTTCAGTGAGTTCGGCCGGTTCATGGGACGTGTGGAGGGCCCAATCCGTGGTAATGTGTTGCTTCGAACCCGCCAGTATGCAGTTATAGGCGACGAAACGCTGTCCGCGGCGATTGCCTCGGCAATTGTACTGGCAAAAATAGCGAACTGCCGCGCAATCCTGTTGCGAGCCGCGCGGGAATCAGGAGAAAAACGTCAGCATCAAGCCGGCCGACTGCACGACGCGGCTGCAAAGCTTGGTACGCTTACGGAACTCATCACCGATACTACGTCTCTTGATACGATACGCGGCGTGGAAGGAATTGCAGCGCAAACCTACTTTTCAGTCTTTCAGGATATGATCCGGGTCAATACAGATCTTTTCGACTTCAGAGGTCGCAGCAGAAGGCCTCCTCAAGATCCCGTCAACGCGGTGCTCTCCTTTCTGTACGCGCTGCTGGCTCACGATTACCGCTCTGCGCTAGAGGGCGTCGGACTGGATCCATATGCCGGTTTTCTCCATGCGCTTCGGCCTGGTCGCCCCTCTTTGGCGCTGGATATGATGGAGGAGCTAAGAGCACCGCTGTGCGACAGGCTCGCATTGTCGCTCATCAATTTACGGATGCTGTCGGATACGGATTTTACTGCAACGCCAACCGGCGTATTCCTCAACGACAAGGGAAGAAAGCAGGTGCTCAGCTCATGGCAAAGCCGGAAACGGGAAACGATATCTCATGACTTCCTGCACGAAACTCCTCCCATCGGATTGCTCTCCCATTTGCAGTCTCAGCTGATGGCCCGCTATATTCGAGGAGATCTCGAGTCATACCCCCCGTTTCTGTGGAGGTGATATCAATGATGGTATTGGTTTCGTACGACGTATGTACCGAAGATAATGCGGGGAAGACCAGACTTCGGCGCGTCGCCAAAATCTGTGAAAAGTATGGACAACGGGTTCAAAAGTCGATATTTGAGTGCCTTGTCCCTCCCGAAATGTTAGTACAACTAAAAAACGCGCTCGAAAAGGAAATGGATAAAAAGAAAGACTCGATTCGTATTTATTATCTCGGGAATAATTGGGAGAAACGCGTTGAACATATCGGCGCGAATGAAGGGTATAATCCGGAAGGAATCCTTATAGTCTGATAGCTTTGTGTGCGCGCGAACCGGCATCGGACAGAATATCCCGGGAGGTTCGCGCAAAAATGCTGCCCTATACGAGTACTTGACCCCTCAAAAATATCTGTTATTATAGTAAACAGTGAATATTTTAGTATGTTGGGAATGAAATAGTGGACCGACCGACCTATTAGCACAATTTGTTGCGGTCGCCCCCCGCGCGGGGGCGTGGATT
>JBMNNN010000141.1:0-5472 GCA_050942555.1 Christensenellales bacterium
GGCATCGGTATATTCATTCGTCGGCGCCCCCTTCCTGCCTGACCTTCTCCTCGAGCTGCTGTTTCCGGTATATATCGCTGTATATTCCGCCCAGCTCGATGAGCTCCTGGTGCGTTCCAAGCTCCACTAGACGGCCCTCGTCCAGCACGGCGATCCGGTCGGCGTGCTGCATCGTCGATACCCTGTGGCCTATGATGAGCGTGGTTCTCCGTGCAGCGAAAGGTTTCAGGCGGGTGAGGATCCTTTCCTCGGTCTGCGTGTCTACCGCCGACAGGCAGTCGTCCAGCACCAGTATCGTCGGGTCCTTGACCAGCGCACGCGCGATCGATATGCGCTGTTTCTGGCCGCCCGACAGATTGACGCCCCGCTCTCCAAGCTCAGAGTCGTAGCCGTCGGGAAGCTCCTCGATCATTTCGTGCACGCAGGCGATCCTGGCGGCCTCCTCGATCTCCTCGCGTGTGCGCGGCTCGGGCGCGAAATTGATATTGTTCGCGATCGTATCGGAAAAAAGGAAATTCTGCTGCGGCACATAGCCGATGCTGCGCCGCAGAAGCGACAGCGGGATGTCCCGGATATCGTGGCCGTCTATGAGCAGCATCCCCCGCTCCCGTGTGTCGTACAGGCGGGTGATTAGCTTGGCAAGAGACGACTTGCCGCTGCCCACGTGGCCGATGACGCCCAGCGTCTCGCCGGGCCGTATCGTGAGCGTGATGCCGTGCAGGCTGTCGGGGAGTTCCTCGTCGTATGTAAACCGCAGGTCCCTCATTTCGATCACGCCGCGCAGCTTCGCGGGACGTTCGGGATCATATGCATCGCCAAGAAACGCCTTCTCCCCTCCGGCAGGGTCGGTGATTTCGGGCTTTTCATAGAAAAGCTCCATGATCCGTCCGTAGGAAGCCCGGGCCTGCTGTATGACCTCGAGTATCATGCCCATCATCGCGAAAGGCCGGGTAATGTTGCCTACATATTGCATCGACGCCACGAAATCGCCGATCGTGATGCGCCCGTCCAGCGCCATCATTCCCCCGGCCCAGAGTATGAGCAGTGTGGAAATAGAGCCCAGCACCGTGATCAGCGGGTGAAAAAGCGAATTCGTGCGGATCATCCGGAAGTTGGCCGTCATATTCTCGTTGCTGAGCCGCTCAAAGTGGCCAATCTCGGGCTCCTCCTGCACGAATGCCTTGATGACCCGGATGCCGCTTACATTCTCCTCGGCTTTGCGCATCATGTCGGAGAAGGACTCCTGCACGATCCGGAATCGCTGGCGCATGATCGGGCCAAACCGGTGCATGACCAGCATCAGAAACGGAAAGGGCAAAAATACGATCGCGGTCATCAGCGGGTCCACGGTCCGCACCATAATGACGATGCTCATGGCGATCGTGAAAAGCGAGCCTACCAGCACCATCACGGTGCGCATGAGCGCCATGCGCACCACCCTCAGGTCGTTGGTCGAGAGCGCCATGATTTCGCCGGTGCTGCGGCGGTTAAAGTATTTCATCGACAGCGTCGAAAGATAGGCGTACATCTTGTCCCGGCTCTCGCGGTCAAAAAGGTGCGTGCCGCTCAGCAGCAGGTACCGCGACAGGAACCGTACCCCTACAAAGCTGACGGCCAGCGCCGCAATCACGCCGACCATTTGCAGTATGCCCACGCTGTCGATCGAGCGCATGTCGATGCGGTCGATCACGTCTCCCGATATGCGGGGTATCGCTACCTGTATGAGGCTGGTGGCCAGGAGAAGCAGCGCTCCTCCTATATACCGCCACCGGTTTTCGCTAAGATGCCTTTTCAGGCTGACCCGTTCCTGCATCCCCTAATTCTCCTTGTTCGGAGCCCCCAGAGCCGTCTCGACATTCCGCGCCATCCGCTCGAGCAGCCTGAGCGCCCGTTCTTTCTCCTGTGCGTCCATCCCGCGCGTCAGGGTACTCTCGGCCTCCAGCCATGCCGCCTCGATCACCGGCACCGCGGCGATCCCCGCGGGAGTGGGGCGCAGTATATAGCGGCGCCTGTCGCAGCCATCCCGCTCCCGCACCACATACCCCGCATCCTCAAGAAGCTGCAGCGACTTGGTGACCACAGCCCGGTCGATGCCAAAAAGATCGTACAGCTCGCGCTGGCCCACCTCGCCGCGCTCCACCAGCGTCATCAGTATGCGCGCCTGGCGAAGCCCGATCGAAGACGTGAGCCTTCGCCCGATGAGCTTGTGTACGCCGTGGTGAACACGGGCTGTATACCGGCAGAACTGCACCTTGCGATCGTCTTTCACCGTAATCCCCCCGCGGCCGACAAAACAAAAGTTGACACATCAACAATTATAGCCCGATTTGTTGATATGTCAACAAATATATGAGATATTTTTTCTTTGGCCGGGTGTACAAAGCGCGCCCTGTGCGCGGGCTTCTATTTCTTAAGCGATGCCCACAGGAGCAGCGCGCCGCCCGCAATGAGCCCCGCAGGGAAAAGATAGGGCGTCAGATCCATGGGCAGCAGCTCCCGGATAATGAGCAGTATGCCCGACGCGATCAGCGCAGCGGCCAGCCAGACGACGCCCTGTCCCGACAGGCCTGCCGCGCTGTGTGCGTCGGCGTCGGCGGGCAGGATCACCCAGAGCGCCAGATAGACGGCGATGATCGGGAATCCCCAGGTGCAGACCGTCACGATCACGAAAAGCGCGCGCACGAGCGACGGGCTCAACCCGAAGAATGCCGCGATCCCGGAGCAGACCCCGCCAAATATGCGGTTTGCCGTATTCCGGGTCAGTTTTCTTTCCATACCGATCCATCCTCCTTTAGTTCGGCGGTCCACGGATACGCCCCTATAAAAAAGCCGAAGCGGGTTTCCGCTCCGGCAGTAACAGATTCGCTATTTGGCGTAATCGGTGGCGCGCGTCTCCCGGATGACGTTGACCTTGATCTGTCCGGGATAGTCGAGCTCGGCCTCTATTTTCTTTGCGATATCGCGGGCCAGCAGCACCGAGCCGTTGTCGTCGAGCACCTCGGGCTTGACGACGATCCGCACCTCGCGGCCTGCCTGGATCGCGTAGGAATTGTCGACGCCCTCGAACGAGTTGGCGATCTCCTCGAGCTTCTCCAGGCGCTTTATATAGCTTTCGAGCGTCTCGCGGCGCGCGCCCGGCCGCGCGGCCGATATCGCGTCGGCGGCTTGTACCAGCACCGCCTCCAGCGTATGGGCCTCGATATCGCCGTGGTGCGCTTGTATCGCATGGATGACCTCGTCGCTCTCGCGGTATTTTTTCGCCAGATCCGCGCCGATCTGCACATGGGGCCCCTCGACCTCGTGGTCGATCGCCTTGCCGATGTCGTGAAGGAGTCCCGCTCTTTTGGCGATGCGCACATCGGCGCCAAGCTCCGAGGCCATCAGGCCCGCCAGATGCGCCACCTCGATCGAGTGCTTGAGCACGTTCTGCCCGTAGCTCGTGCGATATCGCAGCTTGCCCAGCGTGCCCACGAGCTCGTGGTGCAGGCCGTGGACGCCGACATCGAATACCGCGCTTTCCCCGGCCTCGCGTATCTTGTTGTTAACTTCCTTGCGCGCCTTTCCGACGAGCTCCTCGATGCGGGCCGGATGGATGCGCCCGTCGACGATGAGCTTCTCAAGCGCGATGCGCGCGACCTCGCGCCGTACCGGATCAAACCCCGACAGGATGACCGCCTCGGGCGTGTCGTCGATGATGAAGTCGATCCCTGTCGCGGTCTCAAGCGCCCGGATATTGCGCCCCTCGCGGCCGATGATGCGGCCCTTCATGTCGTCGGACGGGAGCGACACCACCGAAACGGTGCTTTCGGCCACATGGTCGGCCGCGCACTGCTGTATCGCGGTGCCGATGATCTCCCGGGCGCGTTTGTTGGCTTCGTTGCGCGCCTCGGCCTCGATCTCGCGTATCATCGCCGCAGCGTCGTAGCGTGTTTCCCTCTCGATGTTGTTCATCAGGACTTCCTTTGCGGCCTCCACCGACAGCCCCGATATGCGCTCCAGCTCTGCCAGCTGGGTCTGGTAGAGTTCCTCGATTTTCTTCTCCAGTGCTCCGATTTTTTCCCTGGTTTCGTTGATCGTCTCCTCCCGTGCCTCCAGCGTCGCGGTTTTCTTGTCCAGCATGTCCTCCTTTTGCTGCAGCCTGCGCTCGATTCGCTGGATCTCGGATCTTCTTTCCCTTATCTCCCGGTCCAGTGCGGTTCTTTGCTTGTGGATCTCTTCCCGGGCTTCCAGTATGGTTTCCTTTTTTCTGGCTTCGGCCTTCTCATTCGCCTCTCTTAATATCCTGTTGGCTTCCTCCTCGGCTCGCCCCAATTTGGCTTCCGCCAGGGTCTTCCGATACATATATCCAACGATCAGGCCAATGATGATGCAGGGTATGCCAGTAATGACTGCAATGATCCAGTCGTTCACCTGTATCAATACGCCTCCTTTATAAAACGAACCGAGACAAATGCTCGGCTTCACAATTATCTCACGGGATGAAAGAAAGCCACCCCGAAACACATCCTATTCTATCGCCTTTTCTGTGCACTGTCAACAACTGTTATCGCGCCGCCGCTGCCGGGAAGCGAGCGCTATCCCCGGTTTGCGCGCTCTGTACCCGGTCCGTACAGCGATCGATACCGTCCGCGGGCAGCCGCCCAATCAGCTCCGCCCGCTATCCTGCTTCTTTGGCGCGGGCCCGGAGGGCGGCTGGGGCATAGACGCCGCGCGCACTTTCTCCTCGATTTCCTTTGCGATCTGTGGATTTCCCTTCAGGAAATCGCGCGCGTTGTCCCGGCCCTGTCCTATTCGCTCCTCGTTGTAGGAGTACCAGGATCCGCTCTTTTTGACGATGCCGTTCTCGACCGCCAAGTCGAGCACGCACCCCTCCTGGGAGATCCCCTGCCCGTAGAGCATGTCGAACTCCGCGGTCTTGAAGGGGGGCGACACCTTGTTCTTCACTACCTTGATCCGGGTGCGGTTTCCGTATATGTTGTCGCTCTTTTTGATAGCGTCGGACCGCCGCACGTCCAGCCGCACCGACGCGTAGAATTTAAGAGCGCGTCCGCCCGGCGTGGTCTCGGGATTTCCGAACATGACGCCGATCTTCTCGCGGAGCTGGTTGATAAATATGATGCAGCTGTTGGATTTGCTGACCGCTCCGGCGATTTTCCGCAGCGCCTGCGCCATCAGGCGCGCCTGCAGGCCGACATGAGAGTCTCCCATCTCGCCGTCGATCTCGGCCCGAGGCACCAGCGCCGCTACCGAGTCCACGACGATGATGTCCACCGCGCTGCTGCGTATGAGCGCGTCGGCTATCTCGAGCGCCTGCTCGCCGGTATCGGGCTGGGAGACGTAGAGATTGTCGATATCGACGCCCAGCGCCCGCGCATACGTGGGGTCCAGCGCGTGCTCGGCGTCGATGAAGGCCGCGACCCCGCCAAGCTTCTGCGCCTCGGCGATGATGTGCAGCGATACGGTGGTCTTGCC
>JBMNNN010000142.1:0-5436 GCA_050942555.1 Christensenellales bacterium
GCTCCCGCGACGCACAGGCAGTAGCCCGAGCCGCAGCCCAGATAGACCGCGGGCCTGCGGGCCTTCCCGATCCACTGCGCGAGCGCATCGCGGCGCGCGCCGACGCTGCTGCGGGCCGCGCGCAGCGCATCGTACTGGGTGACGATTTCATCCCATGTCAGGCTCATGCGTTTCTTCCCCCGTTCATTGATGCTGCGATTATTGCGACCGCCGCGCCCGCTCGAGGGGACGGCGGACGAGTTCGACGCATACTCCGACGGCCGCGCCGGTCGCTACGGCCGACAGGAGCAGCACCGGGAAATACGAAAAGACATACCACCCGCTGAAAACTAAGGCGACCACGAGCTGGCCGGCGTTGTGGGCCAGCGCGCCCGCGACGCTGACGCTGACGGTATGGATTCCATCGCGAAAGAGCGCCCGCAGCCCCGCCATCGCGGCCCAGCTAAAAAGCGCGCCCGCGATGCTGAACGCGAACCCCATCGCGCCCCCGCCCAGCAGCGAGCCAAGCGATACCCGCAGCACGGCCACGGCGAGCGCGTCGCGCGGGCCCAGAAGCAGCATCGCCAGCAGCGTGACGCTGTTGGCGAGCCCGAGCTTGACGCCCGGCACGCCCGGCAGAACCACCGGAAACCAGGACTCGGCTACATGCAGCGCGAGCGCAGCGGCGGTCATGAGCGCCAGCCGCGTCAGCCGCGCGACCGGCCCCCGGGCTCTAACCGACAACGGCGTCCACCTCCGCCCTTTCGCCGCGCACCACGACGGCGATCCGGTTGGGCACGCAGACAGCCGCCTGACCGGGCCGGGAGATCCAGCCCGTATCGACGCATACCTGATCGGGGCAGTCGGCGGCTGCGATGCGGACGCGTCCCGGTTCAAACGCGACGGTGCACGTGCCGAAGGCCGAAGCGTAGACCCGCTCCCCGGCCTGTGCGTCCCGCAGACCGACCGTATCGACCGCCGCCCCGTCCACGATGACGATCGCGGCCGGATCGCCCGCGTCTGCGCGCGCGATGAGCGTGGCCGCGCCCGCCGCCAGCAGCAGCGCCGCGGTAACAACCGCGACGAAGCGGTCACCGTTTTTGAAGCGTATAGGTTTCATCGGTCAGCTTGAAACTTTCCGCAAGATCGCCGGTGACGATGACACGCCTGTCGTCGGTCACGAATATCGCCCCGGTTTGTGCGAGGCTCTCGATAAGAGCCATTCCTTCCTCGGGCCCCAGTATGAACGCCGCTGTGGACAGCGCGTCCGCGTCCATCGAGGAGGGCGCGACGACCGTCACGCTGGCCAGCCCGCTGCGCGCGGGATATCCGGTGGACGGGTCGAGCAGGTGGTGGTAGCGGACGCCGTCCTTCTCGAAATACCGCTCGTATGCGCCCGACGTGACCGCGGTCCCGTCGGTCATATGAAGCACGCCGATATAATCGCCGCGCTCGCCGAAGGGATCCTGCAGCCCGATGCGCCACGGGCCGCCCTGGGGCCGCCCGCCCAGCGTGAGGATATTGCCGCCCAGATTGACAAGAGCGTGTTCTATGCCCGCCCCTTTAAGTATCCGGCGCGCTTCATCGGCGGCATAGCCCTTCGCGATGCCGCCCAGATCAGCCCGCTGCCCGTGCGACAGCGTCGCCGTGCCCGCCGCCTCGTCGACCGACGCCCTCCGGTAGTCGACGAGCGCCCGCGCGTCCGCGATTTCCTCGTACGAGGGCACCCGCGCGCCGTCGGTCCCGATGCCCCACAGGGCGACGAGCGCTCCTATGGTCGGGTCAAATGCCCCGCCCGTCAGATCGGCGAAATAAAAAGCGCGGGACAGGACGCGCAGCGCGTCATCCGACACGGACACCGCTTCGCCCGCCCCGTCGCCCAGGCGATCCACATCGCTTCCCGCCACGGTCGCCGACAGCCGCTGCTCCAGCTCCTCAAAACGCGCGAAAACCGCGTCGAGCGCGGTCTCGCCGGCTGCGGAGCCCGCGCCGCTTACCGTCACCTCTATGACCGTGCCGAAAAAGAAGCCCGCGCGCGAGACGGGTTTGGGCGCGCAGCCCACAAAAAGCGTCAGTACGACCACGAGCGCCGCCGTCCCCGCGGCGCGCGAAAGCAGGCCGGGGCGCGTGGTCGCGTTCCGGGTCAATTCTGCAAAGCCCGTCCGGCTCAGATGACGCCGTCCGATTCCATCCGGCGCAGCGCCTTCAGGCATCGGTCGACGCCGTCGAGCGGCGTGTAAAGCGTTTCACACTCGTACTCGACGATGTACCATGCGGTATTGCCGCGCGTGCGGCAGAAGGCCATGAACTCCGCCCAGGGTACGTCGTCCTCGCCGATCATCGTCGCGAATCCGTCCCGGCGGGAATAGGGCTTCAGATGCACCAAATCGAAACGGCCCGGATAGCGGTTCATGATCTCCATCACGTCCGCGCCGCCGCACATCGCGTTTCCGTTGTCGATCTGAACGGTCACCGAGGGATCGGTGCGATCGAAGAAGTAGAAGTACGGAACCACGCCGTCGATGGGCGCGAACTCCGAATGATGGTTGTGGTAACCGATGGTCATGCCCCGCTCCCGCAGCCGGGCCGACAGCGCGTTAAACCGCGAGGCGGCCTGCTCCCAGCCCGCGAGCGAGCCCGTAAGCTCCTTCGGGAGGCCGGGTATCATGATGCGCGTGTTGCCCACGGTTTTGTTGTAGGCTACGGTCGCCTCGAACTCCGCGTCCGACACCGCGCTCCACGGCGTATGCCAACCGCAGCAGACGAGGCCGGCCTCTTTGAGCGCGTCGGCGACCTCCTGCGCAGCGTGCGTGAACCTGCCCGCGAACTCCACCCCCTCGTAGCCCATCGCGGCTACGGCCCTGAGCGTTCCCCGCAGATCGGCCTTAAGCTCGTTTCGGACCGAATACAGCTCCAGCGCAAACTGATATTTGGACATTGCGAAATCCTCCTTCATGTGAATCGTACCCGCCACATTATACCATAGAAAGCGGCGGATAGAAACAAGCCGCGGCAGTACGGGTCAAAAATCCTGATTGAATTGAAACCGGTGATTCACTTTTCAGCCCGGTGAAAGCACCCCTGCCGCGCGCTCCGGGGATTCCTGCTCGGAGGAAAACCACCCTTTGGGTTCGGAGAAACACCTGCCGCGCGCTCCGGGGATTCCTGACCGGCGCGCCCTTCCCAGCGTCCGCAGCGGCCGCCCCAGTACGCGGCCGGAACGCCGTCCCGGTCGATGCGCGCGATCTCGCAGCGGTTCTCGCAGCCGTCGCACTCGATGCTGTGGGTTTCATACCGGTGGTCGGTCCAGCCAAAGCCCGCAAACCGGGTTTCCCGCCCGGTCTGCTTCCATTCGTTGCGGGCCAGCAGCGCCACGCCCAGCGCGCCCATCATGTCGTAGTGCTCGGGCACGATGACCGGGTAGCCCAGTTCCCGCCTGAACGCCTCGACCATGCCCCTGTTTGCGGCCACGCCCCCCTGAAATACGACAGGCGGCAGCACGCGCTTGCCTTTTGCCAGGTTGTTCATATAGTTGCGTACCAGCGCCGCGCACAGTCCCGCCACGATGTCGGGCGTCGCGTGCCCGGTCTGCTGCTTGTGTATCATGTCGGACTCGGCGAATACCGCGCACCGCCCGGCGATCGACACCGGATGGACCGACGAGAGCGCCAGCGTCCCCAGCTCCTCGATGGGTACGTTCAGCCGGGCGGCCTGCCGGTCGAGGAACGAGCCGGTCCCGGCGGCGCAGACGGTGTTCATCGCGAAGTCGCGCACGACGCCGTTTTCCATCAGTATGAGCTTGGAGTCCTGTCCGCCGATCTCGATGACGCTGCGCACGTCGGGCACGCAGTGGCGTGCCGCCACCGCGTGGGCGGTAATTTCGTTTTTGATAAGGTCGGCCCCCAGCAGCGTCCCGGCAAGCTGCCTGCCGCTGCCCGTCGCGCCCACGCCCGCGACGCGCAGCGACGGAAGCTCCGCCATCTCGCGCAGCGCCTCCATCGAGCGGCGCAGCGCCCTGATGGGCTGGCCTTCGGTCTTAAGGTAAATTTTATGAAGGATGCGCCCTTCCTCGTCGGTCGCGACGAGATTGGTGCTCACAGAGCCCACGTCTACGCCCAGGAAACACCGCGTCATACCGTACCTCCGCACTCTTTGATGGAGGCGGCGGCACCGGGAGCGCCCGCGCCGCTTGCGCGGCGCTGTATGAGCAGATCGAGAAATGCCTCCAGCCGCGTGATGTATCCGGCTTCGCCGGTATGTTCGTCATATATGAGCGTCAGTACCGGTATATCCATGTCGGCGATCACGCGCGGCAGTATGCTCTGGGCCACGATCTCGGGCATGCAGCCCAGCGGATACAGCTGTATGATGCCGTCGTACCCCTCCCGGGCGTGCATCACGGTATGGCCGATCGTCTCGCGCGTGTGCCCGCCGATGTCCATGCCCAGATAGGGCGCGGCCGCCTCGGCGAACCGCAGATCGCGGGGCAGGCGAAACGCTTTCTTGAGTATGTGCTCGACGAGCCAGTCGCTGATGGTTACGAGCCTTTCCACCGCGACGCCCATCGCGCACAGCCTGCTTTCCAGCTCCAGATTCATAAAGGGGTCGATCGTGCCGTATATTTCGCCGACGATGCCTATGCGCAGCGGGCGGGCCGCCTCGTCGGTATCGACGCGTCCGAGCGCCGACTCCGCGTCGTGCAGTAGCGAGAGCATCCGGGCCGAGCCGCGTGTATGGAACGCTTCCCTGCGGAATCCGCGGTATATGCGGTCGGCTTCTCCGCGCCGCAGCTCCCGCGTCTTAGTATGGCGATAGAGCCGCTCCAGCCGGTCGACGCCCAGCGTCAGTATCGTGAACGCGCGCAGGCCCCGGATGAGCCGGGGAATCGCCAGCCCGCCGAACAGGCGCGCCGCGCGGCGTACGCTTTCCCTGAACCCTTCGGCGCAGGCCTCCAGTATGATCGCGCGCATCGGGCACCCGGCCTCGCTGAGCACCTCCTGCTGCATCTGGCAGTAGTAACCGAATCGGCAGGGCCCCCATGCGCCCAGCATGACCATCGTGTCAGCGCCCAGCGCGCGGCCTTCCATCAGGTTCCCCACCGTGATCTTGAGCGGCAGGCACGCGCCCTCGGGCGCGTACCGCGCGCCCATCTCCAGCGTGGCGCGGGTCGAGAACGGCGGTATGACCGACTCGACCCCCATGTCATCGAGAAGCGCCTTCATCGGGATAAAGACATTGCCCATGTGCGGAAATGTTACGATCATGCGTCCTCCTGTCGGGTAATGTATCGACAAACGCCTCAAGCCGCGTGATGAGGCCGGCCTGCGCCGTGTGCTCGTCGAGCGTGATGAGCGCGTACGGTATGCCCGCCGCCCGGATGCGCCGCTCGGCCATGTACTCCACGAACGAATCCACGCCGCATCCAAAACTCGTGACAAAGAGCACGCCGTCGGCTCC
>JBMNNN010000143.1:0-5408 GCA_050942555.1 Christensenellales bacterium
TAGCGCCCATCTCCCGGACGATCCGGCGAAGCTTGTCCCGGACATCGTCGCGCGAATCCAGCACCTCTACAGCCTGCCGGGCCGTGAGCACGTTCTGCTCGTACAGGTTCGCGAGCCGGGCATCGAGCGCTTTGAAGCTGGGATGCTGCAGTCCCGTCATGCGGCCCAGTATTTCATTGATGACGCCGGGCTCCATGCCCCACACCCGTATCCATTTCCGGTACAGCTCCACCTCGTCCTCGGTGGGCGGCCTGTTGAGATTCCAGCGCTTGAGTATCCGGCGCGCGCCGCCGTATGTCTCCTCGTAGCGCAGCAGATATTCTTCGACTTCAGCGACCGTCGTGAGTTTCTTGTCGGCCCAGGTCCGGGCCGCCTTGTTGATATAGCTGAACGCCACCCTCCTGCCGGCCTTGTCGATACAGTGCTGCACGAGCAGCGGTATGATCTGCTCGGGAAGCCCCAGCACCTCGATCCAGTCGTAGACCATCGAAAACTCTTCGTGCGTCAGCAGCCGTTCCCCGAAAAGCTTCTGAAGGTGCGCATTGAGATCGCGGTAAGGATAGATGGTTTCGCTCATGGCCCCGCGCTGGAACTGCTGCTGGATCTCAAGATACTCTACAGACAGCGGATTTCGGCTGATGACCTCGACGAGTCCCTGCCGCTCCCAGTAGGAGAACGCATTGCCGACCATCTCCTCGGGAAGATCGAGCTGCCGCGCGATCATTGAAAGATCCAGTCCGTTTTCGGGCGGATACAGGCACAGGCGCAGCCCGAACAGGTATACCTTGACGAACTCACCCGGCGCGCGCCCCATGAATTCGTCTATGAACAGGTTGTCCACGGGCGTCGAAAAAAACTGGATGTCGTCCTTTTTAAAACGGATGGTGGGCATGTTGGCTCCTCTTTGCTTGCTATCGCTTAGTGTAGCATAACGGCGGGTAAAAGGAAAGTTCGCGGGCCGCCGTTTTTGGGCTGCAGTCGCGGCTTTCAGGCGGTGGAGCGATCGCTTTCCCGCGCGGTGCGCTGTATACGGCTGTTACGCGCATACAGCAGCACATCGGCGCTGACCATGACGAAGTTGAGCGCATAGAAATAAAATACGTAGGTGATCGCGCCCCCCACGAGCTTGGATGCGATGCCGCAGCCGTACCCAAAGAGTATGAATAATAGGAACGGGAGACTTTTTCCCCGGGTTGTCCGGGATCGCCAGGACTTTATGATGGAAAGCGGCCACGACACGCCGAAGCTGACCACCATCAGGGTTTCCAAAATCTCGCTCACAACCGATTTCTCCTTACGTCTCGAGTTTGTTCCATTGTAACGCAGCGGCGATGCGTTGTCCAATGGGAACTTAAGAAACAGAAAAGCCCGAACGGGTCGGGCTTTTCGGGCGATTGGCGTCAGTCGCAGTCGCAGGTGAGCCCCTGCGCGATCGCGGTCAATACGGGCTTGACGACGCGGAGGTACTCGAATTCGCCTTCGAAATCCTTTCCCCTGACGGTCATCCTGTATTCACAGCAGCCGGGACAGGCTCTGTCGCAGAAGGTTACGGTGAAGGGTTCGCTCAGTTCGATTTCCAGTTCATCGATACATCCGTCTTCGACGTCGTACTCCTTGAGCAGCTTCCAGGACTGGACGATCTGCTTGTCGCCATTGCAGATCCTCTCGAGCTCAAAGAGGAGCTCGACCTCCACCTCGTGCTCGTCGCCGCTTTCGTCCTCTGCCTCAAACTGCACAAGGCTGGAGAACTCGATCTTCACGATGGGCCTGCACAGGCGGCTGGTATCTACGATGACGCTGTCCAGTACAAACTTCTGGTCGCACTCGACCTGGCCGTCGTCGATTTCGAATATCGCGTCCTGGGGATTATGGCCGCACTCGAGGAATATCTTGTCCTTTTGCTTCTTGCCGAAAGCATAGCCGTACTCTTTTTCCTTCCGGTTCGCATAGTCCGTCCGGTATCCTGCTTCTCGACATAGTAGTAATTCCCGGTCTTCTTGTTATCCATAATTGGCACCCCAATTTATTACAAAGATATGAGATTGTCCATCTCGCTATATTAGTATGCCGCACCCGCAGGAACGGTACTTATGCGCTAACAGATGGGAATGAACGGGAGCACGATCCTTTGCAGCCGACAATATAAAAAGCTCCCCGGGGCGGGGGAGCGGGAGCATCGCAGTATGATAACTAGTATAGTTGGAACAGGGACGCGAACCAGTCTGCGATCATGCCGCCCATGCTCGCGACCAGCGCGACGCTGACGATGAGTACAACGAACATGATGCCAAGGGAAATCGCCATAAGAATCAGTATTGCCCGCGCGTAGTTTCTCCGGTTCAGGTTGACGTCCGAGCTGAATGCCCAAACAAAGAGCATCACAATGTTGACGATCGGAATCGCCAAGAGCAGCAACATTCCGATATACTGGCCTGTCCGCAGCGGCGCGCTCAGGTCGTCGTGCCGGGGCGGCGGCGCGCCGTATCCCTGCGCGGGCGGAGGCTGCATGGGAAGCGACTGAGCGGGCGGCGTGCCGGCTGTCGATCCATACTGGCGCGGAGGAGCGCTTTCGCCAGCGGGGGGCGGGGGAGGCGGCGGGGCAGGGGAGTCTTGCGAGATGCGGGTTCCGCACGAGGGGCAGAACCGCATGCCAGCAGGCAGTTCTTTTCCGCAGTTTTCGCAATGCATGATCGGATCCTCCTTTTTCCGGGCGTACCAGGTAACAGCGCAGCGTGACGATGGAAATAAATAAATTACCGCCGCTGAACGCCGACATTTCCCAACCATTATATACCAAAGCGCGGTGTATGCCAATAGAAACATGAAAGGATTAAATATTATCACAATAAAAACGGCCCTGTCGGGCCGTTCTGTCGGGATGCCGCTACTGCTCCATCTGCTTGCCTATGAAGCTGGCAGCCGTCTGGCAAACCTTCATTTCGGTTTCAGCCATCGTCGCGTCCGGCTCTTTGTCCACCAGTATGACCGAACCAATCGGCTCGCCTTCGGCCACGATGGGCACAATGGTCTGGCAGGTGTATTCGCTTCCGTTTTCATCGTCGCTGGTGATGGGAATGGGCTGGCCGCTGCTCTGGTTACTGATCTGCAAACCGCGGCGCTCGCTCATCACGCTTTCGATCTGGGGGCTGATGGGCCGGTCCATGAAATCCTTGCGGGATCCGCCGGCCACCGCGATGATCGCGTCGCGGTCGGTGATGCACGCGATGTGTCCTACGGTCCGGTGCAGGCTTTCGGCGAACTGGCGCGCGAATTCGCCCATTTCCCCGATCGGCGAATATTTCTTGAGGATTACCTCGCCGTCGCGGTCGGTAAATATTTCCAGGGGGTCGCCCTCCCGTATCCGCAGAGTCCTCCGGATTTCCTTAGGAATGACAACCCGACCCAGCTCATCTATTCTTCGGACGATTCCTGTTGCTTTCATAGCGGATTTCTCTCCTTTGCTGTTTTCTCCTATTGATGTCAGGCGCTTTTAGTTTCTGTAATCGCAATACTTTTATTCAAATGCACGAACGGGCTTCGTTGCCCGGAACCGCATATTCCCGGCAATATCGGCTTATTTTGTGAAAGGTATTTGTTTCCTCTGGTTGTACCAACATATTCCGGGCCGACGATTCTTAACCCCGGCGCGAAACTGCCGATATCGTTGATGGGCGGAGTGTGCATCCGGAGTTTCGCGCATGGTGATGTATATATGCTTTTACGCCTGTAATAACAAGCGTTTACGTACACGTAGCTGATATGGAGATGGGTGAAACGCGCGAAACAGGCCCGGTCCGACATCGAATATCCTGGGCGGGGGGCGATGCAAAAGCGGGATGCGGAGACTTGCGCCTTTATCCTGACATCCAGATATATGAGACATTTTGTGTTGTATAGTGCGTACAGATGGTATGAAAAATGCTTCTTGTGCAGGCAAGGTTAGCGTGAGTTCGTGGCAGTATCCTTCACGACTCTCCATTCTCCCGCCCGGAACCTCCCAGCGGATACTCGCCGGTTACGACTACCGGCCGGAACTTCACAACGCCCAGCGAAAGGCATAACGCGGTAAACGGCGTAAATATGCGGGATGCGGCGCGGTGGATTATCCGGACGCACCGGTCATCAAGCCCCATCGCCACGGTCGTGTGGGGCACCCATTTTCCCGGTAGATAGAGGGGCCAGACACGGCTCGTGAGCGACCCGAGCGCAGCCATCGTATCGCGATACACAGCCTCGAGCGCCCCGGAGGCAAGCGGGGTCAGGTAGAGCACCCCGCTGTCCGGAAATGCGCTGAGCCCCTTGAATGTCAGCGTAAAGGGCGCTGTTCGCGCAGACAGACCGCTGACGCGCTCCTCCAGCGTCCCGTCCTGGCCGTCCAGCACCGCCAGCGACAGGTGGGGCCTGCTCGCCCCGTCGTAGAGCACCGCGTCCGATTCCGGGGTCCGGAGACAGTCCCAAAGCGAACGGATCCGCCCCTCGCTATGATCGTCGAAAAAAAGAATTACCGCCCAGGCCATGCCGCCTCCTCCTGCCCGCCGCTCTTTACCAGAGCTGATCCTCCAGCGTATCGAAGAAAGCGCGCTGTACACTGATCCGCTGCCGCGCCAGCCTTCTGGATTCGTCGAAATAGAACCAGTCCGAGCGATACAGCGCCGGACGCCGATCCAGCAGCAGCGGCGCGATTTCGCGGATCGTCAGCTGGTGCTCGGGAAAGGACGGATTGTCCCTGAGACTTCCGATGAAGTCGCGGGCCATGTGGCACATGAAGAAATTGATGAACCCCATCGGCCCGTACCGGGCCAGGTGGTCGGCGTCCCACAGCAGGCGGGCCGTAGCGGCTTCGGGGGGAATATCCATCACCCGGCGCGTATGCAGCTCAACGGCCTGGCATACGTCCGGGATCTTGTAGGCGGGAAAGCCCAACGCCATCAGATTTTGCCGCGCCCATTTGGCGGCCTTCTCTCCGTGCTGGGCGCCCTGAAACTGGGGCTGAAAGCGGTCGTGGATCCATACCGCCGCGATTACCGCTTCCTCGTCGCCCTTCTCCACCGCCATGATCCGGCGTGCGTCCCGCTCCACCTGGCGGATGTGCTCGAGCCGGAAATTATAATAGGGCGCGTTTCCTTCCGGGGTGGGCCAGAACTGGATGGCAGCCTCCTGCGTAATCTCTTCCGCCTGCTGCTTAAGCTCGATATACCAGGCGAACCTCTCGATCATCAGCAACTCCTGCGACACCATATCTTGTCCGAACCATATTATACCATACTATTGGTGGTATGTCCAACTCTATTTTTAGAAAAATAGATGGATTTCGCGGCAAGCGCAGGCTTTTGTAAGATCGAAGCGCTGCTCCCTTACCCGGTACACGTATGGCTGCGGGCTCATAGAGTGTATGGAAGGAGGGAAAC
>JBMNNN010000144.1:0-5389 GCA_050942555.1 Christensenellales bacterium
GGAACAAGGATGCTACTCAAGGCTTTGGGTTCCGTTCGTGATACTGTTGCTTCTGCCTGATCTTTTACCCAGAACAACTTGACACGATCATACAGCCTCTACCGCTTGCATTTGGCTCTCTTTGGGGTTATGATGACAGCGTCGGTGATACTGCCGCCGGGGTGAGGTAGCGTGGAGCACAGGGAGTATTACGAACCGCTGTCCAGCATGATTGCGGACTTCATCGAGTCCGCCGACCACCGGTTTGAGGTCCGCATGCACTACCATGACGGCTATGAGATTCTTTTCTTTGAGCAGGCGCGCGCGCTGTTCCGCGCCGATATCACGATCTGCGATATCGCGGACGGCGACGTGCTCTTCATCCGTCCCTATACGATGCATACCGCGTACCGGTTTCTGGAGGGTCCCTACAGGCGCTACTATGTCAATGTCGCCTCGGGAATACTCGAGCAATTCGCGCGCCGGATGGGCATGGCCGAAGTCGTGGAAGCGCTCAGCGAGCGGCCCTTTACCCTTTTTCATGCCGGACGGGAGCCAGCGCTGCTGCGCCGCGCACACGAACGGTTCGAGTCGATATGGCAGCTAGCCGCCGGCAAGCGCGGTCGCTGGCAGGAACGGACGCAGGCAGAGCTCGTGCTGCTGCTCTCGGATCTTGCCGACAGCGCCGTCCGGGACAGCTCGTACCGCGAGCCGGTCCGGGAGAACCTCCATTTCAGCCGGATGCTCGCCTATATCGACCAGCACCTGCGGGAGGGCGTGGCGCTTCGCGATCTGGAGGAGGAGTTCTTCCTGAGCCGCCACTACATATGCAGGCTGTTCCGCCAGCATACCGGTCTGACGGTATCCCAGTACGTGAACCGGAAAAAGGTGATACTCGCCCAGCAGCTCCTGATCGACCCCAGTGCTACGGTGACCGATGCCTGCTACGGTTCAGGATTTGCGCATATACAGTATTTTTCAAAGGTATTTAAAAAAATCACCGGTATGACGCCCTCGGCCTATCGGAAGGTGGCCGCGTCGGGCGAACGCAGTTTTTGGACCGGAGAGGGCGCGGACGACCGGGAAGCGGACGCACCGCCGGAAACAAACAATCAATAAGGAGGACTTGGTATGGGAACAAAGGAACACGTAGGGATCGGCTTTGTGGGGCTGGGCAGCCGGGGAAAAGGCCTGCTTAAAACGCTGCTGGGCATAGACGCGGTGCGCGTCGTCGCCCTGTGCGACCTCGAGAAGGAGCCGATGGAAGAGGCGTCCGCGCTGGTCGAGGCCGAGCGGGGGGAAAAGCCGTACTGCGACACCGAGTTTGACGCGCTGCTGGCGCGGCCCGGCGTGGACGCGGTGATCATCGCGACCGACTGGGCGCCCCACATCCCGCTGGCCATCCGCGCGATGCGCGCCCGCAAAGCGACGGCCATCGAGGTGGCGGGCGCGTTTTCGGTGCGCCAGTGCTGGGATCTGGTGGGCGCGTACCACGAAACGGGCATCCACTGCATGATGCTGGAGAACTGCTGCTACGGCCGCAACGAGATGGCGCTGCTGCGGATGACGAGGGAGGGCGTGCTGGGGGAGATCGTCCACTGCCGCGGCGCGTACGGGCACGACCTGCGCGCCAGTCTGACCGACCGGCTGGAGAAACGCATAGATCGCACCCGCAACTATATGCACCGGTGCAGCGAGAACTATCCGACTCACGAGCTGGGCCCGATGGCCAAGATACTCCGGCTCAACCGGGGAAACCGTATGCTGACGCTTGTGTCGATGGCCTCCAAGGCGCGGGGCATCAACGCCTGGGCCCTCGAGAACCGCGGGCCTGATCACCCGCTGGCGCGCTACCCGATGGCGCAGGGCGACATCGTGACCACGATGGTCCGCTGCGCGGGCGGCGAAACGATGCTGCTGACGCTGGACACGAGCCTGCCCCGCCCGTATTCCCGGGGCGGCGTCGTGCAGGGCACGCGGGGCCTGTGGCAGGAGGACGGACAGCTTCTGTATATCGAGGGCAGCAGTCCCGAGCATGAGTGGGAGAGCTTCGAGGCGCGCCGCGACGAGTTCGAGCACCCGCTCTGGCGGCAGTATCTGAGCGAAGGCGTGCGCAGCGGTCATGGCGGCATGGATTATCTGGCGCTGTCGGCTTTCATCGACAGCGTGCAGCGGGGCTGCCCGCCGCCCATCGACACATACGACACCGCCTCGTGGATGGCCGTATCGGCGCTGTCAGAGGATTCGATCGCGCTGGGCGGACATCCTGTCGCGGTACCCGACTTTACCAATGGGCTGTGGATGGTGCGCGAGCCCGCTACGCCGGGCCGGTACGCGCTGGACATATGACGGAAGGAGCGGCCGCCTGACTGGCGGCGCACGGGCTGCCCGTCGGCCAGGCAGCGGGGCTGCTACTCAGCGCGGTGCAGCGCCGGGGCGTCGGGCGGCACGACATCGACGTCGCGCACGACCCGTATCTGGGATATGAGCGTGCCCAGAAAAAGCACGAGGGTTTAGCTGCTCGTCGTCCATCGCGTCGACCAGATAAAATGCGGTGGCGGTAGCCAGAACCGCCAGCTCCTTTCCCGTAAAAGCTCCGTCCATAAAATCCCCTGTGCAGCGCACTGTATCATATTATACAGGCGGCCTGCGCTTTGCCCGCCGGGCGGCGCAGCCTGCCTGGTTTTGGTACAGGGCGTTGAGACGCGGCGGGGAAGCCCCCGCCGCATCGTTGAGCTGAGGATATTTGGTTCAAAAAATCAATCGGGGCACTCCTTCGTCAGCCGCGCCGGTTCCTCTCCCAGCAGCGCGACGGTCTCTTCAAACGAGGCGGGCATCCGCTTCTTCATACCCCTGTCCAGCGTCTCAAAGAGCGCCTCGTCCTCGAGATACCGCTGCATCGGAAGCACCCGGAAATCCCAGTTTCCCTCACCCTGGTACGGCTTTTTCCATACGATCGCCGGAAGATACGCGGCGTCTTTGAGCGTGACCTCGCCGGTCTCGTTGTTTTTTTCGTATGTGATATAGGCGATCGCGCCGGTATCGGCCTGCGGCGGGTACATATTCGATATGAAGTTCCCAAGAGAGTAGAATACGAGCCCGGTCCGTCCGCCCGACTCGACCATCTCGATGGGCTGCAGCACATGCGGATGGTGCCCCAGTATGCAGTCGGCGCCCGCGGCGATGAGCTCCTCGGCCAGCCGCCTCTGGTGCGAGGAGGGCTTCTGCGTTCCCTCCGAGCCCCAGTGCATGCTCGCGAATACGAGATCGGCTCCCGCCTGCCGCGCGCGGTCGATGTCCGCCGACAGCTTTTCGATGTCGAGGTCGTTGAACGCCCACTGCCGGAATTCCTTGGGGATCGCGCCCCGGCCGATATTGAGTATCCCCGTTCCCGTGACGAACGCGATGCGTATGCCGTCGTGCTCGACGATGCAGGGGGTTTCGTTTTCCTCCTGGTTGCGGAATCCGCCCGTATGCACGAAGCCCCACTCGTCCAGCGCGTCCAGCGTATTGAGTATGCCCTGCCAGCGCTTGTCGAGTATATGGTTGTTCGCGTTGGTCAGCACGTCGAAGCCCGCGCTTTTGAGCATGTCGAGATAACTGTCGGGGGCGTTGAAATTAAGCAGACTCGACGAACCTGTATAGCCGAATTCACTTCCCGCTACCGGCGTTTCAAGGTTGCCCACCGCGATGTCGGCCTCTATGAGGAGCGGCGCGATGTCGGCGAGCATCGGCACGAAGTTGTAGGTTTTCGTATCCCGGTCGTAGGCGTCGGACACCATCCACCGGTGGCACATGAGATCGCCCACGGCGGCCACTGTCACGCGGCTGGGCGGGACGGGCGTGGGGACCGGGGTGGGCGACGGCGTGGGCGTCGGGGTCGGGGTGGGCGTGGGTGTGGGGGTGGGCGTGGCTGTCGCTTCGGGTGTGTCGGTGGGCAGCTGCGGAGGCTGCGTGCAGCCCGTCAATGCGAGGATGATGGCCACAGCGCACAGCGCGAGCATCCGCGCGCGTTTTTGTTTCGGTTTCATTCGTTTTCCTCTCCTTGCGTGTTACGGATATAGTATAGGCGTCCGCGCGGGCAAAGTCTACCGGTATGGCCGGATAAAGCCATACCGGGAGCGCATTGGCGGGCGAGTTATCTGCGCGCGAGGATTTCCTTATATACCGCCCGTGTTTCGTCCGCGCTGCCCGTATTGAATATGACGATCCCACCGTCCGACTCAAAGAGCACGAAGGGCGGCGCTTCGGCGTTCACAAACAGCATCACGACACCATACTGCGTCGTTCGGAAATGGCCCTTGAGGTTTGCGCCGAGCCCCGAGCCGTTTACGCGCCTTTCGATGGACGGCAGCTCGTCGATGAGCCTTATGTCCCCGAGCGAATCCCAGGGATAGAGGCGGCCGTACATTCCGTGGATGCGCAATCCCTCGTCCTGCAGCGTCGCCCGGGTTGGACGGGACGAGCCAATGAACAGAACCGCGACGAGTATAAGTACGCTCACGACGATGGTTGCGGGTACGGCGATCTGCGCGACCGCTTCCCTGCGGAGTTTCCCGCTCTCATCGTATTGACTGGGGTCATATTTCTGCGCCCTGATCGCCATAAAAAGCACGGACACGATGAGAAGCGCGAGCGCCGGGAACATTCCGATCCGGACGCCCAGCGCGTCGAGTATGCCTGTCGCGGCAAAGGCCCCGCCGCATAGATACATGCAGATCCCCATCATGCGGGCGAGGCCCCGGATGTCGACGTTCTTCCTTCTATCCGCGGACATCGTATTGTAGCCCGCGATCAGGAAATGCATTTTGAACGCGTGCACCGCAAGCCCGATCGCGACGAGAAATCCGCCGATGATGAGATAGAACCACATAGCGTGCGTCTCTCCTCCCGTGGTACCCGGCCTAGAATCTCACCTTTTCGTCGATATAGGCCAGCACATTGTCGATGGGCAGGCGCACCTGCTCCATCGTATCCCGGTCGCGGATCGTGACGGCCTGGTCGGCGAGCGAATCAAAATCGAACGTCACGCACAGCGGCGTGCCGACCTCATCCTGCCTGCGATAGCGCTTTCCGATGGAGCCCGTTTCGTCGTAATCCACCATATGGTGGGATGCGAGGCTGTGGTATAGCTCCATCGCGGGCTCCGAGAGCTTCTTTTGGAGCGGGAGCACCGCGGCCTTATATGGAGCCAGCGCCGGATGCAGCCGCAGAACGATGCGGGTGTCGTCGGCTCCGATCTCCTCCTCGTCGTAGCTGTCGCACAGGAATGCCAGCGCGACCCTGTCGGCGCCCAGCGACGGCTCGATGCAGTACGGTACGTACCGCTCGCCGGTGACCGGATCCAGATACTCGAAGTTCTCGCCGCTCGCCTGCATATGCTGCCGCAGGTCGTAATCGGTGCGGTCGG
>JBMNNN010000145.1:0-5362 GCA_050942555.1 Christensenellales bacterium
GGCGGTCAGTGTATACCGGGGACAGTTTGAGCTGCTGCGCGCCGACGTCGCGCGCTGGCGCAGGGAAGGGCTGCGCGTGGCGCTGCTGGCGGGCGGCGAGCGCCGCGCGATCCGGATGATGGAGACCCTGACCGATTACGGCATCTCGGCGGTACGGCTCGAGTCCGACCGGACGATTGAGCCCGGCGAGGTGGCGGTCGTGCCCGCAGCCTTCGGGCAGGGCTTTGAGAGCGCAGAGCTCGGGCTGTGCATAGTGGGCGAGCGCGAGCTTTTCGGCGCGGCCAGGCGGCAAACGCGGCCCCGGCGACGGCGCAGCAGCGCGGATTTTTTAAGCGATCTGGCGCCGGGCGATATCGTGGTGCACGAAATCCACGGGGTAGGCCGATTCGAGGATGTCGTCAAGCTGACCACCGACAGCGCGACCCGCGATTATCTGAAGATATGCTACCGGGACGGCGATGTGCTGTACGTACCCACCGAGCAGATGGACCGGGTGCAAAAATATATCGGCAGGGAGGACAGCCCGCCGCGCCTCTCGCGGCTGGGCGGCCGGGAATGGGCCAGCACGAAGGCCCGGGTGCGCCGCAGCATCGCCGGTATCGCCGAGGATCTCATCCGCCTGTATGCCCGGCGGCAGATGTCCTCGGGCCATGCGTTCGGACCGGATACCGAGTGGCAGCGCCAGTTCGAGGAGGAGTTCCCCTGGGAGGAAACGCCAGACCAGCTGCTGGCGATCGAGGAGGTCAAGGCCGACATGGAAAGCCCCCGGGTCATGGACCGCCTGCTGTGCGGCGATGTCGGCTATGGCAAAACCGAGGTCGCGCTGCGCGCGATATTCAAGGCCGTCATGGACGGAAAGCAGGCCGCGATGATGGCGCCCACGACGATCCTCGCGAGCCAGCACTTCAGAACGCTGACCCGTCGATTTGAGCATTTCGGCGTGGAGGCGGCGCTGCTGACGCGGTTCCAGTCGCCCGCCGAAATCGCGCAGCAGCTCGAACGCCTGCGCTCGGGTGCGGTGGATGTAGCGGTCGGTACCCACCGGCTTCTCTCGGAGGACGTGCGGTTCAAGGACCTGGGGCTGCTGGTGATCGACGAGGAGCAGCGCTTCGGGGTCGCCCACAAGGAGCGCATCAAAACGCTCAGGGAGTCGATCGACGTGCTCACGCTGACCGCGACGCCCATTCCCCGGACGCTGCACATGTCGATGGTGGGCATCCGCGACATATCGGTCATCGACACGCCGCCTGAGGAGCGCCATCCGGTGCAGACGTTCGTCATCGAGTACGACGAGACGATCATCCGCGACGCGATACTGCGCGAGCTGGGGCGGGGCGGCCAGATCTACTTCGTGTACAACCGGGTGGAGACGATCGATGCGATGGCCGCGCAGCTGTCGCAGCTCGTTCCTGAGGCCCGCATCGCGGTGGGACATGGCCAGATGCGCGAGCGCCAGCTCGAGAAGGTGATGATGGGCTTTCTGGAGGGGGAAACGGATCTCCTGCTGTGCACGACGATCATAGAAAACGGGCTCGACATACCGCGGGTCAATACGCTCATCGTCTACGACGCGGATCACTTCGGACTCAGCCAGCTCTACCAGCTCCGCGGGCGGGTAGGCCGCTCCAACCGGCTGGCATACGCGTATCTGACCTGGCGGCGCGACAAAGTCATATCCGAGGTTGCCGAAAAGCGTCTCGCTACGATCCGTGAGTTTACCGAGTTTGGCAGCGGTTTTCGCATCGCGCTCAGGGACCTGGAGATACGCGGCGCGGGAAATCTGCTGGGAGCGCAGCAGCACGGGTACATGGCGGCGGTCGGGTATGGGCTTTACTGCAAGCTGATCGAGGAAACGATACACTCTCTGCGCGGACATGAAGTCCCGCGGGAGGTCGATCCGACGCTCGACGTGCGGGTGGACGCCTATATCCCGGAGGACTATATTCCCGGTTCGGGCGACCGCCTGGAAATGTACCGCAGGATCGCTGCGGTGGACAGCGAAGAGGCGCGCGGCGATATCGTCGACGAGATGATCGACCGGTTCGGAGAGCCCCCCGAATGCGTGCTGCGGCTCATGGACGTGGCGCTGCTGCGGCACAGGGCGGCCCGTGCGGGCGTGGACCATGTGCGGCAGACCGATACCGAGTGGCGGCTGCGCCTGACCGACGGCGCGGGGATCGATCCCGCGGCGCTCATCGCGACGCTGTCCCGGTGGAACGGACGTGCGGTGCTGTCGGCGGGCGATCCCCCGACGGTTCGGCTGCGCCTTGCGCGCGACGAAGCCGATCCGATGGCCGCGGCGGGAGCGCTGTTTACCGCGATGGCCGACTGCATTAAAGGACCGAAGAGCGAGCCCGCCGTTTAGCATACGCAAAAATATTTTGCATTCGCAGCCGGTATCCCGTATAATTGCGATGGATTCCAAACAAACGGGAAGGGATGATACGATTGAAAAGGAAACTTGCGGTCGTCGCGCTGCTCATAAGCGCTGTGATGATCGCGGGAGGGTGCACTCTTATACAGGTTAACGAGGAGCGTGACGCCAAGGTCGTGGTCGCGCAGGTCGACGGCACTGCGATCACGAAGGGCGAGTTCCTGTCGGCATGGAACCAGATGCGGCTGCAGTACGGTATCACCGATCAGAACGAGCGGGATTCCTCTGTGGCCGAGACGGTAAAATATCTCAAGGAATACCTGCTGGACAGCATGGTCGAGGACGAGGTCATGGAGCAGGAGGCCCGCAAAAGGGGTTACTTCGATCTCACCAACGAACAGAGAGCCGAGATAGAGGAGGAAATGGCCAGCATACTCGAATCGCTCCGCGAAAGCATCGAAAGGAGCATGACTTTCGAGGAAGGCCTGACCGACGAGCAGAAGGCCGCGCTCGTTGATGCGGAGCTCAACTCCTACCGCGAGGAGATTGGTTATACCGACGAGTACATCCGCTCGACGCTGGAAAACTCGAAGGCGATCTCCGCGCTGTACGAGGAGGTTACAAACGGCGCGACCGCCGAGGAATCCGCGCTGGACGCCAGATACAACGAGAAGATCACCGCCGACCGCACCAGCTACGAGGTGGACGCGGACGCGTATGTCGATGCGGTGCTGGGCGGCAAATCGGTGTACTACGTGCCCAAATCCGGGATGCGCCTGATTCAGCAGATACTCATCATGCTGCCCGCTGATGCGCGCAGCCAGATCAGCGCGCTGCGCAAAGAGGGAGACAACGAGGGCGCCGACGAGAAGCGCGAGGAAGCGCTTGATGCCATCAGGGACAAGGCCGAGGAGGTGCTCTCAAAGCTTGAGGGAGGCGCGGACTTCGACGATATGATCGAGGAGTACAACGAGGACCCGGGTATGGAGGCGCACCCGGACGGCTATCCGGTGAGCGCCAATGTGACAAGTTACGTGCCGGAGTTTACGCAGGGCGCGATGGAGCTTGGAAAGCAGGGCGATATCTCCGGTCTCATCGCGACTGATCACGGATACCATATACTGCGCTACGCCGATTCTCTGGAGGGCGGCGCGGTTCCGTTCGAGGATGTACGTGAGCAGCTTCGTGAGGAAGTTATAAACGAGAACAAGGCAAAGCTGTGGAACGACGCGCTCGAGCAGTGGAAGACCGCGCGTGAGATAAAGACGTATCCCAAACGGATTCGATAATCCGGAAGGATGGCGGGGAGAGGCTTCGGCTTCTCCCTTTTGCTTTACCGGTACGGCGCCGGAAGGAAGCCGGGCAATCCGGTTATGAGAAGACCACGAGCCGCAGCAGCCGTACGCGCTCGGGCGCGGTCAGCGCGTGGGGCATGCCCGCCGGAGCCACGATGGCCTGCCCGGTGCGCAGCATATGGTTCTTTCCCCCGATCGTGACATTGAGGTTGCCGGTCAATACATGCAGCAGCGCGTCCCCGTCGGGCGCATCCGTCTTGACCTGCTGGCCGGTGTCGAGCGCCATGACCGAGACCGACACCGCGCTGCTTTGCGCCAGCGTACGGGTTACCGTGCGGCCCGGCTCGTAGCCTGCTAGCTCCGACAGCTGCAGCACTGTTCCCTGATCGATGCTCCCAAGTATGCCCATCGATAAAACCTCCCGACCGAATGTCGCTTTAGTATTCCCTGTGACCGCGCGCGGTATGAACGCATCCGCATTTCGAAAACACAAAAACAGCCGGATTCATATAATGAACCGAAATGGTGTTACGACCATCTGGAAGGAGGGAATGCTTTGAGCTACAATATGGAGCCGGCGATGGGGGGTCACCCGTGCTTAAGCCCGGAAATGATGCGCGGTGCAACTGCGCCCATGTATCCGGAGATCTACTATAAAATCCAGCCCCATATCCTGATGGCCTGCGACGAAATGGATATGCATGGCTGTTTCGCGCCCACGCAGGAGATCATCATGTGCATGTGCGACCGTATATGCAGCAATCTGTTCCGGGTCTATCCCGAGATGGCCCGCTACGATATCGAGTATGAGCCCGACAACCGCGGCGACAATTGGCAGGCCAGTCAGTTCGGGTTCCGCAGGCGCGGGCCGTTCAGGGACTTCATCGCGTTTCTGCTGCTGGCGGAGCTGTTCCGCCGCAGGAGATGGTTCTGAATCTTAGCGAAAATAAAACCCCATGCTTCGCGTGAAGCATGGGGTTTGCCGCTTTTCCCGTCTCCTGTATTGTCTGTCTGAATAATCTATCCGACCACCTTGCCGGGGTTGAGTATGCCACGGGGATCGAACAAGTTCTTGATGCCCCGCATCAGCGCCATCGCGGTCTCGCCCGCCGACTCGCGCAGGTATGAGACCTTGGCGTGGCCGATGCCGTGCTCGCCCGATACCTGTCCGCCCATTTCGCGGGCCAGCCGGTACATCGCTTCCATCGCCGCGTCGTTGCGCCGCTTCCAGTCGTCGTCGGGCAGGCCGTCGCGGCATGTGTACAGGTGCAGGTTCCCGTCGGCCGCGTGGCCGAACCCGCGGATGCGCAGGCCCGTGTCGGCCTCGATTTGCCGGGCGACCATCACGAAGTCGGGGATCCGGTCGATGGGCACGACGACGTCGCACTCGTCGATGCCGCTGGGCGTCGAGTTCTTGATCGCCTCCAGGAAACTGCCCCGGGCCGTCCACAGGCTGCCCTGGCGCTCGTCGGTGTCGGCGATGAACACGTCGAGCGCGCCGCAGGCCAGGCACGTCTCGGCCACCGCGGGATAGAGCGATTCGATCTCGTCCTCGGTCGCGTTCTCAAACCGCAGCATCAGATAGGCCTCCGCGCCCTCGTACGGAAAACTCTTGCCAAGGTACGCCTCGGCGTCGTGCACGATCTCCTTTTCCATGAACTCGAGCGCCGCCGGTATCGTGCGGGCGGCCATG
>JBMNNN010000146.1:0-5361 GCA_050942555.1 Christensenellales bacterium
ATAGGTTCGGTCTGTCCCGGATGAAAGGATACTTTTATGGAAACGATATCATTTCTCAACTACCTCATTGCGATGGTGTTCATGATCTGCTACTCGTACCAGTTCGTGTACATGATCGTCGCGCTCCTGCGCAAACCCGCGCCCCTGCCTGCGGCCAGCCCCCGGCGCTATGCGGTCGCGATATCTGCGCGCAACGAGCAGGCCGTCATCGCGCAGCTCATAGACAGCATACGCCGCCAGAAGTACCCGGCGGAGTGCATCGATATATTCGTCGTAGCCGACAACTGCACCGACGAAACGGCCGCGGTCGCGCGGCAGGCCGGGGCCGTCGTGTGGGAGCGCTCGAACAGGCAGTACGTGGGCAAGGGCTACGCGCTGGCGTTTCTGTTCGGCTGCATCGAGGAAACCCGGGGCCTTGGCACGTACGACGGCTATTTCATATTCGACGCGGACAATCTGCTGGACGAGCAGTATATCGCGCGTATGAACGACGTTTTTTCGGCCGGATACCGGATCGTCACCAGCTACCGCAATTCAAAGAACTACGCGAGCAACTGGATCTCTGCCGGATACTCGCTGTGGTTTATACGCGAGTCACGCTATTTGAACGGGGCAAGGATGCTCCTCGGGACGAGCTGCGCCGTTTCGGGCACCGGTTTTCTCGTGCACCGCGACATCATACTGCGCAACGGCGGATGGAATCATTTCCTGCTGACCGAGGATATCGAGTTCACGGTGGACAGCATACTGCAGGGCGAGCGCATCGGGTACTGCCACGACGCGATACTCTACGACGAGCAGCCTGTCACGTTCGGCCAGTCGTGGCGGCAGCGTCTGCGGTGGGCCAAGGGATTCCTGCAGGTATTCCACAACTATGGGACAAAAATGCTCAGGGGCATATTCGCATACGGCGGCTTTTCCTGCTTTGATATGATGATGGCGATATTCCCGGCGATACTTCTGACGATAACGGGCGCGCTGCTCAACGCGGCCGGCGCGGTCGTCAGCTTTCTCTACTACGACTGGGACACACTGACGCTGCTGCGCTCGGTATTCGAGACGCTGCGCAACGCCTACGGGCTGCTTTTCGCGGTAGGACTAGTCACCGTCGTCACCGAATGGCGGCGCATACACTGCGGCGCGCTCCAGAAGATATTCTATACGTTCACGTTCCCGCTTTTTATGTTCACGTATATACCGATATCGGTCACGGCGCTGTTTAAGAAGGTCGAGTGGACGCCTATCGGCCACTCGATAGCAAAATCGCTCGACGACGTGCGCTCCCCGTCGGAGCGCTAGCCGCCCTCCGGTTCGCCCCCGCCTACTTATGGTACGGCTCGCCCCGGATTATGCGAAATCCCCTGTATATCTGCTCGAGAAGAATGACCCGCATCAGCTGGTGCGGGTAGGTCATCGCGCCAAAGGATACGCAGTGGGCGGCGTGCGCGGTAAACTCCGCGGGAAACCCGAGCGAGCCGCCGATCAGAAACGCCATTCGCTTTCCGGCCATTTCGTGGATCCCAAGGAATGCCGCAAATTCCTCGCTGGTCATCGCGGTGCCCCTGCGATCCAGCGCGACCGTCACCGCGCCCTGGGGCACCTTCTCGCGCAGCGCGTCGCATTCCTGCCGGCGTATCCGCTCTGCCATGCGCTCGGATAGGCTTGCGGGAGCCGGCAGATCGGGTACCTCTGTGAGCGTCAGCCGGCAATACCGCGAAAGCCGCCGCGCATACTCGTCGACGGCATCCCGATAGAAGCGCTCCCCGAGCCTGCCTACCGCCACTACGTCGATCTGCATACTTCCTATAGTCCCGGCGGCCCGAGCACGCCAAAGAGCTGCAGCGCCCTTGCCAGCAGCACCGCTACCAACAGGATCGCGCTCACCCAGATCGGTGTATAGTGCCAGGCCCGCGCGGGGAGGCCCGGCTGGGCAGCCGGGGGCCGCGTGATCTTCCGGTAGCCCCACGCGAGGGCCGCAAACGCGCCCGCGCCCAGCGCCGCCAGCACGCCGTAGAGGAGCAGCGAGTAGGCGAGCGTCGCGGGATCGGCGATCAGCGCGGGATCCGACTCGATGAGCTCAGGCGGCAGCTCAATGCTCTGCGAGGCGTAGAGCAAAAGCACCTGTATCGCGTTATTGGCCGCGTGAAACGCGACCGACGGCCATATCGAGCCCGAGCGCAGCGCGAGCCATCCCAGCAGCAGTCCATACAGCAGCGTAAAGGGCAGCGACTCCACCGATGTGTGCATGAGCATGAAAAGGAGCGACGTGACCAGTAACGCCGACGCGGTTCTTCCGCGCCGCGAGAGGGCCGGCAGAAGCACGCCGCGGAACAGAAACTCCTCGGCGACAGCGGCCGACACCGCGATCGAAACAACGCCCAGCAGCATGCGGGCGGGCGTATCCATCGCGGGAAAGACCGCCTGGGCAGGCTTTCCGCCAAGGCTGCCTATGAGCGACAACCAGATAAGCTGTATGAATACGATCACGATGTATCCACAAAAGGCCATCATGATCGCAATCGCGACCTGTCCGGCCGTGCACCGCCTGATGCCCAGCGACGCGATCCCGACGCGCCGAGTGAGCGCGTACAGCGCGCCGGGAACGAGAAAGCAGCCGATCTCGACGAGTATCGTGACGGTGTGCCAGTTGTCTCCGCCCTCCAGATATTCGGGCGCCAGTAACGGTATCAGCATCGCAGCCGTAATGAAGAGGACCGTTGAGACGAGCAGTATGCACCCGGCCTCCAGTACGCTCAGTTTTCGCATATCGAATCTCCTTGCGCCCGAATCGGATAATAACGGTTTCAGCATACAGAAGGACGGGCGGATTGTCAATCTGTTTCGGCGATATGGAGCCAATTACTGCCCGTGCAGGGCATTCGCTCCCAAAACAATTTTATTTGTTTTTCCCATTGTGGTATAGTATAATATGGACAGTGCCAGGTATCGCCAATAAAGAATACGAGGTGAATGATTTGAAAAAGTCTACATTATTACTCTGTCTCATACTCTCCCTGCTCATGATACTCATGACCGCTTGTGGCAAAAGCGCCACACAGCGCATCGGCGGCGAAGAGGACGATACCCCGGCGCAGACACAGGATGCGGGCGATGATGACGACAGAGACGACGAGGAACCGGATCACGGGGACGATGACAACGAGGCTCCGGACGACGACCAGGGCACGGACACGCCGTCCACTACCGATGCGTCGGTAGCGGGGGCCTATACCCGGTACATCGAGGCAAAGAGCGAATCCTATGACAAACTGAATGCCGTGATAGAGGCAAACGATACATTGGCCTTGTCTCTGGGCCTGGCGCTTCTTCCCATCGCGATGATAGACCTGGCGGCCATACCGATGACTCTGCTGCAGGCCGACAATACCGCGGCGCAGGCTGCCGCGGGCTTCCTTAGCCTTAACAATATGACGCTGGAAAACGACGGACGTCATTTTAGTATGAGCTATAAATCCGATGAGGGTGAGTCATATGTATGGGAAGGCGATTTCGACGCCGCGACCGATTCGGTGACCTGCACGGTCAAAACCGACGACAAACTGAGCATGATCATTGAGTTCACGGGCGACCGCGGCTGGGCCGGCCAGCACTACATGCAAAACGACGACGGAACCTTCTCGATCATTAAATATATGTCGGTGGGCGACAACTACGGCTTCGGGATCACAAACAGCGTATCGGGCGAGCCCCCCAGCATATTTAAGAACAATCCTGATTCCTTCGATTATATCAAGGACTGCGAAACCTGGGTATGTTTTGTGGATGGCAAGGGCGAGTCGATGTACGACGGAGAAATCACCAAATTCGAATGATATAAAGGCAGGAAAGAGCCGCCCTGACGGGCGGCTCTCTCAATTTATTTTTTTATTTACTGTTGTGTCCGCGGCTTTTGAATCCCTTTTTCTCCATGATATCGAGCCAGCTTTTGAGGCGGTTTAAAAAATCGACGTTGCTCTGCGTGCGGCTGATCATATCGATGAGCAGCTCTGTCGCGTCCTCCTGGTTTCCGGCCAGGAGCTTGCGCACGGCCCAGATGCCCTCGAGCTCTGCTTCGCTGAGCAGTATCTCCTCCTTGCGCGTGCCCGAGCGGTAGAGGTCGATTGCCGGGAAAACGCGCCGCTCCTGCAGCCTGCGGTCCAGGTGCAGCTCCATGTTGCCGGTGCCCTTGAATTCCTCGTATATGATGTCGTCCAGCCGACTCCCCGTGTCGATGAGCGCCGTGGCGAGTATCGTCAGGCTGCCGCCCTCCTCGATATTGCGGGCAGCGCCGAAGAAACGCTTGGGCTTGTAGAGCGCGCCCGGGTCCAGTCCGCCCGACAGCGAGCGGCCGCTGGGGGGTACGGTCAGGTTATAGGCGCGCGCCAGGCGGGTGATCGAGTCCAGCAGTATCACGACGTCCTTTCCGTCCTCGACCATGCGTTTGGCCCGCTCGAGCACCGTCTCGGCGACCGCGCAGTGGTTTTCGGGGCGCTCGTCGAACGTCGACGCGATGACCTCGGCCTTGGTGGAGCGCTTCATGTCGGTGACTTCCTCGGGACGCTCGTCTATCAGCAGCACGATCAGATATACGTCGGGATAGTTGGCCGATATGCTGTTCGCGATGTTTTTAAGAAGCGTCGTTTTTCCGGCCTTGGGCGGGGATACGATCATGCCGCGCTGCCCCTTGCCCACCGGCGCGACCAGATCGATGAGCCGGATCGCCAGGTCGTTGGGGCGGTCGGGCCGCTCCATCGTAAGCCTTTTGTCGGGAAAAATCGGAACAAGATCGTCAAAATGCTTGCGGCGGGCTGCGGTCTCGGGATCGTGCCCGTTGACCGACGTGATATAGAGCATCGCCAGATATCGCTCGCCCTCTTTCTCGGGCCGGGTCTTTCCCACGACATGATCGCCCTGCCGCAGATGGAACCGGCGAATCTGCGCGATCGATACGTATATGTCCTTTTTGTCCTTTTCCAGCGCCCGCAGGAACCCGTACCCGTCGGGCTGTATATCGAGTATCCCCTCGGCTTCGCCGCATTCTCCGGCGCTGAGCATCTCGGGGACGGCCGGGTTCGATGTCGCATACCGCTCGTTATAATATACGCTCTTGGGCCGCGTCTTCCAGTTGCCCTGATCGGGCCTGCGGTAGCCGCGGGCAGAGCGGCTGGCGTGTCCGTTTCCGTTCGTGCCATACCTGCCCGTGTAGCGCCTCGGGCGGTGCGACTCCTCGGTCTGGCCGTCAGCTTCCACGCCATCGGCCTCGTCAGGCAAAGCCTGCTCCGCCTCCTCAGGCTCCTCGTCGGCGTCTGCGTCGGGCCTGGTGTTCTCCGCGCCCTCCGGCCGGGGCGCCTGCTGCGGCTC
>JBMNNN010000147.1:0-5354 GCA_050942555.1 Christensenellales bacterium
CCCCGGCGGTATAGGTGCGCTCGCGCAGCTCGGCCATCGTCTCGACCGCCTCGCCGTCGATCATGAGCAGCGTGTCGCCCTGGCGGATGCCGCATGCGTAGGCCGGCCCTTCGGGGTCGACGTTGAGCGCCGTGATGCCCTGCTCGACCTCATACCCGTAGAAGCGCGCGATGGTTCTGTCGATCGCCATAAGTCCCATGTAAGGCGTCACGTATTTGCCCTCGGCGATGATTTTTTCCATGATCGGGCGGCATATGTTGATCGGAATCGCGAACCCGAGGCCTTCCGCGCCGGTCACTTTGATCGTCGTGATGCCCACGACATACCCGTTGATATCGCACAGCGGACCGCCCGAGTTGCCGGGGTTGATCGACGCGTCGGTCTGTATGAGCTGCTCCATGAACGAGACGCCCTGCTCGGCGGGGATTTCGAGGGTGCGGTCGACCGCCGAGACGATGCCCGCCGTCGCGGTGTGCTGAAACGAGAGGTCCAGCGGCGTGCCGATCGCCAGCACCGGCTGGCCCACGCGCAGCGAGTTGGTGTCTCCGAGTGGCGCGGTCGCATAGGGGCCGCCCTCGCACCGGACGACGGCCAGATCCAGCGCGGCGTCGCTCCATACCCTTTTCCCCGGCACCGTGGTCCCGTCGTAGAATACGACCTCGATCGCTTGGGCGGAGCCCGCGACGTGGTGGTTCGTCAGTAAATATCCATCGGGGTGTACCATGACGCCGGTTCCAAGGCCGTTCACGGCCGAGGGGTCGTCGGCTTCGCCTTTGCGTACGGCCAGCCCGACCACCGCCGGGGATACGCTGGCCGCCGCCGACGACATGTCGGGAGGCACCGCGAGCGGCGCGGGCGTAATTTCGGTAATCGGCTGATCGGCAGGCAGTATCGGCGCGGGCGTCTGGGTGGGCGGCGGAGCGGTCGTCGCTCCAAATTGCGTTTCGCCGGGCGGGACGCGCGCGCACCCTGATATCAGTAGGACGAACAATAAAAACGGCGTCATGACCGTATGTTTTCGCATGGCACTCCCTCCGGCTATTAGTATGCGCGCGGTACTGCTATGGAGTGCGAGGTAAATTTTAGACTGGAGCTGAAAGGAACAAAAAATATAAATCGCCCGGGCGCGTATCGCAAAGACTACAGCATGCGGGGCTCGGGCTGCCGGCGCGCGCGGAAAAACGCGCGGAGCACCCCGGCGCATTCCCCGTGCAGTACGCCGCCGGTGACCGCGACGCCCGCCGACAGCCGCGGGTCGGCAGGCAGGTTATACAGCGTACCGCAGCATCCGGCCTCCGCGTCGAACGCGCCGAACACGATGCGGTCGACGCGGGCCAAGAGCGCCGCGCCCGCGCACATCGCGCACGGCTCCAGCGTCACGTACAGCGTGCAGCCCGGCAGCCTCCATCCGCCCGACGCGGCCGCTGCCCGGCGCAGCGCCTCGATCTCGGCGTGCCCGGTCGGGTCGCCGGTGCGCTCGCGGCGGTTTTGGCCCTCTCCGAGCACTTCATCCCCGCGCACGACGACCGCGCCGACCGGCACGTCTCCGGCCTCGCCCGCCGCACGGGCCAGCGCGAGCGCTCGGGTCATCCATCGCTCGTCCGGATGCACAGCGATACCTCCCGTCCGCCGCCCATTATAAAGCCGCGGCGCGGCTCCTGTCAAACGCGAACCCGCCGCGCCGCGTCCGCATAGGATATAGGGCCGGCGCTCCCGGCCGGTTGCGCCCGGCTTTACATATCCGGGGCCGGTTGCCGGCACCGGTCCCCGGACATGGAATTAGCAAAGGACGCTCCGCTTTGGTTACTTTCTGCTCTGATGCAGAAAGTAACCAAAGAAATCAAGATTGCTGCTGCCCTGTACGAAGGAGACAGGCTCTTCCCGCCGCGCACCAGTTCATAGTATAATAGGCATATGACTGAGCAGGCGAATATCCTGTATGAAAAGACGATCGGTACGCCGGTGGGCCCGCTGACGATCGCAGCCGACCGGTTCGGCATATGCCGGGTCGCCTTTGGGGCGCCGGTCCTGGAGCCGGATTCCCGCGCGGAGCCGCTGCCCTTCGGTACCGAGGAGCAGCTCGCCGCATATTTCGCAGGCGCGCTGCGCATATTCTCGCTGCCGCTGTCGCTCACAGGCAGCCCGTTCTCGCTGCGCGTGTGGCACGCCTGTCTGGAGATACCGTACGGACAGACGCTTACGTACGGGGAGCTTGCGCGCCGCATCGGAGCCCCCGGCGCGGCGCGCGCGGTGGGCGGCGCGCTCCATCGCAACCCGGCGCCCATTCTGATCCCCTGCCACAGGGTCGTGGGCGCGGGGGGCGCGCTGACCGGGTTCGCCGGAGGCGTCGGCATAAAGGAGCGGCTGCTGCGGCTCGAGCGCAGCGTCCTGTCGGGCGACTAGCCGTTAGGCGGCAGGTTCCCCAGCTCCAGCATCGCGTGGGCAAATATACGCGCGGCGGAAAGAAGGTCGCCGACCCGCGCGTATTCGTCGGCCATATGCGCGTTTTCGGGTTGCCCGGGGAATATCGGGCCAAAGGCGACGGCGCAGGGCAGCGTCCGCGCGTATGTGCCGCCTCCGATCGCGACCGGACGGGACCGGCGGCCGGTGCACTGCGTATAGACCCGGGTCAGCGTGGCGACCAGCGGGTGGGAGGCCGACAGGTAGAGCCCGGCCCGCGGAACCGCGGGCGCCATCGTGAAGCCCAGCGCCCCGAGCGATTGCTCCATCTTTTTGAGCGTCTCATCAATATCGAGCGTCACCGGGTGACGGATGTCGTAAGTCAGCGTCAGGCGCCTGCCGTCGAAAGCGATTTTGCCGAGGTTGAATGTCAGCGCGCCCGATACCGCGTCGCGGCAGGCGATCGAAAGGCCCGATCCGTCGGTCGCCATGCGCGAGCCGTCGGCCAGCGCCCGCATCCGGGGCAGCGCGCCGTCTTCTTCGGGCAGCGTGTCGGCCAGGTACTCGATGAGCTGCACGGCCGCGTTGCGGCCCTTGTGCGGGGTGGACGCGTGGGCCGAGACGCCTTCGCTGCGGATCAGAATCTCGCCGTTCTCGACGACCAGCATGATATGGGTGCGCTGCTCCACAGCCGCCGACAGGCGGCCTATCGCAAGACCTTTAAGGCTTGCCTGCGCGGCGGCGGGCACGACGTTGGACCGGGTGCCGCCCGACAGCGCGGTGATCGTGGTCGGCGCCGTGATATCGGCGTAGAATTCGCCCGATACGATCCCTTTTTCCGCATGGATGACCGGAAACCGCGCGTCGGGAGAAAACGCGTAGTCGGGCGCGGGACGCTTCGTCAGGTAGTAGCGCATGTCGTCCATGCCGCACTCCTCGTCGCCGCCGAATATGAGCCGCAGCGAGTTTGCGACCGGCGCGCCCGCCGCTGTGAGCGCCCGCAGCGCGTAGAGGCTCGCAAGCGCAGGGCCCTTGTTGTCGATGACGCCCCGTCCGTATATGCGCTCGCCCGAAAGCTCGCCCCATGGGTTGCGCGTCCAACCGTCGCCCGCGGGCACGATGTCCAGATGCGTGAGCACTCCCACGACCGTTTCCCCGCCTTCGCGGGTCGCCTCGGCGCAGCGGCCACCGATGTTACGGGTTGTGAGTCCTGCTCTGTCGCACAGCGACAGCATATAGGACAGCGCTCTGCCCACGGGCTCGCCGTAGGGGCAGTCCGGGACGGGCTCTTCCTTTACGCTGGGGATTGCGATAAGTCCTAAAAGATCGCTGATAAACTCCTCGCGATGATCCTGAAGCCAGCGCGTCATCACGGCGTCCAGCGCCTTGTTCATACCCGATCCCTCCGTTTCCTAAGGCTGGCAGCGATAGCCATCATGATTATACCGCCCGTGGGGGCTTGGGTCAACAAAATTAGAAGGATATGGCCGCCATTGTGTCGAAATGAAGGATATAGCGTGAAAAGAGGCTGGCGATGTCGATCCACGAGCAACACCGCAAGCGCATGATCGGGCGGTTTCTCAGCCACGGGCTGGAGCGTTTCGAGCCCCACCAGGCGCTCGAAATGTTGCTGTACTTCTCGATTCCGCGCAAGGACACCAATCCCCTGGCTCATCAGCTCATTGGGCATTTCGGATCGCTGTCGGCGGTGCTGGACGCCCGGCCCGAGGAGCTTATGAAAGTGCCGGGCGTGGGGACGCATACCGCCGCTCTTCTTTCGATGATGCCGCAGCTGTGGCGGCTGTACAGGATGGACCGGCTTCACGGCGACATCACGCTGGACAGCGCTCCGGTCACCGGCGCGTACGCACTGGACCTTTTCGCGGGCCACACGCGCGAGACGTTTTACCTCTTATGCCTTAACAACAACTGCCAGCTGCTGCAGGCGGCAAGGCTCCACGAGGGCACGGTCAACGAGACGATCGTGCATCCCCGGCTGGTCGTAGAGGCCGCTCTCCGGTACAATGCCGCCCAGGTCATATTCGCGCACAACCACCCGGGAGGCGATCCCGCGCCCTCGGGCGAGGACATCCGCTACACGCGGCGGGTCGCGGTTGCGCTGGCCACGATCGGAATACCGGTCATCGATCACATCGTGGTCAGCGACAGCGGATGGTACAGCTTTTCCCGGGAAGGAAAGATCGAGGAAATAAACCGGGAGGTCAGCATCCGCATCGCCGAACGGCTCACGCCGTACCGCACCGAATGACACATTTTGTGCCGATATATGAATAATGTGTTTCCAGGCGTCATATAATAAAGAAGGGTTACCGCCTGCGATTGCGCCAATACGGCAAATCAACGAGATATTTTCGCGCCTTCCCTGTTGATATGGCAGAAAACGACGGTTGTTTTATTTTTTCGGGAGAACGCTTGACACCGGGGTTAATCATGGACTATAATTAATCGAATACTGGTCGCCTTTATGCAGGATTTTTCCTTCCCGCTCATACGATATCAAATCACCCGTCCATGAAGGATTAACTTTTTGTACTCGTTTTGGAGGGATTTTTACGGGATGCAAATTGAAGATTTAGCAAAAAAAACATTGGTCGAGCTGCGCGCGATAGCCAGGGATCTGGGTATTCGCAGCCTGACCAGCAAACGGAAACACGAGTTGGTTCAGCTCATCGCGCAGCGGTCGGGGATGTCGGCTTCGCCCGAGCAGGATCAAGGCGCGCAGCGCGACACGACACAGTACGAAACGTACGGGAAGGACGGGGACGCCCCGGAAGAAAGGCCCGGGGACGCCGCATCCGGGGAGAGTGAGCCGCAGCAGGCGCCCCGGCCGGAGGGCGCGGAGAACACCAGGCCCGACGCAGACGCCGACGAGGAGCCTGAGGAGGCGGAGCAGGCTTTGCCTGACGAGGCCGATGGCGTGGAAGCTGACGGCC
>JBMNNN010000148.1:0-5341 GCA_050942555.1 Christensenellales bacterium
ATAGCGAGTTGAGAATCATATTCGGGTTTGCTGCGGGCTGTGGATATGATGGAAAACGCCGCTGCGTTTCCCACATACCCACAGCCACGGCTGCTGCTGTAATCCAGATCATCGTCATCATCTTCCGGGCGTGGGCGGCAGTTGTCTCCGAGTAGAGATTCCCCGTATTCAATTGTGAACAGGTGGATCACTTTCAAAGTATCGTTAGTGGATCAAAATCAAAGTATCACGTGGATCAGTTTGGGGTTGACAAACGCATATAATCAACATAGAGTTACTTGTAATAAAGAGTAAAGGAGAATCATGCCATCATGATACTTTGTGCCGTCCAGATGCATTGGGATATTAGGGATTACCGGAGCCCCCAAGCATTTGAAGAAAAAATAGGCTCAATAATGGAACAAATACGAAAGACCGCCGATTGGGATGAAGAACTATTGGTGGCTTTCCCGGAGTATGTAGGCACTCCATTGGCCTTTATGAAATCATACGAAGCGGTCAAGGATGTAAAAACATTACAGGACGCTGTTCGGATCCTGATCAAAAGAAACTTGTTCAAAATCCTATTTATTAGGTTGAGATACCGTGTGGGGTGGTTTCGTGCATTGGCTTTGGCAACGGCGAAGGATACGGCAAGAGTGTATACGGATACATTTTCCCGCATGGCGAAATCATTTAGGGCAACTATTATGGCAGGATCGGTATTGTTACCGGACTTTAATTGGAACCCGGATATTAAAAAGACCGATTGCAGGATCCCGGATCGGAATATATACAATATAGCTTTTCTTTTTGGTGAAGAAGGCAATTTGGCAGGTATACAGAAAAAAGCCCACTTGGTGCCGGGTTTGGAGGACAAAGGCGGATTTGATCTTTCCGAAGGTAAAATTGATGATCTTAAAGTGTTTGACACACCTGCGGGCAAAGTGGGGATCGCCGTATGTCTGGATTGCTTTAAGGAACCGGTGGTTAAAGCCTTGGCTGAAAAAGGTGCAAAGATATTGATACAACCTTCTGCAAACTGTAAGATATGGGACAAAGAAGAACAGCAAGGATGGATGGAAGGATGTAAAAAGGCGATGGATACGGAAAAAACATTTGTATATGCTTTAAACCCCATGATGACCGGGTGTTTGTTTGACCTTTGTTTTGAAGGCCAGTCCTCTATTATGACCAATGTTCTCTCTGATTTCGGAGAAATAGGATACAAAGACCTTGCTCCGACGGTGGGATTCGTTAAAATAGCTTCTAGTCCTACCCAAGAAGAAATCCTTATGGCGAGAAAGAAAACTATATGATGTATGACCATATAAGAAAAGCGACATTCATTAATCGCCCCAATCGTTTCATCGCCGATATTTTAATTGATGGTAAACGGGAGGTTTGCCATGTGAAAAACACCGGGCGTTGTAAAGAACTATTGACGGAGCATCCAGAGATCTATGTACAGGAAATGAAGAACCGAACTCGAAAGACGAAGTATGACCTCATATCTGTGATAAAAGGAAATCGGATAGTGAATATAGACAGTCAGGCTCCCAAAAGTTTTCGCCTACGGCCAGTCTTTTTGCGATTTGACTCATACCTTGCCTGTCCGGCGTCAGCATAATATACCTTTACTTATCTGATCTACAGTCCTACGCCTTAGTTCGTTTATTACGGTGTTTATTGGCCGATTTATGGCTTTTGCAATGGCATAGGCACTTTAAAGTGCCATTATAAAAATTTATTCGATCAGCGACGCGAGGCGGCTTCCGATTGTATCGAGCGAGCCGTATATCTCGCCGATACGATTGGGCAGCGGGCGTATCGCGGTCAGGGCCTGTCCGTCCGCGCCCGTCATATCGCGAAGCGGCGCGTCGATAACGCCCGCCGCGATGAGGGCGGCCTCGCTCTCGGGCCGCAGCAGGAAGGCCATCAGGCGCTCCGCGTTCGGATTGGGCTTGTCCCGCCTGACCGCCGCGACGGTGACGGGCACGGTCAGCGTGCCCAGCTCTCCCGCGTTCTGGTCGGGGATGATGATCTTAAGCGGCGCGCCGTCCTCCAGCGCGTCGCGCGCGCAGCGCAGCGTCGTGATCGCGACGGCCCACTCGCCCGAGGCTACCTTCCGGGCCGCGTCGGCGGGACCGCCGCCCCACTGCACGCCGTGGCGGAGCATGTCCTGCAAAAAGGCGAGCATCAGGCTCTCGTCCCATCCGAGATACACGCCCAGCAGATAGTAGGGGTATCGCCCGGGGTCGGGCAGACCGCATCGGCCGGTGGGCGCGTCGGTGAGGTCAAATATCGAATCGGGCAGGCTGTCCCCGAAAAGCCCGGTGTGAACGAGCAGCACCCATGTCTCGCCGCCCAACCCCACGAACGCGTCGCCCGAAACCGACCAGGGAAGGCCCGCCTCGTGGGCCGTCATGACCGGCGCGAGCCGCTCCTCAGCCTGAAGGCGCAGCATCGTCTCGATCGCGGGCGCAGACAGCATCACGACGTCGCACGGGTCGTCGGGCTGGCCGACCGTCCGGCCTATCGCGCTGTCGGCCTGGACAGTCACCGTGACGGAAATGCCCGTCTGCTCTGTGAACGCCGCGGCCAGCTCCTTAACCGGCGCTTCGGGCAGATCGGTGTACAGCACGACCGGGGCTGGGCTGCAGCCCGCCAGCAGCAGCGCGCACAGCGCCGCCGCGCATACCCGCCGCAGGGCCTTCATGCGCTCTTACCGCAGGCCCAGCCGGTGCAGGTTCCGCAAGCTGATCTCCAGACTCTCGAACGGATCGCGCTGGCAGACGTCCTGCTCGACGATGTGCCATTTGACGCCGATCTGCGCGCACGCCGCGATGATGCCCTGCCAGTTGAGGTTCCCTTCGCCGACCTCGGCCATGATGGGCTTTCTTTCCGCCGGATCGGTCGTCATGTCCTTGAAATGTACGACGTCCATCCGGCCTGCCATCCGGCGGATCCAGTCGATCGGGTCGCCGCCGCCCATCTGCACCCAGTAGGTGTCGATCTCGAACTGCATCCACGCGGGGTCGGTGCTCTCCATGAGTATCTGCAGGCCGGTTTTTCCGTCGAACCGGGCGAACTCGAAATTGTGGTTGTGGTATATGAACGTAAGCCCCGCGTCGGCAATCTTGCGCGCCGCCGGCTCGATCACGCGCGCGAACTCCCGGTACCCTTCAGCCGAATTGCGGTATTCGGCGGGCATGCCGCCAAGGCCGATATACTCGCAGCCCAGTATGCGGTGATCGCAGATCGCGCCCTCGGTGTCGTGTACGATCTTGTCAAACTGGATATGTGTCGCCGCGACGGTCAGTTCGTGCTTGTCAAGGAGCGCTCGCATGTCGGCCGGATCGATGGGGCCGCCTCCCGAAAGCTGCACTGCATCGTATCCCGACGCCTTGACCTTGCCCAGGGAAACGTCCATGTCGGCCGGGGTTTTCATAAACTCCCGCACCGTGTACATCTGGGCCGCTACTTGGGTTTTCATCGTTTTTCCTCCCTAATGTATGATACCGCGCCGCGCGTTCGGTACGCTCCGGCGCAAACCTGCCAATGGTCTGTCGGTAGTCTACCCGATTTCCGAGAAGGAGACCGTCCGCCCCTCGCGGTGCGCGCGGTACGCGCCCTCCATGAGCCTCGTCAGCGCGATCGCGTCGTCGATACCGTAGAGAATCTGTCCGCTGCCCGCGACTGCCGACAGGAACTGCGCGATGGGCTTTGGAGCGTGGGCGGGCAGCTCGCCGGGCGCAACGAGCCGGAACGCGTCGGCTCCTGCCTCACGCAGGTATACGCTGCCCTCAGGACCGCATACCATTGCGGTGCCCTGATCGCCGTACACCTCGAGCGCTGCCGGGGAGGCCTTGGACACGAAGCCCGTCTCGGAAACGCCGATGGCCCCGTCGCGAAACTCGATCGTGCAGACCGCGTTGTCCTCGACGGCGCGGCCCGTGACGCTGGTAAACATTGAATTGATGCGCACCGGCTCGCCCAGCAGCCAGGAAATGAGGTACATCGGGTGCGCGCCCAGATCCATCATCGCACCGCCGCCGCAGGCGACCGGATCATAGAAATGCTCGGGGAGCCAGCCGTCGGTGCTGCCGCTGTGCGCGTTGCGCATGCGCACCAGATAGACGCGGCCCAGCGCGCCGCTGTCCGCAGCCTTTTTTATAAAAAGATGCTGCGGTTTTCCCCGCTGCGGAAGCGATATGCAGAATTTGACGCCCGCCGACGCGATTTCCGCGACGATGCGCCGGGCCGAGGCCACCGTGGTCGTGAGTACCTTTTCGGTGAATATGTGCTTCCCGGCCCGGGCCGCGGCCGTGATGACCTGCTCGTGCATATCGGTCGGCGCATTGACGACGACCGCGTCGATCTCCGAGGAAAGCGCGTCCTCGAGGCGCGCGCACCAGCGCACGCCCAGCGCGTCGGCCTCCTGTTTCCCGCGCTCGGGAAGCTCGTCCCAGACGGCGGCGATCCGGGCAATACCCGACTGGGCCACCTCTTTGGCGTATCCCTTCGCGTGAACGTGCCAGTAGCTGAGCATCGCGACGTTGATCATACAGGCGCACCACCCGTCAGTTTACAGGCGATCTTGTCGGCGTCCCGCCTGAGCGCACTGGGCTCCCAGATACGGGCGTCGCCCGAGGGCGCGCGGAACAGCGTTCCGGCGAATGTAAGGCCGCAGTGCCGGGCCATGCGCTCCGCGCTGGCCACGATGAGATCCATTCCGTCGAACGCGTCGCCGCCTCCGGTCAGCACGAGCGCCATTTTCTTTCCCGACAGGCCCCGATCGGCGATACAGTACAGCCGGTCGACGAACGCCTTGAGCCATGCCGACATGTGCCAGAAGTAGACCGGCGAGGCCAGTATGAGCGCGTCGGCCGAAAGCACCTTCCCGTAAAGGGGCGTCATGTCGTCGCGCTGTATGCAGTGGTCGGGCAAGGCCGACTCGTGGCAGCGCTCGCAGCCCCGGCAGCCTGCGATGGTCCTGTCCGACAGGCGCACGACCTCGACACGGGCCGCCCTCTCAGTGAGCACTTGGGTCAGAGCGCCCAGCAGCGCGGCGGTATGGCCTTCGCTGCGTGGGCTCCCCTGCAGACAGAGTATGTTCATGTGGGCCACCTCCCCGATTCGTTTCATTCGACACGGGGGACGTCTGTTCCTTCCTTGGCCGCGCATCAAAACGCCGCCGGTTGCCCGGCGGCGGAAATGTATACGAATGTGGTCAGGCGCTGCTAGACGCCCTTTTTCGCGCGCAGCGCGCTGGTAAGCGGCGTGAAGCTCTGCGTGGGCACGTAGTCCTTAAGCGGCAGTATCTGCTGGTGGATCGCGTCCAGTATCCACGACGGCTGCG